>JBBPXY010000051.1:0-50935 GCA_038200435.1 Solirubrobacterales bacterium
AACGGCGGGCGGGCCGAGGTGGTCGGATCGTGGATGCCGGACGGCGCACGAGACCGCAGTCGATGCAGCGCATCGGCGAGGATCTCGGGGGGTGATCCGGCGCCGCGAGCCGGCCGCATTCGGCGCGTCCGACTCCGTGAAGCAGACTCCCAGGCGCGATGCGATAGCCTGCCGCGCCGCCTATGGACCTACTCGAGTATCAGGGCAAGCAGCTCTTCGCCCGCCACGCGATCCCCGTTCCCGACGGGCGTCCCGCGACCACCGTCGAGCAGGCCGTCGCCGCCGCCGAGGAGATCGGCTACCCCTGCGTGGTCAAGGCCCAGGTGCAGATCGGCGGCCGCGGCAAGGCCGGCGGCATCAAGGTCGCGAAGGACCGCGCCGAGGCCGAGGAGCACGCCAAGGCCATCATCGGCATGGACATCCGTGGGCTCACCGTGCACGAGGTCTGGATCGAGAAGGCCTCGGACATCGCCTCCGAGTACTACGCCTCGATCGTCTTTGACCGCTCGGCCAAGGCGCCGCTCGTGATGCTCTCGACCAAGGGCGGCATGGACATCGAGGCGGTGGCCGAGGAGACCCCCGAGGCGCTCGCCCGCCTCCACGTCGATCCGCTGCTCGGCTTCCAGGACTTCCACGCCCGCCGGCTCGCGTTCGACGCCGGCATCCCGGCCGACGAGGTGCGCGGAGTGGGCGCGCTGCTGGGCAACCTCTACAAGGCATTCGTGGCCGAGGAGGCGACGCTCGTCGAGGTCAACCCGCTGATCATCTCCTCCAACAAGTCCGTGTGGGCGCTCGACGCCAAGGTCACGCTGGACAACAACTCGCTCTACCGCCACCCTGAGAACGCGAAGCTGCGCAACCCGAGCGCCGAGGATCCGCAGGAGCAGATGGCGGCCGAGCGTGGTCTCACCTTCGTCAAGCTCGATGGCAACGTCGGGATCCTCGGCAACGGCGCCGGGCTCGTGATGTCGACGCTCGACGTCGTGGCCCAGGCCGGCGGCAGCCCGGCCAACTTCCTCGACGCCGGCGGAGGCTCGAAGGCCGAGGCCATCACCTCCGCCGTCGAGGTCATCCTCGCCAACCCGGCCGTCACGGCGGTGCTCTTCAACATCTTCGGCGGCATCACGCGCTGCGACGAGGTGGCCAAGGGTCTCATCGAGGCCTTTGCGCAGATTTCGCCCCAGGTGCCGTTCGTAGTGCGCCTGGACGGGACCAACGACAAGGAGGGCCGGCAGCTGCTGGCCGAGGCGAACCTGCCCAACGTGTTCACCGAACCGACGATGCTCGGCGCTGCCAAACGCGTGGTCGAGCTGGCGGGGGAGTCCTCCGGCGATGTGAAGCTCGCCGACTCATCGGCGGGCATGGGCGGCGCGGGGATGACGTCGGGCGACGCCGGACCCGGAGAGGCGCCGGCTCCCTGATGGCGGTCCTCGTCGATCAGAACACGAAGCTCTGCGTCTCCGGCATCACCGGCCGCGAGGGCACGTTCCACGCCATGAACAACCGGCGCTACGGCACCGACGTGGTCGCCGGCGTCACCCCGGGCAAGGGCGGCCAGGACGTCGAGGGCGTCCCCGTCTTCGACACCTTCCACCGCGCCGTCGAGGAGACGGGCGCGAACACGGCGATGATCTTCGTGCCGCCCAGGTTCGCCGCCGACTCCATCCTCGAGGCCGAGGACGCGGGCATCGAGCTGATCGTGGCGATCACCGAAGGCATCCCGGCCCACGACGAGCTGCGCGTCTTCAACTACTTGAAGAGCCGGGGGCGCGCGCGCCTCGTGGGCCCGAACTGCCCGGGGATCCTCTCCCCCGGCAAGGCCAACGTCGGCATCATCCCCGCCTCCTTCTTCAAGGAGGGCAACGTCGGAGTCGTGTCCCGCTCGGGCACGCTCACCTACCAGATCGGCAACGAGCTGGCTCAGGGCGGCTTTGGCAACTCGAGCATCGTGGGCATCGGGGGGGACCCGGTGCCGGGCTCGAGCTTCATCGACATCATCGAGCTTTTCGAGGCCGATTTGCAGACCGAACTGATCGTCATGAGCGGCGAGATCGGCGGCTCGGCCGAGGAGGAAGCGGCGGACTACATCGCCGAGCATGTGACCAAGCCCGTAGTTGGCTACATCGCCGGCTTCACCGCCCCTCCCGGCAAGACGATGGGCCACGCGGGCGCGATCGTCTCGGGCACGAGCGGCACCGCGGCGGCGAAGGCCGAGGCGCTCGAGGCCAAGGGCGTGCGGGTCGGCCGCACCCCGACGGAGGTCGCCGAGATCGCCGTCGAGATCCTCGGCTCTTAGAACCTCTAGGGCCGAGAGCCTACGAGCCGGCCACGACCTGCGCGACGACGAGCACGACGATGAAGATGCCGATCGCGTAGAGCACGGCGAGCAGCCCGACCAGGAAGAGGTAGAAACCTCCGATGGCGGTTTCCTTCATAGGAAGCGACCTCTCCGGGCCCGGTTCCACCCTCCGGACGGAGAGCGCTGGACGGGACCTTGCTCTAGGAACGGACCCGGTGGGCGCCATCGGCACTCCGCGGAGACCGGCCGGCGCAAAGCTCGCGCCGTGTGTCTTTTGACACTACCCCATTTCGGGGGCCGCCGAATCATCTACGCTCTGGCCCGCGTGACCGAGGAGGCGCAGATGAGCGACGCCGGGCAGGAGGCCCCTGGGCTCCGCACGGGGCTCGCCGACATCGATCGCAAGCTCCGGGCGCTGCAGGAGGAGCTCGCGGCGGCCGATCCGGGCGATGCCGCAACGCTGCCGGGCCCGCCTGCACCAGCTCCTCCCCCGCCGTCCCCGTCGGCTCCTTCCGCGCCGGCTCCCTCCCTCCCGGCGGAACCCTCACGCACGGCGGAGGATCTCGCGCTGGCCATCATCGGCCGCGCGGAAGAGCAGGCCAGCCGCATCGTCGACGAGGCTCACGAGCGGGTCGTCGCGCTGAACCGGCAGGCGGAGCAGCTCATGGCGCTGCGCGACGGCTTGCGCCAGTCGGCCCGCGAGTTGCTTGACCGCTACTCCGCGGCGCTGGCGCAGATCGAGCAGGACACGGCCGGGCCGGCGTGGCCGCCCGTTCATGCGCGACCCGAGCCGCCGCGTGGCGTCACGGGGCCCTTCACGATCGTTGCGGAGCCATTCACGCAGGTCGCCGAGCTCGCCGCGTTCGCCCAGGCGCTCGAGCGCATCCGCGGTGCCCAGGGCATCACGATCCACTCCTTCGACGGCCGCCGGGCCGAGATCGGCGTCACGTTCTCGGTGCCCGTGGCACTCGTCCGGGAGCTGCACCGGGTGATTCCGTTCGCCATCGAAGTAACCGAGGAGCGGGCCGACAGCCTCGACCTCCGCCTCGGCGCCGGGCCGGCGGGCTAACCTCGCCCGCATGGCTGACTCGATCTCCTTCGCGCGCGGCGCGCCCTCGCTCGACATCGTCGACGTCGACGGACTGAAGGCCGCGGCCGAGCGCGCCTTCTCCTCCGACCCGGCCGGAACCTTCTCCTACGGCACCGCCGCGGGCTACGGGCCGCTGCGCGAGTGGATCGCCGAGCGTCACGGTGTCGAGCCTGCGCAGGTCGTTGTCACCAACGGCTCGATGCAGGCCGACGCCTTCCTGTTCGACCTCCTCGTGGAGCCGAGCGACGCCGTCGTGGTCGAGCGGCCCACCTCCGACCGCACCCTGCTCGCCCTGCAGGCCCGCGCCGCCGACGTGCACCCGATCGGGCTCGACACGGACGGGCTCGACATCGGCGAGCTCGAGACGCTGATCGCGGCGGGGACCTCGCCGAAGCTCGCGCACATCATCCCCAACTTCCAGAACCCGGCGGGGTACACGACCTCGCGCGAGAAGCGCGAGAAGCTGATCGCGCTGGCCAAGGAGCACGACTTCGTCATCTTCGAGGACGACCCCTACGTCGAGCTTCGGTTCGCCGGCGAGACGCTGCCGACGATGCTTTCGATGGACGACGCCGGGCAGGTCGTGTACGCCTCGTCGTTCTCGAAGACGGTGTGCCCCGGCATCCGCGTCGGCTACCTGATCGGCCCGCAGGCGACGATCAAGCAGGTCCAGTCCCTGGCCCAGGGCGCCTACATCTCACCCAACATGGTCGCCCAGTCGATCGTCAACGAGTTCTGCCGCTCGGGCGCGATCGAGCGCTCCATCGAGACGGTCAAGGCCGCTCTGAAGGAGCGCGTCGAGACGCTCGCCTCGGCCCTCGAGCGCGAGCTCCCCGAAGCGAAGTTCGAGGCGCCCTCCGGCGGCTACTTCATGTGGGTCGAGATGCCGGAAGGCACCGATGTCGCCGCGCTGTTCGAGGCTGCGGCCGAGCGCGACGTGGCGTTCGTGAAAGGCACCGACTTCCTCATCGAGGGCGGCGAGAACACCTTGCGCCTCGCATACTCGGGAGTGACTCCCGAGCAGATCGAGGAAGGCGTCTCGCGGCTGGCCGAAGCGGCGCGCTCGCTCGAGGGCGCCGCGGCCTAGCCGAAGTCAGCGGCCGTAGCGCGCGTCCGCGAGCACGAGCTGCTCGGGCAGCGCGATGCGCGGCGGCGGTGAAGGGTCGGCCTGCACCGAGACGGTCTCGGCAACCGAGCGCGTGATCGCGCTCTCACCCTCCCCGTTGTGGGCGACGGTGACCGTCTCCTCGTCACTCGAAGCGATCGTGCCCTCGAGGCCAGGATCGATCCCCTCGCGCTTGAGGTAGTGCAGCAAGTCCTCTGCCTCGTTCTCGAAGCGCAGGATCCTCACCTTCGCGCCGACTTCGCAATCGGCGAGCGGTACCCCGGCGATGCGCTGCCCGACCGCGATCGGGTGGCCGTGCGGGCAGGTCTTCGCATCGCCCACCGAGGCGCGCACGTAGGCCTCGAAGCGCGGCGACATCGCGTGCTCGAGGTGCTCGGCCTCCTCGTGCACGTCGTCCCAGGGCACCCCGACCACATCGGTGAGGAAGCGCTCGATCAGGCGGTGGCGGCTGACTATCTCCTCGGCCTGGACCTTCCCGTCCTCGGTGAACGAGATCGCCTTGTCGTCGCCCCGGCTGATGTAGCCGCCGCGCTCGAGCCGGCCGACCATCTCGTGCACGGTCGGCGCCGAGAGCTGCATGGCGCGGGCGATGTTGGCCGCCGTCATGGGGAGACCGGCCTCGTAGAGCCAGAAGATCGTCTGGAGGTACTCCTCCTCGGCTTCGGTGACCGTGGCAGGCTCGGCGCTCACCCGGGTGAGGTTATCCGCCGCCGCCGAATAGGATCGGTCCACGATGGAAGTCGGCTCGACCACCCGCGCCCTCGTCTCGGGCGCCTCACGTGGCATCGGCCGGGCTCTGGCGGGCGCGTTCGCCCGGCGTGGAGCGACAGTCGGCTTGGCGGCCCGCTCGCAGGACGAGCTCGAGTCTCTCGCCGCCGAACTGCCCGGCGAGCACCACCCGCTGCCCTCCGACGTCGGCGACCGCGACTCGATCACGGCGGCGGTCGACCGCTTTGCCGAGCAGGCCGGCGGACTAGACGTCGTCGTCGCCAACGCCGGCATCGCCCACTACCAGACGTTCGCCACCGCGCCTATCGAGCAGGCCGAGGAGATGACACGCATCAACTGGCTGGGCACGCTCTACACCGTGCACGCCGCCCTGCCGCACCTTCTCGCGCAAGGCTCGGGGCACGTGGTGATCGTGTCCTCCGGTGCGGCGGTGCGCTCTTTCCCCTCGGCCGCCGTCTACGGCGGCACCAAGGCCGCCCAGCGCATGTTCGCCGAAGCCCTGCGCCACGAGCTGGCAGGCACGGGCGTCTCGCTCACCACCGTCTACCCCGGCGAGATCGCCACCTCCCTGCACGACCACGAGAAGGCGACGATGCCGCCCTGGTATCGCGGGGGGCCGAACGCGGCGTCGGCCGATGAGATGGCAGAGCAGGTGCTATCCGCGATCGAGGCGGACGCCCGCGCCGTCTACTTCCCCCGCGCGGTGCGGCTGCTTGGGTTGATGCACGGGCTCTCGCCCCGGTTGAGCGACCTGGTGCTGCACCGCCTGCGTGGCTCGACGGCCGCTCCTCGCACGGACTAGCGAGCCCTCGCCGTGCTCCCGCTCGCGCCTCCCTTCCTGCCCCAGCTCGCGCGGTCGGCCAAGACCCTGCCTGAGGGCGACGGCTGGGCGTACGAGCCGAAGTGGGACGGCTTCCGCGCGATCGTCTTCGTCGACGGCGACGAGGTGACTCTCCAGTCGCGCAACGGCAAGCCTCTGACGCGCTACTTCCCGGAGCTCGCCGGGCTGCCGGAAGGCCGCTACGTGATCGATGGGGAGATCGTGATCCGCGACGCGGGCGGCCGCGAGAACTTCGACGCCCTCTCGCAGCGCATCCACCCGGCGAAGTCGCGGATCGACCGTCTCGCCGAGGAGACACCGGCGCACCTGATCGCCTTCGACCTGCTGGCCCGCGACGACGAGGTGTGGATCGACCGCCCGCTCGCTGAGCGCCGCGTCGCGCTCACCGAGTTGACCGGCACCGCGCCGGAGCCACCGCTCGAGCTGACGCCGTTCACCCTGGATGTCGACGACGCCCAGCCGTGGCTACAGAACGCCGAGGGGGTGATCGCCAAGGAGCTCGCCGCGCCCTACCTCTCGGGCGAGCGCAAGGGCATGGTGAAGATCAAGCGCGTGCGCACGATCGACTGCGTGGTCAAGGGCTGGCGGCCGGGCAAGGAGGAGGGGACGGTCGGCTCGCTCATCCTCGGCCTGTACGGCGAAGACGGGAGACTGGCCGAGGTAGGCCATTCCTCGGGCTTCACCGCGAAGGAGAAGCGGGCCCTGGTGGAGCGGCTCGCTCCCTACGAGACCGGCGAGCGCGGTACGGGCGAGCCCAGCCGCTGGAAGAACGACAAGGATCTCGAGTGGATCATCCTGCGCCCCGAGCTGGTCGTGGAGATCACGTTCGACCATACGAGCGGGCGCCGCATCCGCCACGGGGCGAAGGTGCAGCGCTGGCGCGAGGACAAGGACCCCGGCAGCTGCACGATCGACCAGCTGCTCAGCTAGCGGCCAGGGCCCTGATCGTCGCCTCGGTCGCGTCGATCGCGTGGCCGACCGTCTCGTAGTTCACGTTCTCGGGCGTGTCGCTCGGCAGGTGGTAGTTCGACAGCGCCTTGTACTCGTTCACGGAGACGAACGTGACGGTCGGGTAGCCGGCGCGTTGCGTGATCGAGCCGTCGGTGGAGCTGCGGGAACGCAGACCGCGGCGAACCTTGACTCCGCCGGCGGCCGCTGCGCCGGTGACGAAGCCCTTCCACCCCTCGTCGTACTCCCGCATGGTCAGGACCCCTTCGCCTTCGAGCAGCGCGAGCTCGGGAGAGCCGAGCGTCTCGAGGTTGACGAACCAGGTCGAGGCTTTCGGCAGATTGTCGAAGTGACGGCGGGCGAACCCGAGGATGCCCTCCTGCAACGACTCCTCCGAGCCGCACGAGACGAGCAGCACGCGCAGGTCCGCGACGGGATCCTGCTGCAGGCGGCGAGCGATCTCGACGAGGCTGGCGACCGCGGTGAGGTTGTCGTTGGCGCCCGGCACGGCCGGGCGGCGCCCGATGTCGATCAGAATGGCGACCGTGATCAGGCAGATCCGGACGCCCACCCGTGTGACGCGGCGGCTGCCGAGCAACGAGCCGACGGCGACCAGCGCCGGGCCTTCCACCGCCGGCCACCACAGCGGAAGGCTCGTGTCGGTGCGGTCGATCAGCGCCGGGTAATGCTTCCAGACCCACTTCTGCGGCGCCTGGTTGAAGAGCACTCCCGACGGCGCGGCGTCGTGGTGAGCGAGGACGACCAGGGTCCGGCCGGCATCCCGATCTCCTGTCTCGGCCACGACGTTGACCGTGCGGCGGCGACGCAGCAACCGGCGCATGAAGCGCGGCCCACTCGCGACGTCTTCGGCAATGCCCGCCGCCGCAAGCGCGCCGCCGGCCACGCCGGCCCAGCGCCGGCCGTGGAGTGCGGCCAGCCCGGCCGCAGCGCCCTTGGCGCTCAGCAGCCCCACCGGCCGCGCGAAGGATCCATGCGCCGGCTCGTCCTCCATCTGCACCCGGCACCCGAGCGCTTGCAGCTCCCGCGCGATCCACTCCGCCGCTTCGCGCTCACCGGGAGAGGTGGGTAAGCGCTCGATGCCCGCGAGCGCGGTGATCGTCCGTTCCAGCGAGCTGCGGCGGAGAGCGCTCACACCTGCACGACCTCGAGGCCACCGAAGGCGCCGAAATCGGAGTCCTGCGTGTAGAGAGGAACGTCATGCGCCCGCGCTGTCGCAGCTATCCATGCGTCCTGGACCTTCGGCCGGCGACCGGCAGCGCGACCGCCGGCAACGATCTCGGCAAAGGCCGACGCCACACGGTCGTCGATCTCGAGCGCGACGTAGGTCTCAACCGCTCGCCGCAGAGTGGCGATCCGTCCTGCACGAATGGGGTCCTCGCCGGCTAGGTAGACGCCAAGCTCGAGCTCGGCAAGCGTCACCACAGAGATGGCCGCCTCGTCTGGGAGCCGATCGACGGCCAACGGTCGCCGTTGCTCGTCCGCGATGAAGATCGAAGTGTCCAGCAGCCCTCTCAAAGCTCATCGATGGTGTCTGGCATCGCATCGTCAAGCGCGGCTCGCAGCTCAGGGTCAGCCTGCACGAGGCTGTCGATCACGCGCTCGCGGGCGACCCAGGCCGTTCGCTGGGCCAGGGGGCGAAGTTCCGCGACCGGACGCCTGTCGACGGTGACCCGGAGCCTCTCTCCGCGCTCTACACGCCTGAGTACGTCGGCGGTGTGGTTTCGCAGCTCACGGACGGGGATCTCGTCGCTGGGCATGGCTCGACCGTAGCACAAGTGCTACGCCGTCTTGGCCATGCTGTCCCCGTGCCGCCCATCCTCGTTGCTCCCGATTCGTTCAAGGGAACCCTGCGGGCGACGGAGGTTGCCGCAGCGCTCGGGCGCGGCCTCGAAGCAGCCGGTTTGGCCGTGGACCTCTGCCCCGTGGCCGACGGAGGCGAGGGCACGCTGGAAGTGCTCCTACTCGCTCTGGGCGGGGAGACGGGCGGGACCAAGGTGACCGGGCCGCTCGGCGGGCCCGTGCGCGCCGGTTACGCCCTGCTCGAGGAGGGAGCGGGCGCCCTGGTCGAGGTCGCGGCGGCGAGCGGACTCGGATTGGTGCGCGCCGACGAACGCGATGCCGAGGCGGCGACCTCGCGCGGCACCGGCGAGCTCATTCTCACCGCGGCGGCAAGCGGAGCCGAAGTGGTGTTTGTGGCGGCCGGCGGGAGCGCGACGACCGACGGCGGGGCCGGGGCGCTCGAAGCGATCGCCGAAGGAGGCGGCCTCGGCGGCGCGCAGCTCGTCGTCCTGTGCGACGTCCGCACGCCATGGGAAGACGCGGCACGGGTGTTCGCCCCGCAGAAGGGTGCCGACGCGGCCGCGGTGGGCCGGCTCGCGACCCGGCTCGATCGCTTGGCCGGCGAGCTGCCGCGGGATCCCCGCGGGGTCCCCTTCACCGGCGCGGCAGGCGGCCTGGCCGGCGGCCTGTGGGCGGCGCACGGCGCTCGCCTCGAGTCAGGGGCGGCATTCGTGTTGAGTGCACTGGGCTTCGACGCACGCATGCTCGCGGCCCGCGCGGTGCTGGTCGCTGAGGGACAGCTCGACGCGCAGACGCTCCAGGGCAAGATCGCCGGAGAGATCGCCACCCGCGCCCGGCAGAAGGGTGTGCCGGCTCACGCCGTGACCGGGCGCAACGAGCTCGACCCGTTCGAGCAGCGGATCCTCGACCTCGGCGCGATCATCGAGGCGGGCACGCCGGCCGAGCTCGAGGCGGCCGGAACCGCTTTGGCCGAGCTGATCTGACGTTAGGCTCGGCCGCCTCGTGCCTGCCTTTCGCCGCTCGTCCATTCATATCTCGCTGCCCGCGCCCGGGTCACGGCGGGCAGTCGTCATCGGCGCCGGATCGTTCGGCACGGCGGTCGCCGTCCTGTTGGCCCGCGGCGGCTTTCGCACCACCCTGCAGACACGCACCCCCGAGCAGTGCCAGACGCTCAGCGAGGAACGCGAGAACCGCAACTACCTCCCCGGAGTCGAACTGCCACGCGACCTGCGGATCGAGGCGGTCGGCAGCGGACTCGCGCGCGCCGACTACGTCTTCCTCGCGGTCCCCTCCTCCGGCCTCGAAGAGGTGATCGGAGGACTTTCCGCCGCGGGCCTCGATGATCGTGCCGCCGTCGTCTCGCTGGCCAAGGGGCTCGTGCCGCCCGACGGCACGCCTCCGACCGCCGCCCTGACCGGGGTGCTGGGCGCTTTCCGCGTGGCCTGCGTCGGCGGGCCGGCGCACGCCGACGAGATGGTGCGGGAGGGGGCCGGCTTGGTCGCCGCCTCGCGCGACGAGACGCTCGCCAAGGGACTGGCCGCTGTCTTCACACGCGCGGGCGTGGTGTGCGAGGAATCGAACGATCCCGTAGGGGTCGAGTTGGCGGGCGCGGCCAAGAACGCGGCGGCGCTGGCGGCGGGCGCAACCGAGGCGCAGGGGCTGAACGCCGCGGGCGCCGCGGCGGGCCACATCTTCGCGGAGGCCTGGCGCTACGGCGAAGGGCTGGGCGCGCGGCCGGAGTCGTTGATCGGGTTGGCCGGCACCGGTGATCTCGTCGCGACCGCCCTGGCCCCGCAGAGCCGTAACCGCCGAGCCGGTGAGCTGCTGGCCGAAGGGGTGGCGGCGGTCGAGATCCCGGTCCGCATCGGCCAAGCGGTCGAATCGCTCGAGTCCGTTCCCCAGCTGGCACGGGCACTCGCCCGCGCGGGCGTCGACGCGCCCGTCACAGCCGCCCTCGGCCAGCTCATCACGGGCGAGCTGCCCCTGCAGGAGTGGGTCGCGCTCGTGCGGGCGACCGTCCCGCCGCCTGCCCGCTGGCGCGCGCCTCAGCGCGGGTTCTGGCGCCGCGGCTGGGCTCGTATGCGCGCGCTCTTTGCCCGCGATCGGTAGCGTCCGTTGCCATGGCCAAGGGCGCACCCATCGATCTTCACGGCAAGCGAATCCTCGTTACCGGCGCCGCGCGGGGCATCGGCGCCGACGTCTCCCGCGCGCTCGCGCGGCGGGGGGCGAAGATCGCGCTCGTCGGGCTCGAGCCCGAGCTGCTGTGCGAGGTGGCCGCGGGCTGCGGGCCCGACAGCAAGGCCTTCGAAGCCGACGTCACCGACCGCGACGCGCTCGAGGCCGCGGTCGAGGCGGCCGCGGCGCACCTCGGCGGCATCGACGTCGTGATCGCCAATGCGGGCGTTGCGGCGATCGGAACCGTCCGCACCATCGACCCCGTCGCCTTCGAGCGGACCATCGACGTCAACCTCATCGGCGTCTGGCGCACCGTCCGCGCCGCCCTCCCGCACCTGATCGCGAGTCGCGGCTACGTCCTTTCGGTGGCCTCGCTGGCCGCCATCGCGCACGCTCCCGGGATGGCCTCCTACGCGGCGAGCAAAGCCGGCGTCGAGGCGTTCTGCAACGCGCTGCGCGTTGAGGTTGGGCCCTCCGGCGTCGACGTCGGCGTCGCGTACTTCTCCTGGATCGACACGGACATCGTCCGCGGGCCCGAAGCCCACCCGGCGTTCCGCTTCTTCCGCTCGAAGCTCAAGGGCCCGATGGGGAGGACCTACCCGCTTGAGGATGCTGTCGACGCGCGGGTCGCCGGAGTCGAGAGCCGCGCGCGCACCGTAGTCGCGCCCGGGTGGATCCGCGCCCTGCTCGCGCTGCGCAGCATCGTCCCGCTCGTCACCGAGCGCGACTCGCGCTCGTGGGCTCCGGAGATGGTGCGAATCGCCGAGAGCGAGGTCGAGCGCGTCGGCGCCGAGGAGGCCTCCATCCCGGACGGTCCCGCGGCCACGGGCATCAAGGCCGGCTAGTGGCTCAGACCCCGCGCCGCTGGGCCAGCGTCGTCATCACGGCCTCGTAGACCCCGGCCCCGTAGCCGGCCTCCGCGAAGCGCACGTTCGCGCGGCCCCCGACCGCTCCGCGCAGAGTGGGATCGCGCTGCACCGCGTTGCCGACGAACCAGAAGGCGCCGACCACGTCGGCGGCGCCCAGATCCTCCCGCGAGTCGCCCACCGCGACGCAGTCAATCGGGCCGAACCCTCGCGCTTGCATGTGCCGGGCCACCGCCGCGACCTTCGAGGAGGCGGCCGGCACCAGGTGGTAGCCGCGTTCGGGCGCGTGCATCCCGTGCAGGCTGCCGTTGTCGACCAGTCGCAGTTGCTCGTGGCCGTGCTCGCGCAGGAGCGCGTCGGCCTCCACAGCGTCAACCTCGCCGCGGAACAGGTGCGAGACCTCGCGATTCAAGTGCCACGGCGCGTGGTAGTCGAGCCGGCCCGCGTAGTGCTCGAGTAGCAAAGCCGGAGCGCCCGAGGCCTCGATCTGCTCGAAGATCGATCCCCTCTCACCAGGGACGATCCCGCCGGTGAGCCACTCGAGCTCGCCGTCAAGGACGAGACCGGCTCCCGCCTCGAACACGTATGAGCGCATGCCGATCAAACGGGCGTCCTCGGCCACCTGCGCCTGGCGGCGCCCGGAGTAGATGACCACCTCCACCTCCGCGCGGAAGCAAGCCTCGAGCGCCCGCACGCCGAGCAACTCGAAGCGCCCCTCGCCGTCGCGCAGCAAAGAAGCGTCCGGCCCGAGCAGGGTTCCGTCGAGATCGACATAGAGGCAGCGCATCAGCTGCGTAGCATCGTGACTCATGGCGTCGTCCCTCACCATCGCGCCCTGGGACGAGCTCCTTTCCGTGGGCCGCCAGGACGAGCGCCTGGTACACGAGTCGGTCGTGCCCGCCCGGCACGGACAGAGCGTCGCGGTCCCTGCCGACCTTCACCCCGCGCTGCGCGCCGGCCTCGCCAAGGCCGGTGTCGACTCGCTCCACTCCCACCAGGAGGAAGCGATGCGGGCCGGGTTCGCGGGGCCGACGATCGTCACCACGGGCACCGCCTCGGGCAAGTCGCTCTGCTTCAACCTGCCCACGCTCGACGTGCTGCTCTCCGAGCCCCACGCGAGGGCGCTCTACCTGTATCCGACAAAAGCGCTCGCCCAGGACCAGGCCCGCGGGCTGGCGAAGCTGGGCCTCCCCGGGATCCGGCCGGCGATCTACGACGGCGACACACCTCGCTCGGAAAGAGCGGCGATCCGCCGGCGCTCAAACGCGATCCTCACCAACCCCGACATGCTGAGCATGGGGATCCTGCCCAACCATCGCGCCTGGGGCGACCTACTGGCCAACCTCGCGGTGGTCGTGGTCGACGAAGCGCACTCCTACCGCGGCGTCTTCGGCTCGCACGTCGCCAACGTGCTGCGCCGCCTGCGCCGCCTCGCCGCCGCTTACGGCACGACGCCGCGCTTTCTGCTCGCCTCGGCGACGATCGCCAACCCGGTCGAGCTCGCCGAGCGGCTCACCGGCCTGCCCGACTTCACGCTCGTCGACCGTGACGGCGCCCCGCGCGCCGAGCGCCGCATAGCTATGTGGAACCCGCCCCTACTCGACGAGGCGCTCGGCACGCGCGGCTCGCCGCTCGCCGAGGCCGCCGAGGCGCTGGCCGAGCTAGTACGAGCCGGCGCACGGACCATCTGCTTCATGAAGTCACGCAAGGCGGTCGAGTTGATGGCTCGCTACGCGCGCGAGCGCCTGTCCGACGACCCCGAGCTCGCGGACCGCATCGCGCCGTACCGCGCGGGCTACACCGTCGAGCAGCGCCGGGAGCTCGAGCGCCGCCTGCAGGATGGCGAGCTGCTCGGCGTGGTGGCCACCGACGCGCTCGAGCTCGGCATCGACATCGGCTCACTCGACGCCGCGATCTGCGTCACGTTCCCGGGCACCGTCGCCAGCCTGCGCCAGATGTGGGGCCGGGCGGGGCGGCGCAGCGCCGGCCTTGCCGTCTACGTCGCCGGCCAGGACGCGCTCGACCAGTTCTTCTGCCGTCATCCCGACGAGTTCCTCTCCAAGCCGGTCGAGTCGGCGATCCTCGACTTCGAGAGCGAGGAGATCCACTCCGCGCACCTGGTCTGTGCCGCGCACGAGGGCCCCCTCGGACCGGCCGACGAGGAGTTCCTCGGACCGTTGTGGCGCGAGCGGGCCGAGCGGCTCGTCGCGGCGGGTGAGCTGCGGGAGCGGCGCGGCGCGTTCGGCCTGCGTCATCCCGAAGAGTTCCCCGCCGCGAAGGTCTCGCTGCGCTCGGCCTCGCGCGACGCGGTGACGCTCATCGAGGTGGAGTCGGGCGAGCTCATCGGGACGCTTGAGGCTTCACGCGCACTCAGCACCGCGCATGACGGTGCGATCTACCTGCATATGGGGCGCTCCTACGAGGTCTCCGCGCTGCTGCTCGACGAACACCAGGCGCATATCAAGCCCTTCTCCGGCGACTGGTTCACCCAGCCCAAGCGCGAGACCGACACCATGATCGAGCGCCTGATCGAGCGCCGCGAGACGATGGGGGTGCGGCTCTCGTTCGGCCAGGTCGTGGTGTCCGATCAGGTGCTCGGCTACCAGCGCAAGAGCCTCTCCGACCACGAGGTCCTCGACTTCCACACCCTCGACCTTCCCGCCAGCACCTACTCGACCCAGGCCCTGTGGTTCGAGCTCGACGAGCTGATCGCCGAGCAGGACTTCCCCCGCGAGCTGATCCTTGGCGCCCTGCACGCGATGGAGCACGCGCAGATCGCCGTGCTCCCCTTGCTGGCGATGTGCGACCGCTGGGACATCGGCGGCCTCTCGACCAACGGCCACCAGCAGACGCTCGGGCCGACGATCTTCATCTACGACGGGCACCCCGGGGGCGTCGGCATCACCCGCCAGGGCTTTGCCCGCTTCGAGGCGCTGGTGGGCGATGCCGCGCGGCTGATCGAGGAATGCCGGTGCGAGTCCGGCTGCCCCTCGTGCGTGCAGTCGCCCAAGTGCGGCAACCTCAACGAGCCGCTGGCCAAGGCCGGAGCGCTTGAGTTGCTGCGGCGCATGTTGAGCTAGCTCCGGAAGGTTTGGTGGCGCAAACCTGCGCAACGCGCGTTTCGTGACTACGCCCACCCCCATTATGTGCCGAGAGAGGGTCGGAGATGCTCCGGCTTCGCCGTACCCTCCTACTCGCGCTGGTCGCTGCCCTGCTGCTGCCCCTGGGCTCGGCTCGGGCCGACACCAGCGGCGGAGCCGGACTGCCCACCATCCTGCACGAGTCTGCGACCTCGGGCGGCGCCGATGTCGGCGCAGCGCCGCGCGTTGCCCCTAAGCCCAAGCCCAAGCCGCGCCCCAAGCCCAAGCCCAAGCCGCAACCGCGCCCCAAGCCCAAGCCGCGACCGCGTCCCAAGCCCAAGCCGCAACCGCATCCGGCCCCGAGCGGCGTCTTTCCTATCCGCGGAGCGTTCAACTTCGGCAGCGCCGAAGGCCGCTTCGGTGCACCGCGCCGCGGCCACACGCACCAGGGTCAGGACGTCATTGCCGCCGAAGGCACGCGCCTAGTCTCACCCGTCGCGGGCACGGTGCTCAACGCCTCGTATCAGGCCGGCGGAGCCGGCAACTACGTGGTCATCCACGGTCGTGATCGTCGCGACTACGTTCTGATGCACATGCTCCATAGCGCGGTTGTCCGTGTTGGCTCTTCGGTGCGGGCCGGCCAGACCGTCGGGATGGTCGGGAACACCGGCGCCTCGTTCGGCGCTCACCTCCACTTTGAGATCTGGGTCGGCGGCTGGCAGTCCGGTGGCCACCCGATCGATCCGTTGTCGATGCTGCGGCGCTGGCGCTGAGTCAGCTCTCGACGCGCTCCTTCAAGTTCGCAACCACGTCGTCGACCATCTCCCGGCGCGCGGCGTCACGTACCGGCGCCAAGAGCCGGTCGAGCGCCCAGCTGGCCTCGCCCTTGAACGCGTAGGAGACGTGGGATCCGCCGTCAGGCCCGGCGTCAATCCGCCACTCGAGCTCGACATGCTTGAAGTCACCGCCGATGCGGCGCGCGCGCATGCGTCCCGGAGCGTGCTCATAGACCAAGCGGTAGCGAAATGTCTTGACTGCGAGCCGCGTCACCGCCTCGATCACCGTGCCGCGGCCATCGGAGTCGCGTTCGATCACCTCGACCTCGTCGATCAGCTCCTGCCAGTCCGGGTAGCGCTCGAAGTCCTCGAGCACCGCAACGCACGCAGCCGGATCGGCGGCTACTTGAGCTTCGGCCTGCCCCTCGCTCCCGGCCACGGCGTCAGGGAACGCGGCGGGAGAGCACAGCGCCGAACACGGCGCCGCCGGCCGCCATCGCCGTGACACCGACGCGCGTCGGTGCCGGGACCGCGTCGCCCGCAGTGCCGATCGCGAAGGTGTCAACCGCATCGCAGAGAGCGCCCGCCATGAGCCAGCGCGAGACGGGGTCTCCGACCCGCAGCGCGGCGAGCGCTCCGGCACCGACGGCCAAGTCGCGCACACCCATCGCGCGCGTGTAGAGACGAACCGAGGCGCGACCGCCGTCGGAGCCGACGAGCAGGCGGCCGGTCAGGCGCGGAACGCCCAGCGCAGTGAGCCCGAGCGCCGCGCGACCGAGAGCGATCCCCCGGGCCTGCTGGAGTGGCGAGAGCACGCCCGGGATCTTCGCACTTCTGCGCGTTACCATCGCCTCCTCATCAGGCGAGATAGCTCAGTTGGTAGAGCACACGACTGAAAATCGTGGTGTCCCCGGTTCGAGTCCGGGTCTCGCCATTCGGCCGCTTCCCGTCGTGACGGGCTTCTCGCCGCTTTAGACATGCTCGTGGTACCAAGCGCTGCTCCAGCTTGCCCGCAGCCTCTATTACGCGGAAGCGTTCAACGGGGCGAGGACCGGACCTGCGTTGACCGTCTGGGTAGACGGTGGGCCTGATGCGGCCCTGCTGTCGTTGGCTTGAGCTAGGATCGCGGCTTTCGGTGGTGGCGTCGGGTTCGCGCTGGTGTCGCCGGCGTTTAATTTGGTTTCGGCTTGGAGGGTTGCGTTGTTCATGGGTCTTGTTGGGGTTCGGCGTTTTGTGTTGGCTGCGGGGTTGGCTGTCGTGGTGTTGCTGGTGGGGTCGGTGGCTGCTCAGGCTGCGACTTTCACGGTGAATACGACGGCGGACAACGCCCCGACGGCGCTTCTTGGGGCGGAGTGCGCGGGCGCGCCTGCGGATTGCGGTTTGCGTCAAGCGATCGACAAGGCGAACAAGACTCCGGGTGATGACACGGTGAGCGTGCCTGCCGGGCATTACACGCTGACGATCACCGGTACGCGTGAGGACGCTGACCAGACCGGCGACTTGGATATCACGGGGTCGGTTGACGGGGTGGCGAGCGGCGCGCTGGCGCTGACCGGTGCTGGGGCGCGCTCGACGACGATCGACGGCGGTGGCATCGACCGTGTCTTGCAGGTCCAAACGCGCCAGGTGGCTGGGTCGGCGTCGATCTCGGGCGTGACGATCACCGGCGGGGCCGAGCCGACTAGCAATGGCGGCGGCGGAATCGAGAACGACGGAATCCTGAGTCTGGATGCGAGCACGGTCACGGGCAACAGCGCGGACTCGGGCGGAGGTATCCACAACAACAGCAGCAGTGGCCAGTCGCTGCTGGTGAGCAACAGCACGATCAGCGCTAATACCGCGCGGTCTTTCGGTGGGGGGATGGACTTCGACGGTGGCGACGGGCGGATCGTCAACACGAGCATCGTCAATAACGTCGCGCAGAGCGGAAGCCCTGGCACGACGGGAGGCGATTCGGGCGGTGCGATAGAGATCGACAGCGGCAATGTGACGTTCAGCAACGACACGATCGCTTTCAATCGCGTGACAAACACTTCCGGAGTTGCATCGACGAACCCGACCGACGCCGGCGGCGTCGAGTTGTACGGGAGCGAACAAGCGACTCCGGTGTTCGAGAACACGATCATCGCTAAGAACACTCCTTCGGACTGTCACGCGAGGAGCCAGGGGTTCCTGTCGCGCGCGGGTGTCAACCTCGACTCGGACAGCACGTGCTTCAACGGGTCGGCTGATAAGCACGCCGATCCGATGCTCGGTTCGCTTGCGGATAACGGCGGCCCGACGGACACGTTGCGTCTGTTGAGCGGTAGCCCGGCGATTGATTCTGCCGATAACGCATTGTGCCCGGCGACCGACCAGCGCGGGGTAACGCGGCCGCAGAATTCGGTGTGCGATATCGGCGCGTATGAGAAGGCGCTCCCGTTGGTCGTGACGAACGCGGCGTCGGGGGTCACCACGTCCTCGGCGAAGCTCAACGGGTCAATCAATCCGCAGGGGCTCGCGGCGACGTATCGCTTCCAGTTCGGCACTTCAACGAGTTATGGGTCGGTTACTCCGACCCAGAGCGCCGGGTCGGGCATGACCGACCCGGGGTCGGGCATGACCGCGCAGGCGGTGTTCGCCGGGATCAAGGGGTTGAAGGCGAACACGACGTATCACTTCCGTTTGACGGCGCAGAACGTGGACGGATCGGCCGTCGGGGTCGATCGCACATTCAAGACGAAGGCCAACCCAGCGCCAGTGGTCCGCAGGCTCAAGCTGTCGGTTTCACCGCGCAACCCCCGCGCGGGTCACACGACGTGTTACACGTTCACGGTCAGCTCATCCGGTCATCGGGTCTCAGGTGCGACGGTTCGCTTCGCGCACCGCACGGCGCGCACCTCCCACACCGGACGCGCGCGGATTTGCGTCTCGCTGCGAGCTGGGTTCCACACCGCACGGGCGTCCAAGAGCGGCTATCGCGCCGCAAGCACCCGAGTAAGGGTGCGTGCCGCGCCGGCCGCTCCCCGCTTCACCGGCTGAAACGCCGTTCGCCGGTGTCGGATCGCCGGGGCCGCAGCAACGGCCCCGGCGAACGGCTGCTCGTGTGCAACTCCCAGGATCTGGTGGCCTCGGCGTTGCGCCGTTGACTACTGGTCTCCCCGTTGCGCGCGCAAACAGTGTCTGACTTGGAGACGCTCCTTTACTCCCCAGATGTTGTGGGGGACGCTCCTGCCGACGGGGAGTGACCCGGTCCGGGGCCGGGGGCACGCGACGGCCACGGGACGCCTCGTCATCGTGCGGGCGCAGAAACGGACAGGTCGAGGAAGTCCTGGGCTGGAACAGGTTGGCTTGTCCCTTCCTCGACCTCAGTCCATTCGAGTACCAGCGCTTTACGTACTTCTTCCCGCACCGCAAACCTGCGGGTCCGAGGCGCGGAACTTTCCCGGTCTATCCCGGCTGCTAGCGGGCTTCCGGCGTACGTCTACGGAACCGAAGGTCAGAGGTTCGAATCCTCTCGGGCGCGCTAGGAAATGCCCCGCTACGGCGGCGTTTTATCGTTTTGACGGCGACCCACGCTGACGGGCCCGTCCGTCATCCGGAGTGGCCCCGAGCGGCGGCTACCGCGTGACGCGCTCTGCTCGTGGCCTCCGAAGTACCTTCCTGAAGCTCGGCGACCCAGCGAGCAGTATGCGACCCAATCGCTAAGTCCGACCCGGGTACGTCTCGCTAGGGAACGGCACGAGCCGATAGGTGAACGGGTCGCCACCGCCGTCGACCACGTAGATCACCGAACCGTCTTGGCGCAGGCACCTGAGCCACAGCGGACTGCCGAAACCATGCACGACGTAGAGGGCGTCCTCACCTCGCTCGAAGTCGCCGGCGCGATAGAGCCCCCAGTCGATCCAGTCGCCCTCGGGCGTGAGGCACTCGAGCACGAACTCCTCGGGCATGTCGATGTCGATGAACCGGGTGGGCACGGCATTATCGAACCAGACGCGACCGTCTCGAACCAATGCCGAGAGCCCGACGCCATGCCGCATCGGCAGGTGACAAGCCGGCCCTCGGCGATCTGATCACTCCACCCCGCCGAGAGTGGGCGCAACGTGGCCCGAGGATCATCAGGCCATCAGCAGACGGAAGGCGGCCTGCGGTCAGCAGAGGTCCTTGGATCCGCGTCCTCGTGTCATTCCCGTGGTATTTCGGCGGTAGTTCAGTATCACATTGCGACTCGGGTGGCCCGCGAGGGTTCAGGATCTGCCAGCCGGGTATGTACGACTCGGCGGTTGGGTTTGGGTTCCTAGGAGGCGGAGGTTGCAATGCGGAGATGCGCTGGGCCCACGCGCCCGCGAACGGTCACCGTCATGGTGGCGGCCGCGATCGTGCTGGCTGCTCTTCCAGATCTCAGCGCGGGTGATCCGCGATTCCCTCCGAACATCGTTGGCTCCCAGGTCGGGCAGACCGTCCAGAAGCCCCTGGCCCGACTCGGCATTCCGCTTCCAACTCGGTCGGCGAGCGTAGGGTCTGGCGCAGGTTCGCCCGCGTCCACCGGCGCCCCGGCGGCCGCGGCGGCCGCGGGCCCGGCTTACACCCCGCCGCTGCACGGCACGGGGCCACACGGTCAGGGCACCGTCGCCACGGTCGGAACCGGTCAGTCGACGACTGGGGGCGGCCCGCTCAGCGGAAACCCGGCTGGCGGCAGCAACGAGATCGTCGTCGGGCGCTCGCGTGGCGAGCAGGGCTCGAACGGTGACTATCACGGCCACATCACGATCGCCGCGCTCTTCGGCACCGAGTTGCTCGGCGTCGACAGCACGCCGAGCGGGGGCCGGACGACGACGGGCTCGCTCGCCGGCCTGACGGCGGTCACCGATCCGCTCAACTCGCAGGTGCTGGCTGCGCTCTGCTCCGGCTCGGGCGGCCAGGTTTGCCTGCAGGTGCTCGCTGCCGACTCGAAGAGCAATTCGTCGGGTTCTACCAACCACTTCGCGGTCGCGAACGCCGCGGTTGGTGGCGCGACCGGCGTCCACGCGACCGCGGCGGAGTCTGATGGCAACATCAGCCAGAGCGGAAAGTGCCAGAGCGCCCACGGGCATTCGCGCGTCGCGGGCGTGACAGCCGGCGGGACGACGGTTGCGAACGTCGCCGAGTCGACTAGTGACTCGCAGGCGTGCCGCGGCGCCACGCCGAGCTCGACCAGCTCTTCCCAGGTGGTCAACCTACTTGGCGTCGGTCTGCCCGTTCCCGCGGCTGGCTGCGGGAACGGGACGCCGAATACGACGTTCTCGCTAGGCCCGCTGCTGACGATCGTCTGCAACGCCAACGACACGAACGGCCCGCAGGCCACCGTCCCCTACAACGTGCGCGAGGCGCTCACCAGCTTCGCGCTCCAAACGGGAAGCACCTCGGTGTTGAAGGCGACGACTGCTGCCGCCGAGACGCACGCGGTTTCACCGGCAGCTCCGTCGAAACCGGGAAATCCCGGCACGCCCGGCACGCCCGGCACCCCGGGCACGCCCGGCACCCCGGGCACGAGTCCAGGGTCGAACGGCGACGCCGAGACGGGCTCGTTCAGCTCAGAGGTCGCGGGCGAGCCAGCCGCGCCTGAGGCCGAATCCGGACCGGGCTCGCTGCCGCACACGGGCACCGACCTCTTGCTGCTAGCACTCGCGGGCGCGGCTTCGCTCGGATCAGGGATGGCGATCAGACGGCTCACGTTCGAGCGCCAGAAGGCTTGACCGCCGCGCGCCGGCCAACCGGCGCGCGGGTCAATGGCCGCAGCCTCGCTGCGCTCGCCGCAGCCCTCGCCGCGGTCGCACTAGTCGCGTTCTTCGCCGCCTTTCACGACTGGACGGGTGGTGGCGGGGCGGCGAAGCGGGCGGCTCCGTTGCTTCCCGCCTTCTCCGCGCCGATCCACGACCGCGCCGCCGGCGTGAGCTTACGGATCCCCGCTGGCTGGAACGTGAGCCACCGCTCCGGCACGATCGCGCTGCGAAGCCCCGACCGCCTCGTAGTCGTGACGATCGCGGCGCCGGTGGCGGTCGGAAAGCTCGGCGCGGTAACGCCCGACGCCGTGGCGACCGTTACGGCCCACTGGCCGGGCGCGCGGGTGGTGAGTACACAGGACCGTCGGCTCGCGGGCCGCCCGGCGCGGGCGACCGTCGTCTCGGCCAGCCGCCGGCGCGCGCTCGTCATCGCCGTCCGCGGACGCCGCCGCGCCTACCTCGTCGAGGTGCTCGCCGCCGCCGGCGCGCCGGCGCGCGGACTGCTCGAGGCGCAGCTGGGGCTCGCGACGTTGCACCTCTCGGACTGACGACGGCCACGGGCGGCCACGGCACTGCGGCGCGGCGTGGTTCGCTCGTCAGAATGCGGTCGCTGACCGCGGCACTTGCGACCTTCGTGCGACTTGACTGAGGTGGCGCCGGGGACGAAACTCGACCCTCCAGCCGGTGTTGACCGCTGAAGAGATCGGATATGCGCACATGAAGCGGAAGCCTTTTCAGCGCCAGCTCCTCCGCTGACACCGGACTCACGGTGGGACGGCAGCACCGGCAAGAGGCCGCGATGCGGGCCAACCGGAGGGGCGCCCGTGCAATATCCGTGATATTTCGGCGGTAGTTCGGTATCACCAAGAACCGGCTCGTGGTACCACCGTCGTACCGCACGAATCGTCTATGCGTCCCATGATTCCCTCGCTGGGGACGGAAGGGACGCAGGGGACGCACGCGGCCGCATCAGCACGATCCGTGCCCGGTTCGAGTCCGGGTCTCGACATTCCCGATCCGCCTCGCGGCACACTTCGTGGTGCAGTCGCAGCGTCTCGTGCGTGCCATGAGTCTCCGGGGCCAACCGAGAACAACGCGGCTGCTTGCGTTGCCGAGAGCGTGCGGCTAGCGAATCGCCGCGCTTGCTGACACGCCAGGGAACACCGCGCCCGTCAGCTCCCCTAGGGTCATGCTCGCTTTGTCTGAAACTTGATAGCGACGGAGAATCAAGCTCGCGGTCCGGATCTCTCGTCCCGCTCGCAGGGGGCTTGCGGGGTGATCGGCTGGCACCGCGCCGGGCGGCCGTCTCACCGCAAGCGCCCAGACAACGCGTACGCGAATGCGCCCGGAAGGCAGGTGGTGCAGGGTCCGAAGGTAGATTGAGAGCGCCGCTACGTCCCCTGCTGGAGCGAGCAGGAGAACAGCGGGACGCGACGGGTCAGCGTCGATGATGCGTGCGGCTCCGCGCCAGTCGGTGCGCTGCAGGCGCGCGGAGCGGGTAACGGCTACGTCCACACCGAGGAAGAGAACTACGAGGCCGACGACACTCGCGAGCCCGACTTGACGAAGGCGTCGAGCCGCGCATCGTCTCGTAACTGCCACTCCGAGACCGACTAGGAGAACAGGCAGCGCTGGGAGGACGTTGCGCGGATTGACGTAGTCGGCGCCCACGAGCGCCAGCACCAAAGGAAGCCCGACGCCCAACGAGCCGAGTGCGGCGAGTACCCGGGCCTTCGAGTTCCGGAGGGAGCCCGCGACGGCAGCCAGCGCTCCGAGTCCGAGCAAGGCGGCCGCGCTGATCACCCACACGTCGTCGATCTGCGACGCCGAGCCGCCGAGCAAGTATTCCTTCGGAATCGCGCCGGCACGATGAACGAGGTCGTCTGAGCCCAAGGCCAGGTAGGCCGAGCGACTGCGCTGAGTTAGGGCGAGGGGCAGCAGCGCCAAGCCGGCCAGAGCGACCACGCCGACGGCCGCGGCCGCCGCGGTCCGGCGGGTCACCTGAGGACCAAACAGCAACCACAGGGCCTCGGGTAGCACGACGAAGATCGTAAAATAGTGCGTCGAGAGCGCTGCTACAGAGCAAGCGGCCCAAACCGCGTAGGGCGCGACGGCAGCCGCGCGACGCCGCGTCGCGAGCGCGGCAAGCACCGTGAAGAGCGCGGTGAGGGCGGCCAGGGAGTAAGCCCGAGCCTCCTGGGAATACCAGACAAGCAGGGGGTTCGCGGCCACAAGCGCGGCGCCGATCCAACCCGCAAGGCCACCCCCGATCCGCCGGCCAAGGACGTAGGCCGCCACCACAAGCGCGGCTCCGAGCAGCGCAGAGAGCGACCGCAAGGCCACCTCGCCGTCCCCGAAGAGGTGTGCCCAGACCCAAGCGAGCGCGTAATAGAGTGGCGGCGTTGATTCGGTCCGCGCAACGCCACGGAGCAACGCCCCGAACGTCCCGCCTACGATATGGACTGTGTAGCTCTCGTCGAACGAGTAGCTCTGTTGGCCGATCGCCGCAACGCGAATGGCCGCGCCAGCAACAACGATCGCGGCCGGAACGACTAAGTCCTTGCGCTGCACGGCGCGGAAACCCTACCAGCGGACCACTGAGGCGCCGCGGCCGGTCGTGGACCTCAACAGTACGGGTCGTGTTACCACCGTGGTACCGGACACATCGTCCCATGCGTCCCATGCGTCTGTGGCTGGGGAAGGGGGAACGCGGGGGACGCATGCGGACGCAGGTCGGCAACTGCTACAGCCCGATGACGTCGAAGGGCGCTGCGGTTGACCCCCGCTCCGTTTGCACCATCAGCGTCACGAGATGCTGCCCGCTCATCAGCGCCATAGGCGCAGCATCGGCACGACGCGTTCTGACCTCACCGTTCGAGGTCGCGGCTCGTCTGGCGCCGACCGAGAGCCGCCCCGACGAGCAGCCACGCGCATCCCACGGCAAAGGCCAGGTAAGCCCAGGCGATCTGCGGCGGCGAGTAGCTGAAGGTCACTCGATGCGACCCGCTCTTCACGGCTACGGCTTGAAAGATGCCCTGATTCACGCGTACTGGCGCCGGATGATCGTCGACCCGGGCGCTCCAACCGGGGAGAGCCGTTTCGCGCCGGACCAGGGTGGAGGACCTCGGGCAGGTGAGCGAAGCCGCGAGTCTGGTGGTCGAGCGCACGGTGCACGGCGTGTCGATGGCGGTGAAGTACGGTTCCGAGCCCGCGAGCCGGTAGATCCACGCAGTCGGCGTGCGCAAGACTCGTGTGAAGGTGGCGCGGCTTTCCGGCAGCGCCTCGCCCGGCGTGGTGAGGACGTAGCTCACGCCGGCCTCGCGGTAGCCCTCGAGGTTCCTCAGCAGCTCGTCGCGGGCGGAAGCTCCGTAGAGAGGAAGGCCGCCCTGGGCGGTACCGACGAAGTGAGTCGGGCCTACGACCTGATCCAGCCGCCGATGGACGTAGTTCGTGAAGCTCGTGGCGACAGGGACGTCGTTGACGTTCAGGGAGGCGATGCCGAAGTACGAGCCGTAGTTGGGCTGAAGCGGCCCGAGGGTGAAGACGCGCGCTTGGCCGAGGTGCCGCTGCAGGAACGCCACGGGAGCCATATCCACATGCACGCTGCGCGGGGCGGAGAGCTCGGGGAACACGAAGAGCGCCATCGCATCGGCGACGACGATCACCGCGACGAGGACCTCGCGCCTGCGGTGTCTCAGCAGGAGAGCCGCACCCGCCAGAGCAGCGACGACCACCGCTCCCCACGCGATGGACCCGGTGAAGTACGGCCGCGAGCTGAACACGGGGCCGAGGCGATCGGCCAGCGGCCCCGCCCCGATCGCGGCGATGACGACCACCGCGAGCGATGCTGCCGTGACCCAAATCAAGCGACGCCGCGACTCGCTTGTACCGGAGAGCAGATCGTGCAGCCCGAGCGCTGCGAGCACGACCACGGCCAGCTCCACCGACGAGAACGAGTACCGGGGGAACAGCACCCGGCTCATGCCCGGCACCACCCCGAGCACGTCTCCCAGAAACGGGACGCCGTAGATGCGCGACATCGCGAGCACGATCCATGCGAGCAGCATCACCTTCAGCCCGCGCCGGCCCTTCGAGAGAAGGCCGAGCAGCCCGAGGAGCAGCAGGGACGTCGAGAGATACCCCCCGACGCCACCCCAGATGGAGGCCAGCGTTAAGCCCGGATCGGAGTAGCGAAGGGCCGGCCCGTGCACGTAGGGGAACAGCAGATGGGGAAGGGCGGCAGCGGGCAGGTGCACCTGCCCGAAGTAGGCGTCGCTGTGATGCGCGACATCGGAGTGCTGCAGATACCCCACGAACGCCACGAGCAGCGGGGCCGCCAGCAGCACTCCGGCAGCGAGCCCGGTCCCGGCCTTGCCCGCGAGGGCGCGCACACGAGCGCGCCCCAGGCAGCCGCAGCGCCAGAGGAACCAGGCGGTGGCCAGGAGGGCGTCGACGTAGGCGACCTCCGGGAAGCCAGCGTAGAGCGACAGCGCGCCGGCGACGGCGATCAACCACCACCCGCCGCGGCGTCCCGCCAGGCTGGCCGAGTACGCCTTCTCGATCCCGAGGATGAGCAGCGGCAGAAACGCGACCGGGTTGGCCGGCGCGTGTCCAAACGACGCCGAGGTGCCGTTGAGGGCGAACGCGATCCCCGCGATCAGCGCGGCCCAGCGCGCAAGACCGAGCCGGCCCAACAGCAGGAACGTCGCGATGCCCGCGAGCACCTCGAGCAGCATGTGCTCGTACAGCTGACCGCCCGAGAACAGGGTCAGGAGCGTCGGCGGGACCAGCGCCGCGGACTGCATCTCCCCGGCCAGAGGCAGACCGGTCCCCTCGTAGGGATTCCACCAGGGCATCCGCCCGTTGACGACATCGATCGCCGCGCGATGGCCGAGCGCCTGCGAAGTGATCCCGTTGTTGGGGTCGAGGACGGGCACACCACCGGTCAGGCCCAAGGCGGACGGCCCCAGGCCACTCCTCGGTCCGAGCGGGTTGGGATCGAAGAACCCGAGGATGTAGGGCAGGTTCGCGAGCAGCACGGCAGCCGCGATCGCGAGGAGCGCCCATCCGTTCGGTGGCATCCGGCGGCCAAGCGCGATCAGCCGGGCCGGCCAGGGTGCCGGTGGAGCAGGCGGCGGGTTCACAATGGAGCCGCATCGGGCGCAAACCCGGGCATTCCGGTCGCCGAGCGGTCTGGATTGTAGTCTTCGCGTAGTCCTCGGTGCCGGCGGCGTCTCGGGTTGGCGACACTGCTTACCGTGGAGATCAGCGCGCGTCCTCGCTACGCTCGAAGCGTGGGCACGCAGACTGCGATGGGGCCCGGCGTCGAGGAGCAGCTCGAGCGCCACCGAGTCGAGCTGACGGGCTACTGCTACCGCATGCTCGGCGCGTCCTCCGAGGCCGAGGATGCCGTGCAGGAGACTCTGACTCGCGCGTGGCGCAACATCGACCACTTCGAGTCGCGCTCCACCCTGCGCACTTGGCTCTACCGCATCGCGACCAACGTCTGCTTCGACTTCGCGGGGGCCAGCCAGCGCCGCGCCATGCCCATGGAGTTCGACGGCCCGGGTGAGGTGGAGGCTCCGCTGGCGGCGCCGCTCCCCGAGACGACGTGGATCTCGCCGGCCGACGACGACCGGGTTCTTGGGGTCACCGACCCGGCCCAGCTCAGTCTGGCGCGCGAGGGTGTCCGCCTCGCCTTCATTGCCGCCCTTCAGCATCTACCGCCCCGCCAGCGGGCGGTGCTGATCCTCCGTGACGTGCTGCGCTGGCGCGCGAGCGAAGTGGGCGAGCTGCTCGACCTCAGCGTTGCCGCGGTGAACAGCGCACTTCAGCGAGCCCGGACGACCCTGGCCTCACGCGACCTCGAGGTGCTCGAGCTCTCAGACGACTCGATCGACGCCGCCAACCGCGAGCTCCTCGCGCGCTACGTCGACGCCTTCGAGCGCTACGACATCGAGGCGCTCACCGCGCTGCTTCATGAGGACGCCACACAGTCGATGCCGCCCTACCCGCTCTGGTTGCGCGGCCGGGACAAGATGGCCGCCTGGATGCTCGGCCCGGGCGCGGACTGCCGCGGATCGCGACTCGTCCCCCTGCACGTCAACGGCAGTCCCGGCTTCGCCCAGTACCGCGACGGCGGCGCCACGCCATGGTCGATCCAGGTGCTCGACATCCGCGGCGGCCGCATCGCCGACATCGTCTACTTCCTCGAGACCGACGGCTCGCTGTTCAAGTCCTTCGGCTTGCCGGCGCAGCTTCCAGCCTGAGCGGCTGCGCTAACCGGCTTCCCGGTCCAAATCGGCAAACGCCAGGTCGAGCCGGTCGAACGCCGCGTTCATCGCGCCGGTGACCCGCCCTCGCACGCTCCGCGCCGCGCGGCGCTGCAGTACCCCCTCCCGCAACACCTGGTCGCGTAGGTGGAGCACTCCGATCAGGAGGGTCGCGAGCAACTGCACCGCATCGTCGCCCTCTTCTCGCCCGAGCTCAGAGGCAATCACGGCGGCGAGTGAGATCGCGAGCTCTGTCCCGATCACGAGGCGCCGGGCTCGCAACACGGGCGTCCCTTCCTCCACCGCGAGGTAGGCCCGCATGCGTTCGTAGTCCTCGGGAACGCCGAGCCGGCGCCACCCACTGCCCGGGAAGGGCATCACGTTGTCGACGAGCAGCCGCCGGAGCGCGGCAAGGATCGTCGTGCCGGGCGCCCGGGCTCTTACCGTCGAGGAAAAGACGTCCTGCAACTCCCCGGCGCGATCGAAGTAGAGCTCTTCCTTGGAGCCGAAGTAGTTGAAGATCGTCTTCACCGATACTTCGGCAGCTGTCGCGATGTCGGCCATCGTGACGTCGTCGAAGCCCCGCTCGGCGAACAGCTGGGTGGCTACGTCGGAGATCTCCGTGCGCGTGCGGCGCTTCTTGCGCGCGCGCAGCCCTTCCTCGGCGTGGGAGTCGGCAAATAGGTCCGTCAGCGAACTCAATTTCTTTACCCTAAGAGAAAGATTACACCAACTGAAGCCATTTGCTACGGTGCGCGGCATGGCTCCCGCCAACGCGATCGAGGCCCACGGACTGCGCAAGCGCTACGGCGACACCGACGCGCTGGCCGGCGTCGACCTCGCCGTGCCCGCCGGGTCGGTGTGCGGCCTGCTCGGCCCCAACGGCGCCGGCAAGACGACGGCGGTGCGCATCCTCACCACGCTCGCGAACCCCGACCAAGGATCGGCCTGCGTGGCCGGCTTCGACCTCGCGGCGGAGCCGATGGAAGTGCGGCGCCGCATTGGGCTCGCGGCGCAGGATGCGACCGTCGACGCTCTGCTGTCGGGGTTCGAGAACCTCCTGATGATCGGCGAGCTCCACCACATACCCCGCCGTACGGCCAAAGCGCGCGCCGAGGAGCTCCTCGAGCAGTTCAACCTCGAGGACGCACGAGACAAGCTGGTGCGCGACTACTCCGGCGGGATGCGCCGTCGGCTCGACCTGGCGGCGACCCTCGTCGCTGGGCCGGAGGTCCTCTTCCTCGACGAGCCGACGACCGGCCTGGACCCTCGCGCGCGCAACGAGCTGTGGGAGGTCCTCGAGACCCTTGTCGGCGCCGGCACGACAATCCTGCTGACGACACAGTACCTGGAGGAGGCCGATCGCCTGGCCGACGAGATCGTCGTTATCGACCACGGACGCGTCATCGCGCGGGGCGACTCGAGTCAGCTAAAGCGCCAAGTCGGCGGCGAGCAGGTGCTGCTCGTGCCCGCGCGCGCCGACGACCTGCCGCGGGCCGTGGCGATCCTCGAGCGCGTTTGCGGCGCCCCCGCCACCGTCGACGCGCCGGCGCGTCGTGTCACGGTCCCCACCGATGACGGAGTGAGCGCCCTCGGCGCGGTCGTCGACGAGCTCCGGACGCAGAGCATCGCCGTCGAAGATCTCGGGCTGCACCAGCCGACGCTGGACGACGTGTTCCTGACCCTTACCGGTTCCGCGCCCACGGGCGAGGAGACCGGAGTTGAGCAGGACCGCGAGCGCGAGCCCGAGGCGGCAGCGCGATGAGCGTGGCGGCCCCCACCGCGCCGGCGCCCACCGAGATCGGCCCGGCCGAGTCGCGGCACGGATCTGCTCTGCGCGACATCTGGGTCGTTACCCGGCGAGGGCTTCTGCACATGCGCCGCCAGCCCGAGGTGCTCGCCGACGCGACCTTCCAGCCCGTCATGTTCGTGCTCCTCTTCGCCTACGTCTTCGGCGGGGCGATCGCTGTGCCCGGCGGGGGCAACTACAAGGAGTTCTTGATGGGGGGCATCTTCGCCCAGACCATCGTGTTCGGTGGCTCGTTCGGGGTCGCCATCGGTATCGCCGCCGACCGCAAGAACGGTGCCATGGACCGTTTCCGCGCGCTACCGATGGCCCGGAGCGCCGTGCTCGGAGGCCACGCGAGCGCCAACCTGCTGAAGATCCTGCTGCCGATGTTGCTGATGTCGATCTGTGGGCTCATTGTCGGATGGCGGATTCGCACCGGGTTCTTGGACGCGCTTGCCGGCTACGGACTGCTCATCCTCTTCGCCTTCGCGATGATCTGGGTCGGTGTGCTGATCGGCAGCATGCTGTCCTCCCCCGAAGCGGTGCAGGGCGTTGCCTTCGTCGCGATCTTCCCGCTCACCTTCATCGCGAGCACGTTCGTCCCCTCTGCAACGCTGCCCGGAGTCCTGCGCACCTTCGCCGAGTGGAACCCCGTGAGCTCTCTCGCCGACTCGTTACGGGTCCTCTTCGGCAATCCCCACGCCGGCGCTGGACCCGGTGCACCGTGGTCGCTCCAGCACCCCATCACCTACACCCTGCTGTGCTCGGCGGCCATCGTGGCGGTCTGCGCCCCGCTGGCGATCCGCCGGTTCCACCGCTCGATCGCGGACTGACGTCGGGCGCCGGTGCGGCGCTGTCATCCTTCTCGCCTATGCGCGAAGCGATACAGAGCCGTTTGACCCCGAACCGTGACGGCCTTCGCCTGGTCGTAGGCATGGCAGCCCTTATGTGGGTCGTCGAGGTCATCGACGCGATCGACTCCCACCGCCTCGATCAGTACGGGATAGAGCCGCGCCAGGCCGACGGGCTGATCGGCATCGTCACCGCTCCGTTCCTGCACGCGGGCTTCACGCACCTGATCGGCAACACGATCCCGTTCCTTGTGCTGGGCTGCGTGATCGCGGTCAGAGGGCTTGCGCGGGTGGCGACCGTCACCGCGATCGTCGCCCTCGTTAGCGGCCTTGGCACCTGGCTCATCGCGCCGGCGCACTCGATTCACATCGGGGCGAGCGGAGTGGTCTTCGGCTACGCGACCTACCTCGTCGCCCGCGGGTTCTTCACCCGCCGCTTCGTGGAGATGGCCGTGGGGTTCCTGGTGGCCATCGGCTTCGGCTCGGCCCTGCTCTCGGGGCTCGAGCCCCATTCCGGCATCTCCTGGCAGGGCCACTTGTTCGGGGGGATCGGCGGCGTGCTGGCCGCGCGACTGCTGTCGGAGGGACGCCGGGAGCGCCCGAGCGTGCGCCGCGCCGCCAGCGCCTGATGGCCGCAACGGAGACCGTCGGCGCCCGCCGCGCCCGCCCCCGCGGCCGCCACGACGGCACCAAGCACGCCGCTCCCGGACGCGCCGGCATGGCCGCGCTGACCCTCGGCGCGCTGGGCGTCGTCTTCGGCGACATCGGCACGAGCCCGCTGTACGCGCTGCAGACGATCTTCTCCGCCGACAATCACATCGTGAAGCCCGATCAGGCGTCGGTGTATGGCGTCATCTCGCTCGTCTTCTGGTCGATTACGCTGATCGTCTCGATCAAGTACGTCACGTTCATCATGCGCGCCGACAACGACGGCGAGGGCGGCATCATGGCCCTGATCTCGCTCGTGCAGGGCTCGCTCAAGGGGACGATGGCCAAGGCCGCCCTGATCGCCCTGGGCATCTTCGGCGCCTCGCTCTTCTACGGCGACGGGATGATCACCCCGGCGATCTCGGTCCTCTCGGCCGTCGAAGGCCTGAAGGTGGCGGCGCCGAGCTTCGGGCACGCCGTGATCCCCGTGACGCTGGTCATCATCACGCTGCTGTTCTCCATCCAGCGCTTCGGCACAGGCGCGGTGGGCCGCTTCTTCGGGCCGATCATGGGCGTCTGGTTCGCCTCGCTCGCCTTGGCCGGGATCCGCCAGATCGTCAAGGCGCCGGAGATCGCGAAAGCCCTCTCGCCCACCTACGGGATCACGTTCTTCGTCAACCACGGCGGCATCGCGTTCATCGCGCTCGCTTCGGTCATCCTCGCCGTCACCGGCGCCGAAGCGCTCTACGCCGACATGGGGCACTTCGGCCGGCGCCCCATCCGCCGCGCATGGTTCATGCTGGCCTTCCCGGCTCTGACCCTCAACTACCTTGGCCAGGGCTCGCTGATCCTGGGCTCCCCGAAGGCGATCGACAACCCGTTCTTCCTCCTGATCCCGCACTGGGCGCGCGTCCCGATGGTCATCCTCGCGACCGCCGCGACCGTTATCGCCTCGCAGGCCGTGATCTCGGGGGCGTTCTCCGTCACGCGGCAGGCGGTTCAGCTCGGCTTCCTGCCGAGGGTGACGATCCACCACACCTCCGACCACGAGGTGGGACAGGTCTACGCCCCGGCCATCAACTGGGGCATCTTCGCGGCGGTGGTCGCGCTGGTGGTCGGCTTCGGCTCCTCCGCCCACCTCGCCTCGGCCTACGGGATCGCGGTGACCGGCACCCTGGCCATCGACACGATCCTCTTCTTCGTCGTCGTGCGCACGCTGTGGAAGAAGCCGCTGTGGGTCGTAATCGCGGGCGCCATCTCCTTCCTCGTGGTCGACCTGGCGTTCTTCTCCGCCAACCTGCGCAAGGTGGTGCACGGCGGCTGGTTCCCCTTGTCGATCGCTCTGCTCGTCTTCGTCGTGCTGATCACGTGGCAGCGCGGGCGCAAGATCGTCACGGCCAATCGTACGGAGGAGGAGGGACCGCTGCGCGCGTTCGTCAATGAGATCCGCGACATGGACCCACCCGTCTTTCGCGTACCCGGCGCGGCCGTGTTCCTCCACGCCGGCATCGAGACGACGCCGCTGGCCATGCGCGCAAACATCGAGCACAACCACACGCTGCACGAACACACGGTGGTGCTGTCGATCGAGATGCAGAAGGTGCCCCACGTGCCCGAGAGCGAGCGCCTGTCGCTCGACGATCTCGGCTACAAGGACGACGGCATCTCGCACATCACGGCGCGCTTCGGATTTCAAGACGAGCCCGACGTTCCCGGGGTTCTGCGGCTCGCCGTCGGACTAGACCCCGAGCTCGACATCGACCCCGGCGAATGCTCCTACTTCCTGTCGCGCATGACGATCGTTCCCACCGATGCGCCCGGGATGCGCAAGTGGCGCAAGCGGCTCTTCGTGACGCTGTCGCGCAACTCGGCCAACGCCGCCGAGTACTTCGCCCTCCCCGGCGACCGCACGGTCGTCATGGGCGGTCACATCGAGTTGTAGGAGCTACGCGGCGCCGGCGCGCACCTTGCGCGCCGCCTTCTGGCGCTCGACCGCGCGCATGTGCACCTTGCGCAGGCGCACTCCGGCGGGGGTCACCTCGACACATTCGTCCTCGCGCAGGAACTCGAGGGCCTGATCGAGTGAGAAGGGGCGCGGCGGCACGAGGCGCACGAGCACGTCGGCGTTGGCCGAGCGCACGTTGGTCAGGTGCTTCTCGCGCACGGCGTTGACGTCGAGGTCGTCGGCGCGCGCGTTCTCGCCGATCACCATGCCCTCGTAGACCTCGTCGCCGGGCGAGACGAACAGGGTGCCACGCTCCTGCAGCGAGAAGCACGCGTAAGCAGTGACGGTGCCGGAGCGATCGGAGACCAAGGCACCTGTGGGCCGCGTGCGCAGATCGCCGTGCCAGGGCTCGTAGCGGTCGAAGACGTGGTGCGCGATGCCCGTGCCGCGCGTCTCGGTGAGGAACTCGGTGCGAAATCCAACGAGACCGCGTGCGGGCACGATGTAGTCCATCCGCACCCAGCCCGTCCCGTGGTTGACCATGTGCTCCATCCGCCCCTTGCGCAGGGCCAGTAGCTGCGTGACCACGCCAACGTACTCCTCGGGCACGTCGATCGTCATGCGCTCGACGGGCTCGTGGCGCTTGCCGTCGATCTCGCGCGTGACGACCTGCGGCTGGCCGACGGTCAGCTCGAAGCCCTCACGCCGCATCAACTCGACGAGTACCGCCAGATGCAGCTCGCCGCGGCCCTGCACCTCCCACGCCTCGGGGCGGTCGGTTGCCTCTACGCGCAGAGAGACGTTGCCGATCAGCTCCTGATCGAGCCGGTCCTTGATCTGCCGCGCGGTGAGCTTTGTGCCCTCGCGCCCGGCCATCGGCGAGGTGTTGGCGGCCAGCGTGACGGCGAGCGAAGGCTCGTCGACGGTCATGACCGGGAGTGGGTGCGGATCGTCGAGGTCGGCGAGGGTCTCGCCGACCGTGATCTCGGGGATCCCGGCCACCGCGACGAGCTCGCCGGGACCGGCCTCCTGCGCGGCGACACGGTCGAGCGCCTCGGTCACGAACAGCTCGGTGACCTTCGCGCGCTCGATGGTCCCGTCGACGCGGCACCAGGCGACGTCCTGCCCACGACGGATCGTCCCGTTGCGCACACGGCACATCGCGAGGCGCCCGAGGTAGGGGGAGGCATCGAGGTTGGGGACGTGCGCCTGGAGCGGGTGGCCCGGCTCGAAGGAGGGCGCGGGGACATGCTCGAGCAGCAGGTCGAGCAGCGGCCCCAGGTCGGTGCCCTCCACGCCACGCTCCATCGAGGCCCAGCCCGCCTTGGCGTTCGTGTAGACGATGGGGAACGAGATCTGGTCCTCGGTCGCGTCGAGGTCGAGGAATAGCTCTTCGACGTCGTGCACGACCTCTTCGATGCGGGCGTCGGGACGGTCGACCTTGTTGACGACGAGGATCACCGGCAGGCGCGACTCGAGCGCCTTGCGCAACACGAAGCGCGTCTGGGGCAACGGGCCCTCGGAGGCGTCGACGAGCAGCAGCACGCCGTCGACCATCGTCAGGGCGCGCTCGACCTCGCCGCCGAAGTCGGCGTGTCCCGGCGTGTCAACGATGTTGAGCTTTACACCGGCGTGGTTCACCGCGGTGTTCTTGGCGAGGATCGTAATGCCCTTCTCGCGTTCGAGGTCCATGGAGTCCATGACGCGCTCGTTGACGTCCTGGCCCTCGCGGAACGCGCCGGACTGCCAGAGCATCGCGTCGACCAGGGTCGTCTTGCCGTGGTCGACGTGGGCGATGATCGCGACGTTGCGCAGGTCCTCGCGCTGGGCGAGCCCGCTCATCGCCGGCGGCGGCGCGGGCGCGACGAGCTCGAGCGCTGGCTTGAGCCGTTCGTGGTCGCGAACCCTCCGCGCGACCACTCGTCGTGCAGGCGCAGGTGCGTCGCGATGCGCTCGACGTCGCGAGTCTGCTCCGGCCCGACGAAAGTGATGCCGACGCCGGTGCGCCCAGCGCGGCCCGTGCGGCCGATGCGGTGAACGTAGCCCTCGCGGTCCTCGGGCGCGTCGAAGTTGATGACGTGCGAGATGCCGGCGACGTCGATCCCGCGCGCGGCGACATCGGTGGCCACCAGCGTGTCGACGGTGCCCGCCTCGAAGCGGGCGAGCGCCTTCTCGCGCTGATTCTGGCTCTTGTCGCCGTGCATCGCCACCGCAGCGACGCCCTCGGCGCCGAGGCGCTTGACGAGCCGGTCGGCGCCGCGCTTGGTGCGCACGAAGACGAGCGCGCGCTCGCGCTCCGCGCGCAGCTCGCGCACGAGGGCACCGACGCGGTGCTCGTGCTCGACGCGCAGAAAGCGATGCTCGATCGCCGCGATGTCCTGAGCGGGGGGAGTGTGCTCGTGGGCGGCGGCGTCGTGCGTGTAGAGGCGGGCGACCTTGCCGGCCTCGCCGTCGAGAGTGGCGGAGAAGAACAGCGTCTGGCGGTTCTTCGGGCACAGCGCGACGATGCGGTCGACCGCGGGGCGGAAGCCCATGTCGAGCATGCGGTCGGCTTCGTCGAGAACGAGCACCTTGACGTTCTTCAGCGAGAACTCACCGCGCTGGAGCAGGTCCTCGAGACGGCCGGGAGTGGCGACGACGATGTGTGCGCGCTTGGCGATCTGCGCCTGCTTGACGATGCCGACGCCGCCGTAGACGGGAGCGATGCGCAGGGCGCGAGCGTGCGCGACCGAGCGCACCTCCTCGACGATCTGGCTCGCGAGCTCGCGAGTCGGGGCAAGGATGAGGCCGGCGGGACGCGGATCGTTCGCCTCGATCAGGTCGGCCATCGGGGCGCCGAAGGCGAGGGTCTTGCCCGAGCCGGTCGGCGACTTGGCGAGCACGTCGCGGCCCGCGAGCACGTCAGCGATGACGAGGCCCTGAATGGCGAAGGGTGTTTCTGCGCCGCGAGCGGCGAGTGCGCGTACGACCGCGCTGGATACGCCGAGATCGGCGAAAGACTGGCTGGACATGTGGTGTTGCTCCTCTGCGGCGCGCCGATTCTGGCGCGGGCCGCGTGTGTGATTCGGGAGACCGGCTGACCCGAACCGCGTATGAGAAGCGGGACCCAAGCGAGCTGTCTCGCGGCCAGCGTCGCCGACCGCACGGGAGAAGGTAGCGCTTTGCGGGTTGAACGCTGGGTGGCTGGCTCGGATCTGGGGAGGGAGGGGGCGAGCACAACTGTCCACGGCGGGTCGCGGATCGGCCCGGTGGACACTTCTGCTCGCTGAGCGAGCAATTCTGTCCATGGCGGTCCGGAAGGTGCGCTTGTGGACAGTTGTGCTCGCTTCGGGCGCTCCCTTCCCCAGATCCGATCCAGCCGCGCCCGTTACGCGCCCTCGCCCGTCCCGCCGCGCCCCTTCAGCCGGTCCCGCAAGGCCAAGCCGAGCAGGACCAGCGGAAGGAGGACCACGGGGACGACGAACGGCACAGTCTCGACGAGGTGGTGCGCGATCGGCAGCACGTACGTCGCGGTCATGACGTGACCTGCGGCGCGCGCGGCGCTGTCCGCACCTCGGGGCGACGACTCGACGCGCGACGAGCCGGCGGCTCAGACCCACTCGGCGCGACGGCGCCCAGCCGGTGCAGCCCCCATGCGAGCAGAGCGAGCAGACCCAGCGCGATCGCCAGGACCGTCCCGTAAGCGATCACGGTCAACACGCCGGTGCTGCTCGTCTTCTGCTCGCGCTGCAGGATCTTGTGATCGGCCACAAGCGTCCGCGTGAAGTGCGCGCTCGCCGGAACGCCCTTGGCCGGAATGGCGGGATCATCGGGCAGGTAGAGCGGAATGCCGGTCAGCGAGCTGCCGCGATGCAGGCGGACGAGCGCCTTCCAGTCATCGTGGACCGGGATCGGCTGCGTCGTGTGGTAGCGGCCCGGACCGACATTCTGCAGGCGGTCGACCACCAGGCCTCCCCCCTGCCACGCCGTCGCGGTGAGCCACTCGGCGCCCGACGCGGCGCTCGGCGGATCAAGCGTGACCGTGGCGTTCACCGTTCTCGCCGGGCCGCCGTGGACCTCGGTCAGATCCACGTGCGCGCGAGCGCCGGTGGCGGTCGACTTGTACAAACCGACTCCCACGAATGCAGCGACGGCGACAGCCCCAATGGTGGCGGCCACGCGTAGGCGCGGCGGGCGCACGAGCGAGTCCGAGGCCAGGCGTGTAGCGATCCAGGCACCTATCAGCGAGCCGGCCATCGCCATGCCGAAACCGAGCAGGGCGCCCTCGGGCAACAGCGTCGAAGGCCACGGGATGACCGACCAGACATGCGACCACCCCCACTCGGCCGCGAGGCCGATCGTGCCGATGCCCGCGCCCGCGGTCAGCGCGAAGGCCAGCGGGCGCTCGCGCCCGAGCCGCAGTCCGACCGTCTCGACGATGAGCGCCTCGACGATGTAGAGCGGGAAGTGCGGTGTCGTCTCGCCGAGAACCGGACCGACCAGCAACGCCAACCCCCCGCGGATGACGAGGAAGAAGACGACGGCGCCTAGCGCGCCGCCCCGCCCGATCCACATGCGCATCGCCACCAGGCCGGCGCTCGCGGCAAGCATCACCAGCATCGGCGCGAAGACGAAGCGGAACTGGGGCACGCCGAAGTCGAACTCGGCCTGGAAGGTCGAGAGGCCGATCAGCAGGCCGCCGGCGAGCGAGAGGCGGCGCGCGGTGTGGAGCCACCCGAGATCAGCTTCACTGCCACCGGCGAGCAGACGGGCGCGCAGGCCTTCGACGAGCAGCACGGCGATGCCGATCAGGGTCATCGCCGCCCCTCCGATGAGCATGAGGTGGGTGGGGCCCCAAAGGGTCACGTCCTGTCCGAAGATGCGGTGCCACATATCGTCGAGCGGGAAGCCGATCAGCGAGAACGCACCGCAGGCGCAGATGAGCACGCCGCCGAGCGGGGCATCCCATCCGGGTCGCATGCGCACGGCCGTGGAGCTCGGGCGCTCCTTCGGCAGCACCATCGCGAGGAAGCCGGCGGAGAAGATCCCGAAGAGGCCGAAGAGGATGAAGTAATGGGCCGGGTTGGCGAGAGGGCCAGGATCGCGGCCGACATCGATGTGCAGGGAGATGTCCCAATCCATGCCGAAAACCGCGATGAGGAGCGACGAGGTCGCGACGGCCGTGGGCAGGGCAACCCAGGACGGGAGGCCGGTGAGGCGCCCGAAACGGTCGGCGGCCCGGCCCAAGAGCGCGACGCGCCCCGTGCGATGGCCGACGCCGAGGATGAGCAGCGCGGCGGTGATGACGAGCGCGGCGACCGTCGCGGTGACGATCTCGCCAATGGCGGCGCCGCCGGCGGGCTGGGCGCTCGTGGCCGCCTGAAGAAGAAGTGGTCTCAAGGTGAATTGCCTCCTTGGAGTGCGTAGGAGCGATCGACGATCGCCTCGACCTGTGTGACTCAATACAACGTTACCTCATCTGAAGTTACGTTGAACGGTGATAATCTGCACACATGGCTCCCAAGCGTCTACAGGCGGTTCCCAGCGGCGAGCCGCTCGACGAGGCGCATCTGACGATCGAGCAGCTCGCCGGTGAGACGGGGATGACCGTCCGCAACATCCGCAACCACCAGTCGCGTGGCCTCCTCCCGCCACCCGTCGTACGCATGCGCGTGGGCTACTACGGCCCCGAGCACGTAACCCGCCTGCAGCTCGTGCAGGAGATGCAGGCCGACGACTTCAACCTCGGCTCGATCAAGCGGCTGATCGGCGACTCCCACGGCGCGGCCGAGGGCCTACTCGGGTTTCGCCGTGCGATCTCGGCGCCCTGGGAGACCGAGCCGTCGGAGATCCTGACGGCCGAAGAGCTCGTGGAGCGCTTCGGCACCTTCGATGGGAGGGCGCTCGCGAAGGCCGAGCGGCTCGGCCTCCTCGTCGAGGTGGGCGGCGGCCGCTATGAGGCTCCGAGCCCTGCCCTGCTGCGCGCCGCGGAAGAGGTCATGAGCCGCGGAGTGAGCCTCGAGTCGGCCCTCGCGGTGGTCGAGCAGGTCAAGCGCGCGTGCGAGTCCGTGGCGCGGGCCTTCTCGAAGATGTTCCTCGAAGAGGTCTGGACACCGTTTGAGAAAGACGGCCATCCGGCCGAGCGCTGGCCGGAGATCCTCGAGGCGATCGAGCGCCTGCGCCCGCTCGCCTCCGACGCGCTTCTCGGTGTCTTTCAGCTGACGATGACACGCGAGGCAGAAGAGGCCTTCGGCCGACGGCTCGAGCGCCAGGCCAAGCGCGGGCGCAAGCCCTGACAGCTAGCGCCTAGGCGACGGCGCGCAACGCGCGGGAGCGCTGCTGGCCGTGCTCCGTGAGGAACTCGTCGAGTAAGGCCCACGTGGTGCCCGCTGCGCTGCGACCGGTCAGCACTCCGAGGTGACCGCCGGGCGCGCTCTCGAGGCGCACGCTCGGGGCGTTCGGCAGCAGGCCGCCGACGTGATGCACCGCCGGCAGCGGAGCGATCCCGTCTCCTTGCCCGGCAACCGACATGACCGGGACGCGAACATCGGCGAGCTCGATCGTCTCTTCGCCCCCAAGGTCGAGGTGGCCCGCAGCGAGGTCGTTGGAGCGGAAGAAGCGGTGGTAGAGCTGGCCGAACATGCGGCCCGGGTAGGCGAGCATGTTGCTGGTGAAGCGGTCAACCGCCTCGATCTGCGCGAGGAACTCGCGATCGTCGAGATGCGTGGCGATGGCCAGCGGCTTGGTCAGGTACTTGTCGATGGAGGAGAGCTGGAAGGCGCGCTTGACGATCGGGGCGGGCGCGCCCCCGAGCGCGCGGTAGATGACCGTGCCGAGCGCGCCACCCGTGAGGTTCACGAGCGGGCGCAGCGGCGCAACCATCGGCACCTGCGTGAAGTCGAACGGGCTGGCGATCATCGCCACCGAGCGGATCGGCGACTCGCCTCCGGCGGCGACGAGCAACGACAGGATCCCGCCGAGGCACCACCCGACGAGCTGTACGGAACGCCCGCCGTGCTCGGCCGACACGGCCTCGATCGCCTTCGGCACCACTTCGTCGATCCAGTGCTCGATCCCCAGGCTGCGGTCGCTGAACGCAATCGCCCCGTAGTCGACCAGATAGGTCGGGTGGCCCGCCGCCATGAGGTGCTCGGCCACACTGCACCCGCGGCGCAGGTCGAAGGCCAAGGCGGGTGCCGCCAGCGGTGGGACGAGCAGCACGGGCGCGCCCCAGAGGTCGTGCTCGTCCTGCGGGAGGTAGCGGTAGACGGTCCGGTTGGGACCCTCGTCGATGATCGAGGCCGCCAGGGGTCGCAGGTCGGCGACTCCGCGCCCGATGACCGAATCGAAGACGTTGGCCGCCGCGGCGCCGAGCGACTCCGGTGTGGGAACGAGGCGCATTCGCGACGCCCGAGTCTATCTGCGACGGAGACCCCGTCAGAGGGCGGCGGCGGGCGCGTCGGCGAACTCCTCGAGCAGCGCGGCGAACCGGCCGGCGGCTTCGATCTGCGGGCAGTGACCGCAGCCTTCGAAGAGCTCGAGACGCGTGCCGGGCAACGCGTCGATCACCCGCTGGGCGCCCGAGGAGAAGACAAGGCGATCGCGATCGCCCCAGACGAGGAGGACGGGCGGCGCGATGCGCGGCAGGTCGAAGGGATCGCGCAGCTCGGGGATCATCCGCCGGCCCGTGTCCATGTAACGGGCCACGGTCGCGCGATCGGCGTGGTGGGAAGCGAATGAGGCGATGACCTTCGCCTCCACCCGGGTCGGGTCGGCAAACGCGAGGAAGCGGTAGATCCGGCCCACCATCGCTCGCAGCACCCGCGGCGGCACCGGCACGGGTGAGGCCAGGAGCGCGCGCAGCACGACGTCCCGCTCGATCAGGCTGAACCACCCCGCCATGTCGAGCCCCGCCGGCGCTACGGCGACGACTCCGCTCAGCCGCCCGCCCGCCCGCTCGCCGAGGCGCAGCGCCACGCAGCCCCCGAGGGAGTTGCCCACGACGACCGGCTTTTCTTCTCCGAACGTGGCGAGCACTCCGGCGGCGAAGGCGTCGAGTTGAGGGAGCACCAGCCCCGGACGCAGGCGCGCAGCGGTCGCGAACCCCGGAAGGTCCACCGCGATCGCGCGCCGGTCGTGGCGCCCGAGCAGGTCGAGGGTGTGGCGCCACGTGTCGGCGCTGTCGGAGAACCCGTGGAAGAAGACGAGCGGCGTACCGTCGCCCTCGAGCTCGAGGACCCGTGTGTCGTAGCCGGCGAACTCCCGGCGGTATTCGAACAGTGGCTGCATCGCGTGGGCGCGGTCGTCGAATGGGTATCGGCCGCGGCGGACGCCCGAATGAGCCATCTCTGCAACAAACTGCTCAGTTCCAGCGCTTTCTCACGCCCTGATCGCGCTCACGACCGAGATTGCCGTCCGGCGCGCGGCGTAGATTTCGGCACATGGCAGTGCGCGAATGGCAGGACGGATGCGAAGTCGATTGCACCCTCATGGTGCGCAACGTCGAGGTGCGCACCAAGCGCGACGGCGGCGAGTACCTGAAGGTCCAGCTCGGCGACCGCACCGGAGCGGTAGCCGCGATGATCTGGGACGAGGTGCCGAAGCTGCGCGACCTCTGCCGCTGCGGTTGCGTAATGGTCGTGCGCGGCCGCTACTCCGTGCACCCGCGCTACGGCCCGCAGCTCAACATCGCCGGCATCCAGGCCGCGGCGGAGGGCGCATACTCGCTCGACGATCTGCTCGACGGGCCTCCGCGCACCGCCGCGCAGATGGAGACCGACCTGCGCGAGTTGCTCGCCACGGTCCGCAACCCTTACCTCGCCGAGCTGCTCGGCCAGGTGTTCGGTGAGGGCTCACCCGTGTGGCGCCAGTTCCGCGAGGCGCCGGCGGCGAAGTACTACCACCAGGCCTACCGCCACGGGCTGCTCGACCCCGGCCTCACGGTCGCGCTGGGAGTCCGCGCGATATCCGCGACGTTCCCGGGCATCGATCGCGACGTCGCGATCACCGGAGCCCTGCTGCACGACATCGGCAAGCTCGAGGCCTACACCAGCGATCCTTCGGCGATCGACATGACCGACGCCGGCCGGCTGCAGGGCGAGATCCCGCTGGGCTACTACCGGGTCCGGCGCGCGATCGAGGACATCGCCGGGTTCCCCCCCGCCACGGCCGAGGCGGTGCTGCACATCATCCTCGCCCACCACGGCACCCTCGAGCACGGCAGCCCGGTAGTCCCTTGCACGCGCGAGGCCACGCTCGTGCACATGCTCGACAACCTCGGCGGCCGCCTTGGATCGTTCGATCGTCTCGAGAAGGAGCTGCCCGACGGCGCCGCGTGGTCCGGCTTCGACAAGGCGATCGGCGGCGGTGCCTACTTCGCGCCGCGCGAAGTCGCTGCCGAGGCCGAAGCCGCGTAGGCCGGCTCGCGCGCGAAGTCGGCGATCAGCTCGGCCACGCGCTCAGGCTGATCCTCGGAGACGAAGGTCCCCGAGTCCTCAATGCGCTCGAGGCGGGCGTCGGGAATTGCTGCTGCGAGGCGCTCCGCGTAGGAGAACTTGAAGAAGCGGTCTTCGGGCGCCCACGCCAGAAGGGTCGGGCGGTTGAAGTCGGCGAGCCGCTCCGCGGCTTCGAGCGTGTAGTGCGGCGCAATGCCCTTGAGCACCTTGGTCACGTCGCGGCGGATCTCGGCACTGCCGATCGCGGGCCGAAGCCATCCCTCGCGCACCGAACGCTCGATGGGACGCTTCGTGAGCAGCCCGAAGCCGAGCGGCGAGCGCTGCAACAGGTCCAGGCGCATCGGCTGCACCATCGCCGTGACTCCACCCGGCACGCGCGCGATCCACTGCAGGGGACGGAAGGCGGGCGGGAGAAAGTTCTCGTACGCATCACACGGGGTAAGCACGAGCCGCGCGAGGCGCTCGGGGTGCCGCGTAGCGACCAGCTGGCACAGCGCGCCGCCCGTGTCGTTACCGACGAGCGTGACGTCCTCGAGCTCGAGTGCGTCCATGAAGTCGCTGATCAGCCGGGCGAGCCCGTGCGGAGTGAGGTCGGCTCCCGCGCGCATCGGCACGCGGTGAGAGCCGAGCGGCAGGTCCGGCGCGACGCAGCGGAACTCGCCCTCGAGCGGCGCGATCACCTTGCGCCACAGCGTCCCGTTGACGAGCAGTCCATGCACGAAGAGGAGGACGGGGCCCGAGCCGGAGTCGCGGTACTCGACCGCTCCTTGCTGCAGGTCGACACGGTGCAATGGCGCGGCGGACATCCGATCTCCTTCGATAATCAGGCGGGCGACGTGATCTACTTTCACATACATACTGTATGAATATCAAGCCTCCCACCTCGCGAGCCGACCGTGCCGACGCAACCCGCGCGAGGCTCATCGCCACCGGCCGGCGCCTGTTTGCCGAGCGCGGCTACGCCAACGTCCCCGCGCAGGAGATCGTCCGGGAGGCCGGAGTGACGCGGGGTGCCCTCTACCACCACTTCGATGACAAGCGGGAGCTGTTCGCCGCGGTCCTCGAAGAGGTCGAGGGCGAGCTCGTTCAAGCGCTCGGCGAGCGGGCGCTCGGCCAGACGGACCCCGTCGCGGTGCTCCGCGTGGGATGCTCGGCGTGGCTCGACGCCTGCCTCGAACCGGAGGTGCAGCAGATCGTCCTGCGCGACGCGCCCTCGGTGCTCGGCTGGGAGCAGTGGCGGGCGCTCGGCGACCGCTACGGGCTCGGCCTCCTGCGCGCCGCGCTCGAAGCGGCGATGGAGGCAGGCGCGCTGAGGAAGCAACCGGCGACGCCACTCGCGCACGTGCTGCTCGCCGTTCTCGACGAGGCCGCCATGGTGGTCGTGCGCTCCGATGACGTGCAAGCCTCGCGAGCCGAGATGGGCCAGACACTCGACGGGCTCATAGACGGTTTGCTCGTCGAGCGCTAAGAGGTTGTCTCGAAACCGGTCGCGACCCGCAGTAGTCGGCATCCGTGGATGCCGGGCGCCGCGGCTGACCGCAGTCGATGCAGCGCATCGACGAGGAGCAGACGTGGCGATCCGGCGCCGCGGGGTCGGCTAATGCGGCCGCGAACGGGTTCTGAGACAGCCTCTAAGAGCCGGCAAGCGCGCCAGTCGTCCCCGAATAGCGCAAAGAGCGGCACGGGCGCCGCTGCTTCGGCATCGGGAAGCCGGACCGTCTCTATGCTCGGCCACGTATGGCTAAAGACACCGAGAAGCTCATCCGCCAGCTCTCCTTGATCTCCTACCTGATGGCGGAGCGGCGCCCCGTCACGGCGCTCGAGATCCGCCGCGACGTGGAGGGCTACAGCGCGATGAACGAGGACGCGTTCGCTCGTCGCTTCTACGCCGACCGCTCCGAGCTCGACGCCCTGGGCATCCAGCTGTCGGTCGAGCGCCCCATCGATGGCGTCGCCGAGCAGGAGAACTACTCCCTGCCGCCCGAGAACTTCTTCCTGCCGGCGATCGAGTTCACCGACTCCGAGCTCGCCGCCTTGCAGACGGCGCTCTCACTCCTTGACGGCGAGTTCGCCTACGCCGAGCCGCTGCGCCTCGCGCTCCAGCAGATCTCGTGGGGGCGCCCGAACCCCAACACCGCCCCGGCCCAGAATTCGGTGGCGCTCGGCATCACGGCATCCGCCGGGGGCCACGACCTGTCCCACCGGCTCGCGAAGGTCGAGACCGCGATCTTTCGCCGCAAGACCATCACGTTCGAGTACCACTCGATCGAGCGTGACGAGATCGCCCAGCGCAAGGTCGATCCCTACCAGCTGCTCTTCCAGGGCGGTCAGTTCTACCTCGTCGGCCACGCGCACGAGCGCGACGCCCTGCGGGTCTTCCGCCTCACGCGCATGCGCGGGAAGGTCGCCTATGCGTCGAAGGCCGAGCACGACTTCCAGCGCCCCGAGGACTTCGACCCCCGCGTCTACGCGAACCGCATCCAGTGGCAGTTCGGCGAGCCGGTCGGCACGGCCGAGGTGCGCATCGCCGAGCGCGTCGCCTGGCAGGTCGAGCGGCACTTCGGCCGCTACGGCGAGATCCGCGGGGCGGGCTCCAACGGGGACTCGCACAAGGTCTTCTCCACTCCCTACGCCAACTCGCGCCAGCTGATCTCTTGGGTGCTCGGCCTGGGTGAGAACGCCAGGCTGCTCGGGCCGCCCGAGTTGCTCGAGGAGATGCAGCAGCGTCTCGCGTTGCTCGAGGAACGCCACGCCGACGGCTTCGAGGTAGCCGGGCCGGGCAAGGCGAAGACCATCCCGGCGCCGGGCGGACGCGAGTCAGACGATCCCGAGCCCAAGGGCGAGGCGGCGATCCGGCCCGAGCGCTTCGCCCGGCTCGTGACGCTCGCCAGCATCCTCATCCAGGCGGGCCGCGAGGGCCGCCGGCTCGACGCCGCCGAGCTGTGCGAGCGTCTGCAGATCTCTGCGCAGGAGCTGCAGGAGGACATCAACGTGCTGAACGTCGTCAACTTCGGCGCCGGCTCCTACGTGCTCTACGCCGAGCTCGGCTCCGACGGCCAGATCGAGGTCGACCCCGACGCCTACTCCGACTCTTTCGCGCGCCCGGCGCGGCTCCTGCCGGTCGAGGCCAAGGCGCTGGTTGCCGCGGTGGACCTGATCGGCGAGCACATCCCGCAGGGCTCCCTCACGTCGGTGCGCGAGAAGGTCGTGGGCGCACTTGGCGAAGACCCCATCCAAGAAGGCCTGCAGATCACCGGCGGTGGCGGTGACGACTCCGAGATCGCGTCGGTCGTCTCCCGCGCGATCGCCGGACGTCGCCTGCTGCGTTTCGAGTACTACAAGGAGAACGAAGACGAGTTCTCTCTGCGCCGCGTCGAGCCCTACGCGCTCATCAACGGGCTCGAGGGCTGGTACGTCGCCTGCTACGACCTCGAGCGCGAAAGCGTGCGCCACTTTCGCCTCGATCGTGTGAAGTCCGCCGAAGTCTCCGACGAGCGCTTCGAGCACCGCGCCGACGTCGATCCGGCGGCCGGCATCGACGGATGGCCCCGCACCGGCGAGGTGCCGGCGTCGGAGCGGTCGCGAGTGTGGATCTCGCCCGAGCGCGCGCGCTGGGCGCGGGAGGAGAGGACAGTCGTGCAGGAGCTCGCCGACGGCGCTGTCGTGGTGGAGCTCTCCTTCGCCGGCAGCGACTGGCTCGTGCGTGAGGTGCTCAAGGAGGCCGGCGACGCGGCGGTGCTCGAGCCGGCCGAAGCGCGCGAGCAGGTCCGCGCGGCGGTGGCGAAGCTCACCGGGGCGGGCGCCACGCCCGCCGCCGCGTGAGCCAGCGCGACAAGATCCGCATGAGCGCCGAGGAGGCGCTGGCCTTCCTCGAGGACGAGAAGACGGTCGTGTGCGCGACACACGGTCCCGACGGGTGGCCGCACCTGATGCCGCTCTGGTACGTCGTGCGCGACGGCACCCTCTGGGCCTGGACGTTCGCGAAGTCGCAGAAGACCCGCAACCTCGAGCGCGACCCGCGCGCCAGCCTCCAGGTGGAGACGGGTACGGAGTATCAGGAGCTGCGCGGGCTGATGCTGCGCACGGAAGTCACGCTGCACCGTGAACCCAAGGTGATCGAGGGCATCGCGATGGACCTCGTCGACCGCTACAGCGGCCCGGGCCCCGAGTTCGATCCCGTGCGCGACTTCTTTCGCGGCCAGGTACCCAAGCGAGTCGGCCTCGAGTTCGTCGAGCGCGACCGGGTCTCCTGGGATCACCGGAAGCTCGCCGGCTCCTACTGACGGAGAGTCAGAGCAGCTACCTTTGCCCGCGCTATGCGCGAGCTCAAGGGACTCATCCTTTCGGGGGGCAAGGGCACTCGCCTGCGCCCGATCACCCACACGAGCGCCAAGCAGCTCGTGCCGGTGGCGAACAAGCCGGTGCTCTTCTATGGCATCGAGGCGATGGTCGCGGCGGGCATCCGCGAGGTGGGCATCATCGTGGCTCCGGAGACGGGCGACGAGATTCGCGCGGCCACTGGTGATGGCTCGCGCTTTGGCGTGCAGATCACCTACATCGATCAGGACGAGCCGCTAGGACTTGCGCACGCGGTGCTTACCGCGGAGCCGTTCCTGGGCGATGCGCCGTTTGTGATGTATCTGGGCGACAACATGCTGCAGGGCGGCATCGCCGATCTGGTCGAGGCGTTCCGCTCCCACGAGCCCGACGCGCTGATCCTCCTCACCCCGGTGCTCGACCCCGAGAACTACGGAGTCGCCGAGCTCGACGGCGGTCAGGTGGTGCAACTGGTCGAGAAGCCGCCGGAGCCGAAGACCGATCTGGCGCTGGTCGGCGTGTACATGTTCACTTCGGGCATTCACGACGCAGCGCGCGCGATCGAGCCCTCAGGCCGCGGTGAGCTCGAGATCACCGATGCGATCCAGCACCTGGTCGACAGCGGCCGTCGCGTCGAGCCCCACATCGTGCAGGGCTGGTGGAAGGACACCGGCCGCCTGGAGGACATCCTCGAAGCCAACCGTCTCGTGCTCGAGACGGTTGAGCACCGCGTCGAGGGCGAGCTCGTGCAGTCCCATGTGTACGGGCGGGTAGTCGTCGAGGAGGGCGCCCGCCTGGAGCGCTGCACGGTCCGCGGCCCGGCGATCATCGGCCGCGACGCCCGCCTGACCGACTGCTACATCGGCCCCTATACCGCGGTGGGTGAGAGCTGCGTGATCGAGACCGCCGAGGTGGAGCATTCGATCCTTCTCGCGGGCTCCTCGGTCCGCGGCTTGGCCGGCCGCATGGAGTCATCACTGCTCGGCCGCAACGTGTCGATCGCCCGCGATGGCCGCCAGCCGCGCGCCTACCGCTTCATGGTCGGCGACAACTCCGAGATCGGGATCCTGTAGCCCGTGCAGCTGCTGGTTATCGGAGCGGACGGGATGCTCGGGCAGGACGTGGTGGCGGCGGCGCCCGGGCCGGTCCTCGCGCTCGTGCACGAGGACGTCGACGTGACCGACGCCGACGCGGTGCGCGCCGCCGTGCGCGACGCGCGGCCCGACGTGGTCGTCAACTGCGCGGCGTTCACCGACGTCGACGGCTGCGAGGAGCAGGAGGAGAGGGCGACCGGCGTAAACGGCGTGGGCGCCGGGAACGTTGCCGCGGCGGCCGCGGCCGTCGGTGCGCTCGTCGTGCACATCTCCTCCGATTACGTCTTCGACGGCGCGAAGGGCTCGCCCTACGTGGAGTCCGACGCCGTCGGCCCGCTTTCGGCCTATGGACGCTCGAAGCTTGCTGGAGAGGATGCCGTGCGCGCGGCGGCGCCTGAGCACCATCTCCTCGTGCGCTCGTCCTGGCTCTTCGGAGCCGGCGGGCGAAACTTCGTGACGACGATCGCCGGGCTGGCCGCGGAACGCGACGAGCTGTCCGTCGTGACCGACCAGGTCGGGTGCCCGACGTTCACCGGTCACCTCGCGCGCGGGCTGATCTCGTGCGCCGAGATGGGCCTGCGCGGTACCGCGCACCTCGCCGGGGGCGGGCGCTGCTCGTGGAACGAGTTCGCCCAGGAGATCGTGAAGGGCACCGGCTCGAGCTGCCGTGTCCTGCCCTCGACCACCGCCGAGATGGCGCGCCCAGCACCACGCCCTGCCTTCAGCGCGATCGTCAGCGAACGCGACGACCTTCCCTCTCTCCCTCCGTGGGGCGAGGGCCTTGAAGAGTTCCTGGCCGCGACGGGGAAAGCGCCGACTGCCGTGGAGGCGCAGTGAGGCTGCTCGTCTGCGGCGGCGCCGGCTTCATCGGCTCGAACTTCGCGCGGCTGCGCGCGCGCGAGCAGGGCGATGAGGTGACGGTGCTGGACAAGCTCACTTACGCCGGGCGCAGGGAGAACCTGCACGACCTGCTCGACGAGCCCGGCTTTCGTTTTGTCCACGGCGCGATCGAGGATGAGGACGCCGTTGCCGAGGCCGTTGAGGGCGCGGAGGCGATTGTCAACTTCGCGGCCGAGACGCACGTCGACCGCTCGATCGCCGAGCCCGATGCGTTCGTCACGACCCACGGACGCGGCACTTACGTCCTGCTCGAGGCGGCCCGGCACCGCGAGCTTCGCTACCTGCAGGTTTCCACCGATGAGGTGTACGGCTCGATCGCTGAGGGGTCGTTCACGGAGCAGTCACCGCTTGATCCTTCTTCCCCCTACAGCGCCACCAAGGCGGGAGCGGACCTCCTGGTCGCGAGCTATCAGCGCACGTTCGGGCTCGAAGCTGTCGTGTGCCGCGGCTCGAACAACTACGGGCCCTTCCAGCACCCCGAGAAGCTGATTCCGTTGATGGTGCTCAACGCCCTGGCCGGTGACCGGCTGCCGGTCTACGGCGACGGGATGAACGTGCGCAACTGGCTCTTCGTCGAGGACTTCGGCCGGGCGATCGGCACCGTGCTCGCTCGCGGCGAGTCGGGCGAGGTGTACAACGTCGGCGGGCCCGACGAGAAGCCGAACGTCGAGATCGTGCAGCGCATCCTCGAGCTCACCGAGCAGGACGAATCGCTGATCGATTACGTCACCGACCGCCCCGGGCACGACCGCCGCTACTCGCTCTCCTCCGAGCGCGTGCGAGCACTCGGCTGGGAGCCGCGGACGCACCTCGACCAGGGTCTCGCCCACACGGTCGACTGGTACCGCGAGAACACGTGGTGGTGGGAGCCGATCCGCTCCGGCGCCTACCGTGAGTACTACGAGAAGCAATACGGCCGCGCACTCGGTGCCTGAGCCGACTCCCGACAACGCCTCCGCGGAGGCTGTCGCCAGCATCCCCCGCGGGCGTCACGCACCGCCGCTCGAGGTACGCCGCGAACTGCAGCGCGAACGCCTCTTTGACGCAGCGGCGATCGTCTTCGCGCGGCAGGGTTACGCCGACGCCAGCGCGGAATCGATCTCACGCGAGGCGGGCATGTCGAAGGCGACCTTCTACGAGCACTTCGCCAACAAGGAGGAGTGCGTCATCGCCCTGTTCGACCGGGCCGTCGGCTTTGTGCTCAGCGCCATGGCCGAAGCGGCGGGCTCCGCGGGCGAGGATCCTGCTGCGCGCATGACCGCCGGTACGCGGGCCTTCCTAGGAGCGCTCCACTCACATCCGAGCGAGGCGCAGACCCTGCTGGTGGAGATCATCGGCGCCGGTCCGCGGGCCGCCCACCGGCGCGACGAGGTGCTGCAGGCCTTCGCCTCGGCGCTAGACGCGGAGAACGCGGCAGCGGCGCGGCGCGGCGACTTCCCCCGCTTTGCCTCCCCGCACGATTCGTTCGCGCTCGTCGGGGCTATTGCCGAGCTCGCTTCGCGGCAGATCCGTCTCGGTGAGCCCGTCGACGTGCTCGAGCTCGAGCCGGTGGTTGACCGGCTGCTGCTCGGCGTGCTCCGCGCTCCCGCCCGGTGAGCGACGAAGGCCTCGCCGCGCTCGAGCGCGAGGTCATCGCCTGCCACCGCTGCCCGCGCCTCGTCCGGTGGCGCGAGGAGGTGGGCCGCGTGAAGCGCGCCTCCTACGCCACAGAGGACTACTGGGCTCGGCCGATCCCGGGGTTCGGCGATCCGGGCGCGCGCGTCTACGTCCTCGGTCTCGCCCCCGCGGCACATGGCGCCAATCGCACAGGCCGCATCTTCACCGGCGACCGCTCGGGCGACTGGCTCTTCGCCGCGCTGTGGCGCGCGGGGTTCGCGTCGCAGCCGGATTCGCGTGCGCTCGACGACGGGCTCGAGCTCAAAGGTTGTTACGTCAGCGCCGCGGTGCGCTGCGCACCGCCCGCCAACCGCCCTACTCCGGCCGAGCGCGATGCCTGCCTCCCCTACGCGGTGCGCGAGCTCGCGCTGCTCGGGCACGTGCGCGTCATCATCTGCCTCGGTGGCTTCGGCTGGGATGCGGCGTGGCGCCTGGTGGATCCGGCGCGGCGCCCCCGGCCGAAGTTCGGGCACGGCGCCGAAGCCCGAGCAGGTGAGATCACCGTGCTCGGCTGCTTCCACCCGAGCCAGCAGA
>JBBPXY010000052.1:0-28529 GCA_038200435.1 Solirubrobacterales bacterium
CGCCTGTCGCGCCGGGGGCACCCGCAGCGCCCGTGGCGCCTGTCGCGCCGGGGGCACCGGTCGCGCCCGTGGCGCCCGTGGCGCCGGTCGCGCCCGTTGCACCCGTGGCACCGGTCGCGCCCTGCGGTCCGGCGGGTCCCTGAGGTCCGGCATCGCCGCGGACCCCCTGACGACCGGTCGCGCCCGGCGCGCCCGTGCCGCCCTTCGCACCGGTGGTCCCGGTCGCGCCCGTGGCACCCGTCGCGCCCGTGCCGCCCTTCGCACCAGTGGTCCCGGTCGCACCCGTCGCGCCGGTCGCGCCTCGCGCTCCAGCGTCACCGCGCGAACCCTGCATCCCCGCGGACCCCCGCGCGCCCGTGTCACCGCGGGCGCCGACGAGCCCGGGAATGCCCTGCGCCCCGGCCGCGCCGGCGTGACCGGTCGGCCCTGCCGCTCCGCCGGGCCCGCGTGCGCCCTTCTCTCCGGCGCGCCCCGGTCGGCCGGGGCGGGTGGCGACAAGGAGAGGCCCGGGGGCGCCCGGTCGCCCGCGCGGGCCGCTGTGACCAGTCACGCCCGGGAAGCCTCGCGGGCCCTGGCGGCCGTGCGCCCGCGCAAGCTCCGCCAGGGCGCGGTTGAGAAGAACGACGTAGGGGCGGACGTTCCCGGAGTCCAGGCCCGGCTTGGGCGGGAGCACCGTGAGAGTGCCGGCGCACGCCCGCGCGGAGCGTCCGGACCCGACCGAAGCCTTCTTCCCCGACTCAGCGCACTGCACCGAGGAGACGTTCACCGCGTGGCGCTTCAGCGCGCTTCCCTCGGCCATGAGCGAGGTCACCATCACGACCACGACGAACGCGGAGGAGACCACCATCACGACACGGCGAAACCACCGGCTCTTGACCCAAGGGAGCACAGACGGGTTATCGGCACTCCCCCACCGCGTCTTGACGCGGCCCGTCCTCGGCGAGCAGCCTTATGAACCTCTGGGCCCTGTGCGCGCGGGAACTTCGCGGGCATGGCTGCGAGCGGCCCGCAGAGAGATCTCGTCGGGCCCCTCCGCGCGGGAGGCCTCGCGGCAGAACGCATCGACGACCTTGGGATCGAACTGGCCTCCGGCACACCGGCGCAGCTCCTCGAGAGCGTCGTCGAACGGCACAGCGTCCTGATAGGGACGGTTGGTGGTCATCGCGTCGAACGCGTCGCAGACCGCGATGATCCGCGCGCCGAGCGGGATCTCCTCACCGGCGAGCTTGTCCGGGTAGCCATGACCGTCGTAGCGCTCGTGAGAGTGACGCACGAGCGTGCCGACGGAGCGCATGGCCGGGGAGACGGCCAGGATCCGCTCGCCTATGACGGTGTGCTGACGGATGAGCGAGCGCTCCTTCTCGTCGAGCCCCGCGGGCTTGTCGAGGATCGCGTCGGGCACGGCCATCTTCCCGATGTCGTGCAACTCGGCGGCTCGCGTGACCTCGTCGATGCCTTCGGCGTGGAGCCCGAGCCGGCGGCCGACGGCTTGGGCCAGCGTGGCGACGCCGCCCAGGTGCTCGTCGAGGTCGGGCTGCTTCTCGCGCAGTGCCTGAATCAGCACATCGCGGACCTGCTCGGAGTCGCGCGACCGGCGCCGCGTGCCCTTCTGCAAGTAGAGCCGCTGGTCGGCCATCTGGAACGCGACGGTGGTGTCGTCGGTCTCCTCGGGCATCGTCACCGAGCCGTTGGAGGGCGTGACCGAGAAGCCAGAGCCGTGCTCGGAGAGAGCGGCGCTGGCCTGCGCGATCGCTCCATCGAACCCGGCGTCGTCGGTACGCACAAGGATGCAGAACTCGTCGCCGCCAAGGCGGTAGGCCCGACCCCAGCCCTCGGCCACCTCTTCCAGCGCACGCCCCAGGCGGGCGAGGAGGGAGTCGCCGGCCGGATGCCCGAAGGTGTCGTTGTAGAGCTTGAACCCATCGAGGTCGAAGAGCGCCAGTCCGGTAGTGGTCCCTTCGCGCGCCACCGCCTCCTCGACGTCGCGCATGAGCTTGCGCCGGTTGCCGAGACCCGTGAGCGCGTCGGTGAGCGCCTCGCGGCGGCTGTCCTCCGCGATCTGCAGGTTGTCGAGCACCGTCAGCGCCAGGCGCACGACGATCAGCACAAGCGCCGATACGGCAAGTTCGTACCCGGCGGTGTCGAGATCGCGCATCAGGCCCGAGAGCAGGAGGAGAAGGGCGGTCAGCGAGAAGCCGATCGGCACTACGAGCAGCCTGAGGCTGGTGTGGTTGATCGCCGGGGCGGGCGCCGCTACGCGCCAGGCGACTTCACCGAGAAGAAGCGCGGCGGCCTGCCAGAGCCAGCTCCACTGCATGGTCTCGGTCGAATGCCCCGTCGAGGTCCACCACAGCGAGAAGGCGTCAGTGATCGCGACGAGCATGAAAGCGGCGGCGATGAGACCGAGGAACCGGCCCGGGCGCCAACCGGTCATGGCGAGCGCGAAGACGACGAAGGCGATCAGGAGCAGGTCGCACAGCGGGTAGGACAGTGAGCTCAAGAGGTGCGAGAGCTTCGCCCCGTGGTAGCTGGCCAGCACGGGCGGGAACACGAACGCGGCGGCCAGGGCTGACACGGAGAGGGCGCCGGCGAGGCCGTCGAGCCACAGCGTTGTGAAGAACTCGCCGAGACGGGCCCGCAGCAACAGCACGAGCGACAGGCACGCCGCGGGGTAGAAGGCCAGCGAGAGCGCGTCGGCCAAGGTCAAACCGCGGCCCGCCGACGACCCGAGGAGGGCGATGAGAGTCTCGCCCGAGGCCCAGCTGAGCAGGCCGAGCCCGATGACGAACCAGGACGCGCGCTGCTCGCTCACCATCACCGCACGCGCCAGGCAGAGGAAGGCGCCGGCGCCCAGCAGCAGCGCCGAGATCCAGTGAGGAACGGCGGCCGGGACCAGTCCCTGGCCCAGCCCGGATACGGACACGATCGCGAAGAGGGCAAGCAGTCCAAGCGCCACGAACCGCAGCCCACGTACGAACGTCCGCGGCCCCTGGGCGACCTGCACGAGCGCGGGCTCCCGGGCGGGCACGGCGGGAAGGGCGGTTTCGGTGGAACGCATCGTGTTGCCTCTCAGCAGAACACGGCGAGGTGGAAGGGCTGGTCCGACGCCTGGAACGTGCCATTGCTGAAGCCAAACGAGTAGACCGTTACGCCGCCCGGGACGCCAGCTGTCTGTCCGGTCTGGGCGAAGCCGGCCTGCGGCGCGCCGGCCGCCCCCGTGGACCCGATTTGGGCTATGTAGGCACATCCGGTGACGTCTTGATCAAAAGTGACGCTGTAGGCAGCGGTGCCGAGGCGGCTGGACGCCGTCGCGCCGGAGCTCCGCGCGAGGGATCCGTTAGCGGCCACGACCGCCCACAGCTTGGTCGCGGCCGCGCCCGCGGCGCCGGTAGCCCCTGTCGGCCCAGTCGGCCCCTGGATGCCCTGTGCCCCCGCGGCCCCGGTCGCACCCCTGGGGCCCGTGTCCCCCTGCGCGCCGGTGGGCCCAGTCGGACCCGCGGGACCTTGAGCGCCGACAGCCCCTTGCGCTCCGGCCGCGCCCGGCGCGCCCGTCGCGCCCGTCGCGCCGTTAGTTCCGTTGGTGCCGTTCGCACCGTTGGCGCCGGCGGGACCGGCGGGACCGGTGTCGCCCTTCACACCCTGAATTCCCTGCGGGCCCTGGGCGCCGGTCGCGCCCGTATCGCCCTTGGCGCCTTGAGCCCCGGTCGCTCCCTGCGCGCCCGTATCGCCCTTGGCGCCTTGAGCGCCAGCCGCTCCCTGCGCGCCGATAAGGCCAACATCGCCCTGTGCGCCAGTGTCGCCCTTAGCGCCCTGCATACCAGCAGGGCCAACGTCGCCTTGCGCGCCGGTGTCGCCCTTATCGCCCTGCGGACCAGTGGGACCCGCTGGTCCGGCATCGCCCTGCGCACCCTGTGCGCCCGCGTCGCCCTTCGCGCCCTGCGGACCAGCAGGACCCGCGGGTCCGGCATCGCCCTGCACACCCTGTGCTCCGGTCGCGCCCGTATCGCCCTGGGGACCCTGAGCGCCGGTCGCGCCGGTGGCGCCAGTCGCACCCGTCGCGCCAGTCGCACCCTTCGGTCCGGCCGGCCCGACCTCGCCCTGCACACTCTGAAGGCCTCTTGCTCCCGTAGCGCCCGTTGCCCCCGTAGCGCCGGTCGCTCCCGTGCTGCCTCGGCTACCGCGCGAGCCGGCCGGCCCGTTAGCGCCAGCGGTACCCGCATCGCCCCGGTGGCCGGGAGCGCCGCTCAGACCGGGAGCTCCGGCTGCGCCGACGGCTCCGTCGCGCCCCCGAGCTCCATCGGTTCCATTCGCGCCCTTCGGTCCACACGGCCCAGGCGCGTGGCTAGCCAGAGCGGGACCGATCGCACCGGTCCGTCCCGGATGTCCTTCCGGCCCACGTGCCCCGCGCGGGCCGATTGCGTGAGCCAAGCCGACGAGTGCGCGGTGCAGCGCCGCACGATCGGAGTCAGTGAGCATCGCGCGCAACGGGGGCACCCCGGCGTGCTGGATGACGCGGGTCTGAGCGCAGTCGCGCGATGACCTCCCGGGCCCCACGGCAGCCTTGGCACTGCCTCCGTCGGTGCATTGCACGGATGTGTAGTCGGCGGCGTGCGCGGTCAGTGCGGTGCCCTCAGCCATCAGCGACGTCACGAGGACGACCAGGACGAAAGGGTGGAGAGAAGGGTGACAACGCGTCGGAAATGGGCGGACCTGGTCCAAGGCAGCACGCTCGTCCTATCGGCTGAAGACGAAACCGCCTTGACTCCATTCTGATACCTCGGGGCTCTAGTTCCGAGCGGCGCGCGCCGATGGGAGGGAGGCGCCCAACTTCTGAGGCGCGAGCGATCCATGTCTCCCGCCCCCCTCATCACACGCGAGCCTGCGTCCCTCGTTGGTCTCGCCCTCGACGTCGAGTACGTCCGTGTCTCGGACGAGCTCGCCCTAGTCCGGGTGGAGGCAGCAGGCTCCTCACTCAGCTCTTCGACCCTGATGGCGACCGACGCCGTCTCTGGGTCCCGCAGCTTCGAAGCCCTTCCCGACCCGGTGCTCGGCGAGTTCTCCGGCACCGGTTCATGGCGCGCGGCCTGGGCCCTACCGCTGGCGCTGGTCGAGCACGACGCCGCGCTCGCCCTCGTCACCCGTGACGGCCTCGTCCAGCTTGCCACACCGCGCGAGCGGCTGCTGAGCACTCCCTGCCGACGCGAGCTCGAGGTGCGCGGCGGGCGCCCGTACCTGCGCTTCGTGGTCGGCATCATCACGGCCGCGCTGGTGCCGGTCGCCCTGCCGAGCCAGTCTTTCGCGCGCGATCTGCCGCCCTGCCCTCCCCCGCTCATCCAACGCGCGACGCTTCCGCCCGCAGACGCCCTGGCTGCGGCTCCCGGCGACGAGCATGCTCGACCCGACTGCGTTCCCGACCCTGCGCATCCGTCGCCCTCCGCCGACGTTGTGGCCGAGAAGCCGGCGCCGCCGGCAACGCCCGCGCCCGCAGCGCCTGGGCCCAAGCCCGGTCCGAAGCCGCGACCGAAGCCGAAGCCGAAGTCGAAGCCAACAACATCCAAGCGCGCACACCCCAAGCCGGCCCCGGCCCTACGCACCCATGCGCACCGGCCGCGCCCTCACCACACCGCGCCCCGGCCCGCCCCACCTCATCCGCACGCACCGCGGCGGACCGCATCTCCCCCGCCGAAGCACATCGTCACGCCGCGGGCGCCCGCCGCGGCAACCGCGCCGGGCCCCTCGGCGCACGCGACCGCCGCGGTCACGGCCCCGTCCGTCCGCGTCGTCACGCTCGACTCCTGGGGCGTCCCAACGGGACTGCTTCCGATCTATCAGGCTGCCGGCAACGCGTACGGGATCCCCTGGACCGTGCTTGCGGCGGTCAACAAGATCGAGACGAACTACGGCCAGAACCTGGCGGTCTCGTCGGCCGGTGCCCTGGGCTGGATGCAGTTCATGCCCGCAACGTGGTCGGCCTACGGCGTCGACGCGAACGGCGACGGCATCGGCGACCCCTCCGACCCCGCCGACGCGATCTTCGCAGCCGCGCGCTACCTCGCCGCCGCCGGCGGGTCCCACGACATCCGAAAGGCCATCTTCGCCTACAACCACGCCGGCTGGTATGTCGATTCCGTCATGCGCGAGGCCTCCTCGCTCGAGACCGTTCCCCAGCCTGACGTCGACGCGATGGTCGCTGTGATGCAGGCCTCCGCTCCCGTCACCGGCGAGCTAGAGGTCGCTAGCCGGCCGGGCCACAGCCCCTCCGTGGTCATCTCGGCCGACTCGGCCGCCCCCGTGGTCGCACCGGTCGACGGCCGGGTGGTCGCTACCGGCCAGACCCGCTCCCGCGGGCGCTACGTCACGATCGAGGATCCCTACGGCAACCGCTACTCGCTGGCGGGGCTCGGCACGGTCGTCGCCGGTTACCCCGTTGCGGGAGCAGGCCGGTCCACGGTGCCCGTCGGCTCCTACCCGCAGCAGCGCGACCTCCGGCTGGCGCGCCGGCTCCTCGGGCTGCACGCTGATGAGGTGCATGTCGCCCCGCTCCGTGTCGGGGCTCGCGTGGTCGCCGGGACGATGCTCGGGAGACTGCGCTCGTCGGGGTCGGGCCGCGCCTCCACCGTCTTCTCCATGCGCAGCGCTGGACGTTTGATCGATCCTGCGCCGGCGCTGGGCGAATGGCTCTTGGCAACGAAGGAGCCTTCAGCGCCTACCGGGGCACTCCCGCAGGGGGCGCGCGCGGATGCGCCCGCCGGCCTCGGAGCCGCGCTCCTGCTGAACAAGACGCGCCTGACCCGCCGGGTGCTCGCCGACACCCGCCTCACTCTCTCCGCCGCCGGCCGGCGCGCGATCGAGACGGGCCAGGTCGACGTCCGGGTGCTCGACACGCTCGAGCTGCTGGCCGACGCGAAGCTCAACCCGACGGTGTCTGCCCTGGGCGGCGCGACGGTCGGCATCACCTCGGTGGACGGGGTCGCCATCGCTGCGGACGCAGAGGGAGCCGCCGCGGCCAAGCGCCTCACCGATCGCTTGGAGGCACTACAGGGAGCCCTTCGCCCCGACCGCATCCTCCGCGGCGCAACACAGGTCCAGGTCGTCTTCGCCGGGAGTGTCCAAGCGATCGGCCACGCCGCCAACGTCCAGGCGGCGGCCGATCGGCTCGACCGCATGAGGCTGCCCTACGTCTGGGGCGGCGGCCACGTGACTCCCACGCCGACCGCGCCGACGGGCCTCGACTGCTCGAGCTCGGTGTCGTGGGTGCTCCAGCAGGCGGGGTTCGCCATGCCCACGATGGTCTCGGGCCAGTTCGCGCATTACGGCGAGGCGGGATCCGGCCGCTACGTGACGATCTACGCCAACGACACCCATGTCTTCATGGCGATCAACGGCCGCTTCTTCGGCACCTCGGGCTTCGGTCATCCGGCGGCGGGCACCGGGCCCGCCTGGTTCACGCGGCAGCCGAGCGCAGCCTACCTCGCCGGGTTCACCGTGCGCCACCCGCCGGGGCTCTAGCCGGAGCCCTGCGGCCACCGCGCGCGCTTCCTACCGCCGTGTGCGCTAGCCTGAGCGGCGTACATTCCGGGTCGAACATCGGCCCGGGTAATCGCAGTGCAGCACCGCCGTCGTCGCTACAAGCTACCTCTGGGGCGCAGCACGCAACACCTGGAGGAAGTAGCAATGGCTACTGGCACCGTGAAGTGGTTCAGTGACGACAAGGGCTTTGGATTCATCTCGCCCGACGAGTCGGGCAAGGACCTGTTCGTTCATCACTCGGGAATCGCGGGCGACGGATATCGCTCGCTCACCGAGGGCGCGAAGGTCTCCTACGACGCCGAAGCCGGCGACAAGGGCCCCAAGGCCGTAAACGTCCAGCCGATTTAGAAGCGGTGGCAGGAGGGGTCGTCTCGGCCCCTCCTGATCCATCTCTGCAGAATCTCGTCGACGCGCACGGCACTGACATGCTGAGCTTCTTCAAGCTCCGCGACGACATAGACCATCTGTTCGCGCCCGACGGGTGCGCCGTAGCTGGTTATCGCGTAGAGGCGGGCGTCCTCATGGTCGCCGCCGATCTCGTCGGCCCGGCCGACCAGCTGTCCGGCCTCGCGACGCAACTGCGCGCCGAGGCGACGCGCCGAGGCCTGAAGCTCGCCGTCTTCGCGGCGAGCGAAGCCGGCGCGGAGCTCTTCGCTCCGTTCGGCCTGCGTCCGTTCTACCTCGGCGACGAGGCGATCGTCTCGCCTTCTGAGTTCTCGCTCGAAGGGCGCCCGATCCGTAAGGTGCGCCAGTCGGTCACGCGACTCGAGCGCGCGGGCTACAGCACGGAGTTCATCCGCCTGGGCGACCTGGCCCGCACCCAGGTCGACGAGCTGCAGGCGCTGGCCGACCGCGCTCGCGATGGAGCGCCCGAGCACGGCTTCGCCATGGAGCTGCCGTCGCTGCTGGGACGGGGCCTCGACCGAACCTGGGTCCTTGTCGCACGCGACACGCGCGGAGCCGCCCGCGGGGTCCTGCACCTCGTGGGGTGCGGCCCGCGACCCGCGCTGTCCTTGAGCCTCACACGCCGGGAACGCCGCGCGCCCAACGGGCTTGTCGAGTTCATGGTGGTCCGGGCGATCCTGGCGGCACAAGAACGGGGAGTGGAGGAGATCTCTCTCAACTTCGCGACGTTCGGCCGGTGGATCGCCGCGCCCACAGGGCCCGCCGAACGCGCCCTGGGCCGCGTCGCGCGCGCCGGCGACCGGTGGTTCCAAATCGAGAGCCTCTACCGCTTCAACGCCAAGTTCTTCCCCCGCTGGGAGCCGAGGTATCTGCTCCACGAGGGCCCGCGCAGCCTCCCCCGCACCGCGCTGGCCGCGATGTGGGCGGAAGGGCTCTTGCCCAAGCCGCGCCTCCCCGGGCGGGGCTACACTGCCGCCCGTGCACAGCGAGCAACGTGACGTACGGATCGCCGTCGAGACCGATCGGTACCGCATCGTCGGCCACGTCCTGCTGCCGCGCGAGGGCTACCGCTCGCGCCTCACCGACTTCCTCAACGCGGGCGAGCGCGAGTTCATCGCCATGACCGACGTGGAGATGGAATCGCTCGACCGCCCGGGCCAGGCCGTGCGCAACGAGTTCATCGCGCTCTCGCGCCGCCACGTGGTCGTGGCCATGGAGCTCGAGGGCTCCGATGGCCTCTCGGTCGCCTGAGCTTCTCGACCGTCCCCCCGCGGGCTAATCTGTAGTACGTGGCCACGAACGACCTCACCGGAGCACGCCGATCCGAGCTGCTGAGCGCCTCACCGCGCATGTTCGATTCTGAGTGGCTCGACCGGCTCTCGCGCGTGCATCCCGCCGTTCCCGTCGTCCTCTTCGTTCCGGCCATCGTCGTCCTCTTCCTGCTCGGCGCGCGGCACCTGAACGCGCTGCCCGTGCTCGGCTGGCTGGCCGGCGGCTACATCTTCTGGACGCTGACCGAGTACTGGCTCCATCGCGTGGTGTTCCACTTCGCGCCCGAAGAGGGCATCGGTGCGCGCCTGCACTGGATCATCCACGGTGTCCACCACGACCACCCAAACGATCCTCTGCGCCTCGTCATGCCGCCCTCGGCGAGCATCCCGCTGGCGTCGGGCTTCGTCGCGGGGTTCTGGCTCGTCATCGGCGGGCCGGCCTGCTGGGTGTTCGGCTCCGCGTTCCTCGCGGGCTACCTGGTCTACGACATGACCCACTTCCACGTGCACCACCACAAGCCCAAGACGCGCGTGGGCAAGATGCTGCGTGAGCAGCACATGCGCCATCACTTCCAGGATGGCGACACGGCGTTCGGCGTAAGCGCCCCGTTCTGGGATCACGTGTTTGGCACCGTGCCCAAGCGCCGCACGTCGCGCCCTGGCTGAAGCCGTCGCGGTTGCGCAGCGCCCTGTCCGGGTAACTCCTCTCGGGCACACGGAGAGGGAGGAAAAACCGATGGGACGCAATCTGGCCACGCTCCTCACGGAGACTGCCGAGCGGGCGGGCGACCGCCCGGCGCTGAAGCTCGACGACACGACGGTCACCTACGAGATGATCGACGAGGGCAGCGCTCGAGTAGCGGGACTGCTCGCGAGCAAGGGCTTCGAGCCTGGGGACCGCGTCGGCCTGATGATGCCGAACGTGCCCTACTTCGCTCTCATCTATTACGGGATCCTGCGCGCGGGTGGCATCGTGGTTCCGATGAACGTGCTGCTGAAGGGTCGGGAGGTCAAGTTCTACCTCGAGGATCCCGAGGCCAAGGTCCTCTTCGCCTGGGGCGACTTCGCCGAAGCGGCGCAGAAGGGTGCCGAGGACAGCGGGGCGGAAGCGATCCTCGTGAAGCCCGGTGACTTCGAGAAGCTGCTCGCCGACGCCGAGCCGGCGAACGACGTCGCGGACGTCGACGACTCCGACACCGCGGTGATCCTCTACACCTCCGGGACGACCGGCAAGCCGAAGGGCGCGGAGCTGACCCACGCCAACCTGTACGCCAACGCCGATATCGCTTCGGGCCTGGCCGAGACCTCCGAGGACGACATCGTGCTCGGGGCGCTGCCCCTTTTCCATTCCTTCGGGCAGACCTGCGGGCTCAACGCGACGCTCCTGATCGGCGGCTGTTTGACGATGCTGCCGCGCTTCGATCCCCAGAAGGCGCTCGAGATCATCCAGCGCGACAAGGTGACGATCTTCCAAGGCGTCCCCACGATGTACGGCGCACTGCTCAACTTCGACGGCCGCGAGGACTACGACACCTCCTCGCTGCGCGTGAGCATGTCGGGCGGCTCCGCGATGCCCGGCGAGGTGATGCGCGGGTTCGAGAAGGCCTTCGACTGCAAGGTGCTCGAGGGGTACGGCCTGTCGGAGACCTCCCCGGTCGCCTCGTTCAATCATCCCGATCGCGACCGCAAGGTGGGCTCCATCGGCACCCCGATCAAGGGCGTCGAGATGAAGCTCGTCGACGATGACGGCAACGACGTCTCGGGCCCCGACGACATCGGCGAGATCGCCATCAAGGGCCACAACGTCATGAAGGGCTACTGGAACCGCGAGGACGCGACGAAGGAGTCGATCAAGGACGGCTGGTTCTTCACCGGCGACATGGGCAAGATCGACGACGACGGCTACTACTTCATCGTCGACCGCAAGAAGGAGCTGATCATCCGCGGCGGGTACAACGTCTACCCGCGCGAGATCGAGGAAGTGCTCTACGAGCACCCGGCCGTCGAGGAGGCCGCCGTCGTCGGCGTGCCGGACGACGACATGGGCGAGGAGGTCGGCGCCGCGGTGATCCTGAAGAAGGGGCAGGACGTCTCCGAGGACGATCTGCGCGCCTTCGTCAAGGAGCAGGTGGCCGGCTACAAGTACCCGCGGAAGATCTGGTTCCCGGACGAGCTCCCCAAGGGCCCGACGGGCAAGATCCTCAAGCGCGAGATCGAGGTTCCGGAGGCCGTGAAGGGTTGAGTCTGCGCGGTTCCGTGACGATCGCGTGGTGTTCGGCCACGCGATCGCCGCGAGGATGTAGGTCATGGAGGGGGTCGGGCGGATTACGGCGGCATACAAGCCGCAAAGCGCCCAACCCCCACGTGACCGCGGGATCGCGCGGTTAGCAGCCGAGCAGCACGGGGTGGTGTCGCTCCCTCAGTTGCGTGCCCTTTCCCTGAGTGGCCGTGCCGTAAGCGATCGCGTCGCCGCCGGCCGGTTGCACCGGGTTCACCGAGGCGTCTACGCCGTCGGTCACACCAACGTCACGCGCGAAGCCCACTGGCTCGCGGCTGTCCTAGCGTGCGGCCCCGGCACCCTCCTTGCGTGTCGGTCCGCCGCCGCTCTCCTCGAGCTACGTCGAGACGCTCGCAAGACGGTCGACGTGATGGCACCGGGGCGCCGAGGCCGCACGCGACCGGGCATCGAGGTCCACCGCTCGGACACCCTCCACCCCGAAGACGTCACGAGCGTCCGTGGCATCCCCTGCACCACGGTCGCCCGGACTCTGCTCGACTGCGCCGAGGTGCTCGGCCGCCGCAGCCTCGAGCGCGCGTGCGAACAGGCCGAGATCCTCCGGATCTACGATCTGAATGCCGTGCGAAGAGTGCTCGACCGCGCCGATGGCCGACATGGCGCCGCCCTCCTAGAGGCAGTTCTCCAGGACATAGCCCACGCGAAGCCCCCAACCCGCAACGACTTCGAGCGCGAGTTCCTCCTGCTCTGCGAGCAAGCCGGCGTCCCACGTCCGCGCGTCAACGCGCCGCTCGGTCAAATCGAACCCGACTTCCTGTGGCCAGAGGAGCGGCTGATCGTGGAGACCGACGGCTACGAGACCCACGGCTCCCGCCACGCGTTCGAGCGCGACCGCGAACGCGATCGTCGGCTGGTCGTCGAGGGGTGGCGCGTAGTGCGCTTCACCTGGCGGCAGGTCACGCGCCGGCCGGACGAGGCGGTCGACACCCTTCGTGCGCTCCTGCTGCCTTCCTAGATCGGGCCCAAACGAGCGCGAGCGGAGAGAGGGGGATTCGAACCCCCGAACGAGGTCACCCCCGTTACGCGATTTCCAGTCGCGCCCGTTCAGCCGCTCCGGCACCTCTCCGTGTGAGTCGACTCCTCGACGGCAGGAGAGTACCGTCGCGCGCGATGCCGGACACCTCGCGTGAGCTTCCCTTCATCGACGAGCACTCGCGGAAGGTCGAGGCCTCCGCCGAGGCGGCCTGGGACGCCGTGAATCATGTGGTCCGGCGGTCGTTCTCCGGCCCGGCCAAGAGCGCAGTGGCACGCGCGCTCGGCTGCACCGAGACCGAGCTTGTCGGCTTTCGCATCGCCGTCGCCCGCCCTCCCGAGATCCTCGCACTACAGGGGACGCACCGCTTCTCGAGCTACGAGCTGAACTTCCGCCTCGAGAGGCTCGGCCCCGATCAATCGCGCGTCAAAGCCGAAACCCGCGCGGCCTTCCCCGGTTTCGCGGGCCGCGCGTACAAGGCCGCTGTCATCGGCACCCGCGGGCACGTCGTCGCGGTGAACAGCCTCCTCGGCGCGATCGCCGCCCGGGCCGAGCGGCCCCGCTAGGCGCCGGGCGGTGACGGACGCCGCAGTCGCCGGCGCCATTCGCGCCGCGCCGACTCCCACTTCTCCGGCAGCGGCTCGCGCGTCGCGCTTACCCCGTCGAGGTGCGCGAGCGCCTGGTCGAGCTCGCCGCACGAGGCGCACGACTCGGCCATCGTCATCGCCAGTTCCGCGCCCTCGCTGGGCCGAAATTCGGTCGTCTCCATCTGTCTCCCCCTCCTGCTCCTGGACCGTGAGAAAGGGCATCCCCCGAGCCCCGAGAATCCACGGTAGCGAGACCCGGGCGAAAGACAAGGGGGATGTGACTTCGCACAACATCGGTGGACGAATGGTCGCGCAAGCTCCACGCCGGCGGCGTGGTCCTAAGCGGCCCTGATGGAACGGTATTGGAACCCCGCGACGCGCCAGCAGCTCGCCGCACTCGCGACCGAAGGGCCGATCAGCTGACGCGAGCCAGTCCCCGGGCTGCGGGATGCGGGGTCTCGGGTAGTTTTGCCCGGTGGACGCTCCGGAGCCTCGTTACACACGCAGCGGTGATCTAGAGCTCGCCTATCAGGTCGTCGGAGAGGGGCCGCTCGATGTCATGGTCGTTCCTTCGTTCTTCTCGAACATCGAGATCGACTGGGAGATGCCGCGCACCGCTCGCTTTCTCGGCCAGCTCGCGTCGTTCGCACGACTGATCCAGTTCGACCGGCGCGGAGCGGGGATGTCCGGCGGGGTTGCCGGCGCAACGCTGCTGGAGGAGCAGATCGACGATGTCCGAGCGGTGCTCGATGCAACAGGCGCTGAGCAACCTGTGCTGCTTTCGATTGCCGAGGGCTGCGCACTAGCGGTGCTGTTCGCGGCCTGTCATCCGGACCTTGTACGGGCACTCGTCCTCATCACGCCGACGCCGCGCGTGGTGAGCGGACCCGGCTATGAGTGGGCGCCGAGCGTCGAGCAGCGCGGAGCGATGGTTCAGGGGGTCGTTGAGCATTGGGGGAGCAGTTCGCCGGAGCATCCTTGGGGGCCTTCTCAGGTCAGGACGAGCAGCGACGACGCCTCCAAGCGCGTCACCAGCGTCTGTCTATGACCCCGGATGCGGCCGCCGCATCATTGGTGATGGTCGGCGAGCTGGACGTGCGCGACGCGCTCGCCAGCGTTCAGTGTCCGACGTTAGTGCTGCGACGGGCAAACGACGCGTTCGTCGACGAGCGCCACTCGCGCTACGCCGCCAATCACATCCCGAACGCCCAATACGTCGAGATACCTCCTGACGGGAAGACCGCCGATGAGATCGAGCAGTTCGTGACCGGCGCGCGACCGCCGGTCGTCAGCGACCGCGTCCTCGCCACCGTGCTCTTCACCGATATCGTCGGTTCCACAGAACACGCAGCGCAGCTCGGCGACGGCGCCTGGCGCGAGCTGCTGGAACGCCACGACAGCCTCGTGCGCGAGGAGGTCCAGCGCCACCGCGGGCGGTTCGTGAAGTCGCTTGGCGACGGGGCGCTCGCCGTGTTCGACGGGCCGAGTCGCGCGATCAGCAGCGCTACCGCGATCCGCGACCGCGTCCGCGAGCTCGGCCTGGAGATCCGCGCCGGTCTGCACACCGGCGAATGCGAGCTGCTCGCCGACAACGATGTCGGCGGAATCGCGGTGCACATCGGGGCGCGCGTCAGCAGTCTCGCCGGGCCCGGAGAGGTGCTCGGTCAGCGGCACCGTCCGCGACCTCATCGTCGGCTCGGGCCAGACGCTGACCGACCGCGGGGAGCACGACCTCAAGGGCGTCCCGGGGCCGTGGCGGATCTTCGCCGTCGAGACGTAGGGCGCGAGCGGATCGGAGCTGCAGCGGAGGGGCAGGGATTCGAACCCTGGGTACGGCATGACCGCACAACGGTTTTCGAGACCGCCCCGTTCAACCACTCCGGCACCCCTCCGGGACGGGGCCAATCTAGCGCCGGCCGGCGAAGAACGTCGTGAGGAGCGCCGCCGCATCGGCGGCCAGCAAGCCGCCCGCCACGTCGGGGCGGTGGTTGAACTTCGGCTCGGCGAGCACGTCGAGCACGCTGCCTGCGGCGCCGGCCTTGGGGTCGAACGCCGCGAAGACCACGCGCGGCACCCGGGCCAGCACGATCGCCCCGGCGCACATCGCGCAGGGCTCGAGCGTGATGTAGAGCACCGCGTCGAGCACGCGCCAGGACCCGAGCGCGCGCGCTGCCTCGCGTAGCGCGAGCGTCTCGGCGTGCGCGGTGGGATCGGAGCGCAGCTCGCGCTCGTTATGAGCCGATCCGATGACTTCACCCTCGTGCACTAGAACCGCACCCACGGGTACGTCATCATGTGCGGTAGCGTCCTCGGCCTCACGTAGGGCGAGACGCATGAAGTATTCGTCGCGGGGAAAGAACCGGGCGGTCATGCGCAGGTCGGGAAATTCGTCGCTACAGGGCAACTTTCAGGTGCCGATGATGTCTTAAGACGTGCGCGCGCCTCGAACGGACTCCGGCGTCCGCACCAAAAACATGCTCAAAGCTCGTGATCTCCGCCTCGCCCTGGTCATCTCGGCCGGGTTGACGGCCGCCCTGCCGGCCTCCGCCATGGCGGAGGAAACGCCTTACGTTCCCGGCCAGCTGATCGTGCGCTACGCGCCAGACGCCTCCGCGCAGGACCGCACCGCCGCCGCGAGTCCGGTCGCCACGTCGTCGTCGGCTACCACGGGCGGGCGCGCCCGCGTGCTGCACCTGCGCCGCGGCACCAGCGTGGCGGAGGCCATCCGCTCGCTGCGGCGCCGCCGCGGAGTCGTGTACGCCGCACCGAACTTCGTCGCCCGCGTCTCCTCGACCGGCGGATACGTACCAAACGACCGCGGCCGCGGCTCGGGCGGTTGGGAGCGCTTTCAGTGGAACTTCATCGGGCACTACGGCATCGGCGCTCCCGCCGCGTGGGCACGAGCTCGCGCAACCCGCCATCCGGGGGCCCGCGGCGTCAGGATCGCCGTGATCGACACGGGCATCGCCTACCGCAACTGGCGCGGCTACCGCCGCTCGCCCGACTTCGCGCGCACGCACTTCTCCTCTCCGGCCGACTTCGTGTCCCACAACCGATTCCCGCTCGACCGCGAGGGCCACGGCACTCACGTCGCCGGCACCATCGCCGAGCAGACCAACAACCGCTATGCCGTGACAGGGCTCGCCTACGAGTCGACGATCATCCCCATCCGCGTGCTCGACAGCACGGGCTCAGGCGACGCAGCGGCCATCGCCCGCGGCATCCGCTACGCCGTGGCCAAGCGCGCGAAGATCATCAACCTCTCCTTCGAGTTCGGCTCCGACGTGACCGAGAACGACATCCCCGACGTCGTCAACGCCCTGAGCTACGCCCGCTCGCGCGGCGTGCTCGTCGTCGCCGCGGCCGGCAACGAATACAGCCACACCGTCGTCTACCCCGCCCGCGCAAGCAGCGTTCTTTCGGTCGGTGCCACGACCTCGCACGGGTGCCTGGCCGACTACTCCAACTACGGCCAGCGCCTGGATCTCGTCGCCCCCGGAGGCGGCAACGACGCCGACTTGGCCGGCGACTCGCACTGCCACCCGTTCGGGCCCCTCGGTCGCCCGATCTACCAGATGACCTTCAGCGATAAGACCTTCCGCCACTTCGGGCTTCCCTCCGACTACGTGGGCACGTCGATGGCTTCACCTCACGTCGCCGGCACCGCCGCGCTGGTCATCGCCAGCGGGGTGCTCGGCCCGCATCCTTCGCCCGACGCGCTGCGCGCGCAGCTGAAGCGCACCGCGCGCGACCTCGGCGAGCCTGGGACGGACTCGCTCTACGGCGCCGGCTTGGTCAGCGCTTCGGCCGCCACGGCGCCCGTGCGCTAAGCCGGCCTTCTTGGCGCCAGAAGGGCTAGCTCGTCCTGATGATCAGGACCGAGCAGGGCGCGTGATGGGAGACCTTGTTGGGCACCGACCCGAGCAGGAAGCGCTTGGCGCCGGTCATGCCCTTGTTGCCGACGATGATGAGGTCGCCGTTCTCCTCCTCGGCCACGTCGAGGATCGCGTCGGCCGGATCGCCCTGCCGCGCGAAGGTCTGGGCGTCGATGCCGCCCTCCTTGGCCTCTTCGGCAGCTTCTTTGAGTGTGCCCTCGACGTCTTCGCGGGCGTTCACCGACCACTCGACATCCTTCGGCACGTCACGGGTCTCCCCCCGCAAGCGCCCCTCGGTGACCGGCTCGTAGGCGCTGACGATCTTGAGGCTCGCCCCGACGCTCTTCGCCAAGTCGATGGCCTGCCGGACCGCCTGCTGAGCCGTGTCCGACCCATCCGTTCCCACCACGATCGAGCCGAACATCGCTCCTCCTAAGGTCACCGTTGCCCGTGCGGGGGGCATCATACGTCTCTCATGATCGACCTGCACAGCCACGTCCTGCCGGGAATCGACGACGGACCGGCGACGCTCGAAGGCTCACTCGCCCTTGCCCGCGCCGCCATCGCCCGTGGGACCACGACCCTTCTCGCCACCCCGCACATCGATCATTCCTTCGGTATCGCGCCCCGTACGGTCGCCCCGGCCGTAAGAGCTCTGCGCAGCGAGCTCGCCGGGGCGGAGATCCCCCTCGACGTGCTGGCAGGCGGCGAGGTGGCGATCAGCCGCCTGGCCGAGCTGAGTGACGACGATCTGCGGACCGTGCGCCTGGGCGACGGCCCCTACTTGCTCGTCGAGAGCCCGCATGTGCCCACCGCGGGCACGATCGAGCCGGCCCTCTTCGACCTGCAGGTGCGCGGCTTCGGCGTGCTGCTGGCCCATCCGGAGCGCTCGCCGGTGTTCCTCCGCGATCGCGAGCGCCTGCGCGCGCTCGTGCAGCAGGGCGCGCTCTGCTCCATCACCGCCGGCTCCCTGACCGGCAAGTTCGGTCGCACGGTCCGCGCCTACGCCCTCGAGTTGCTGGAAGAAGGCCTCGTGCACGACGTTGCCTCCGACGCCCACGACCACACCCGCCGGGTTCCCGGCCTGGCCGAGGGTCTCTCCGCCGCCGAGGGCGACATCCCCGGGCTCGAGGCGCAGACCGACTGGCTAACGCGCGCCGCGCCCGCCGCAATCCTCGCCGGTGATGATCTACCCCCACGCCCGGAACTGCCCGAGCGGCGCACGTGGCGCGACCGCTTCAGACGAGCTTTGTGATCGCGATGATCGCGGCCGCCACCACGGCGATCACGATCAATATCTGCATCCAGATCCAGAAGGGCGACATCAGCTGGGGCCGCCCGTCCGCCGGCTTGCGGCTGCCCTCAGCTCCTCCGGCCCGACTTCGGCGAAGCTCGTGTGACCGCTGAGCGCGAGAGTGAGGTCGAGCTCAGCGAGGAAGCCGCGAAGGAACGCGGTCACCCCCGCCTCTCCCCCACAGGCGAGCGCCCACATGTAAGACCGCCCGAGCAGCACCGCCCGCGCGCCGAGAGCGAGAGCCTTGAACGCATCCGCGCCCGAGCGCACGCCGGAGTCGAGCAGCACGGGGAAGTCCGCCGGCACCGCGCCGACGACATCGGGTAGCGCGTCGAGCGTTGCGATCGCCCCGTCGACCTGCCGGCCACCGTGGTTGGAGACGATGATGCCGTCCATCCCGTGCTCGACGGCCAGACGCGCGTCGTCGGGGTGGAGGATGCCTTTCAGCAGGATCGGCAGCTTGGTGCTCTCACGCAGGAAGGCGAGGTTCTCCCACGTGACGGTGGGGTCGGAGTAGGTCGCGATCCACTGCCCGACCGCCGCCTGCAAGTTCTCCTCCGGAGTCTGCTCGAGCGAGGCGCGGAACACCGGGTCGCTCACATAGTTGGCGATCCCCTCGCCGTGCAGGAAGGGGAGGTAGGCGCCCTGCAGGTCGCGCGGTCGCCAAGCGAGCAGCCAGGTGTCGAGCGTCACCACGATCGCGCCGTAGCCGGCGTCCTCCGCGCGGCGCAGGAAGCTCTTGGCGAGCTCGGGGTCCTTGGGCCAGTACAGCTGGTACCAGCGAGCGGCATCGCCCATCTGCTCGGCTGCCTGCTCGATCGAATGGGAGGCCGCGGTGGAATGGATGTAGGGAACGCCGGTGGCCGCGGCGGCGCGGGCGCTCGCGAGCTCGCCGTCGCGGTGCACGATCGACTGGACCCCGACGGGGGCGAGCAGCACCGGAGCGGGGAGATGCGTACCCAGAAGCTCAGTGGCCAGGTGGCGCTCGCCGATGTCGCGCATCATCCGCGGAACGATGTCCCAGCGGCCGAACGCCGCCCGATTCGCATCCACGGTCTGCTCGGTGCCGGCTCCCCCGGCGACGTAGCCGTAGGCGCCCGACGACAGCAGGCCCCTGGCGCGCTCCTGCATGCCCTCGAAGCTCAGTGGCAGGTCGGGGACCTTCCCGGCCATGCCCTGCAGATAGATCTCATACTGATAGTTGGCCAGCGGCTGCGGATCGCTCATGCTCCGACATCATGCCGAAGGTGAACAATGGGCGAGCGATGACCTCTTCCGCGAAGCTACTGGCCGTGAACGTGGGGCACCCGCGCGAGATCGACCTGGGCCAGCGCACGATCAGCACCGCGATCTACAAGGTGCCGGTCGCGGGGAGGGTCGCCGTGCGCGGCGTGAACCTCGACGGCGACGAGCAGGCCGACCGGAAGCTGCACGGCGGCCCCGACAAGGCGGTCTACGCCTACGGCTGGGACGAGACGGTCGCTTGGGGGCAGGAGCTCGACCGTGACCTGCGACCTGGCGCGTTCGGCGAGAACCTCACCGTCGCCGGGCTCGACGTGAGCGGCGCGCTGATCGGCGAGCGTTGGGCGGTCGGGAGCACGGTGCTCGAGGTGGCCCAGCCCCGCCTGCCGTGCTTCAAGCTCGGCATCAGGATGGGCGATCCGACTTTCGTGAAACGCTTTGGGCGCGCTGGGCGCCCCGGGGCCTACCTGCGCATCGTGCAGGAAGGCGACGTCGGCGCGGGCGATGCGGTCGAGGTGGTCTCGCGGCCCGATCACGACATCACCATGCGCCTGGCGGCGCACGCCGTCCTGGTCGATCGCTCGCGGCTGCCTGAGTTACTCGAGGCGCCGACGTTGCTCTCGGATTGGCGCGAATGGATCACTGGACTGCAGGAGGCGGCGCGGTGAGCGTGCGGTTGCGCCAGGCCGTGCTCGTAGCGGAGGAGCTCGACCCGGCTGTCGAGGAGCTCCAGGCCAAGTTGGGGCTAGGGGAGCCCTACGCCGATCCTGGCGTCGCCGCGTTCGGCCTGCGCAACGCCGTCTTCGCGATCGGCGACTGCTTCCTCGAGGTCGTCTCCCCGGTCGAGCCGGGTACGGGGACTGCCGCCGGTCGTTACCTCGAGCGCCACGGGGGCAACGGCGGCTACATGCTGATCTTCCAGTTCGACGACCTGGAAGCGGCGCGCGCTCGAGCCGCGGCTCTCGGCATGCGCGTCGTGTGGCAGATCGACCTGCCCGACATCTCGGGCACGCACCTGCACCCGGCCGACACCGGCGGGGCCATCGTGTCACTCGACCGTGCCGAGCCCGCGGGATCGTGGCGGTGGGGCGGCCCGGAGTGGACGGAGCGGGTGGGGGTACCTGGGCCAGGTGTGTTGCAGGGTGTCGGGTTGCGGGTGGCAGATCCGTCGGGCGTTGCTTCGCGGTGGGAGGAGCTGCTGGGCGGTTCCCTCGGTGAGGCCGGCGTCTCGTTCCTTCCTGTCCAGGAGGGGAGTCGAGAGGGGCTGGTGGAGATCTCGGTCGCAGTTTCCGAAGACGTACGGCGCCAACGCGAAGCGGCGGAGATCGGCGGAGTGACCTTCCGCCTCCGTCCCTAGCCCCTGTCCACTGTCACACTCCGCCCATGAGCGAGATCGTGCAGAAGAAGATCGAGGACGGCGTCGCCCTCCTCACCCTCAACCGCCCCGACCGGCTGAACGCCTGGACGCCCGAGATGGGCCGCGACTACTTCGACGCTCTCGTCGAGTGCGGTGCGGACGAGCAGGTGCGCGTGATCGTGGTCACCGGCGCGGGGCGCGGCTTCTGCGCCGGAGCCGACATGGCCAATCTCCAGACGATCGGCGACGACGGCGCCCAGCCCGCCGATGGGCCCTACGACACGCGCCCGCAGAGCTTCCCGCTCACGGTCCCCAAGCCGATCATCGCCGCGGTCAACGGAGCCTGCGCCGGCATCGGCCTGGTGCTCGCGCTGATGTGCGACCTCCGGTTCGCGGCTCATGGGGCCAAGCTCACCACCGCCTTCTCGCGCCGCGGGCTCGTGGCCGAGTACGGCATCGCCTGGATGCTGCCCCGCCTCGTCGGCCAGGCGCACGCGCTCGACCTGCTGTTCTCGGGCCGCGTCGTCCTCGGAGACGAGGCCGCAACGCTCGGGCTGGTCAACCGCGCGGTCAGCGCTGAACAACTGCTCCACGAGACGATGGCCTACGCCCGCGATCTGGCCGTCAACTGCTCGCCGGCGAGCATGGCCGCCATGAAGGCGCAGGTGTACGCCGACCTCGAGCGCTCGCTCGAGCAGGGTCTCGAGGACGCCGGCACCCGCATGCTCTCCTCGTTCGCCGCGCCCGACTTCAAGGAAGGCGTCACGAGCTTCCTCGATCGCCGCGAGCCGCAGTTCACGCCGCTCGGCGGCTGAGCAGCTCCGTCTCCGGCGGGCAGGACTTCCCGCCCGCGCGCGAAATGGGGTGCGTCGGGGCGCACTCGTGATCATCGATATCGGCCACTACCGCGACGGCGTTCGCCAGCACCAGGACGCGCTCAGCCTGGAACACGCCGGGCGCTGCCGGGCCGAGGGGGAAGGCTTCGTCTGGATCGGGCTCGAGGAGCCTTCAGCCGAGGAGATGGGCGAGGCCCAGCGGATCTTCGAGCTCGACGACCTCGCAGTGGAGGACGCGCAGTCCTTCCACCAGCGGCCGAAGATCGAGGACTACCCGTCGGGTTGGTTCGTGGTGCTGCGCACGGCACGCTACGACGACGAGCGCGAGGAGGTCGACTTCGGCGAGGTTCACCTCTTCCTCGGCTCGGGCTACGTCATTACCGTTCGCCACGGCGAGGCGAGCCGCCTGCGCGGTGCGCGTGAGCGCCTCGAGGCGCGGTCCGACCTACTGATGCACGGGCCGATCTCGGTGCTCTGGGCCGTCCTCGACCAGATCGTCGATGACTACGAGCCGGTGGTCGAGGGCCTCGAGCACGACATCGCCGAGGTAGAGCAGAGCGTTTTCGGAGCCGGTCGGAGCGATCCCACCGAGCGCATCTACCTCCTGCGCCGCGAGCTCGGCGAGTTCTACCGCTCGGTGCACCCGCTGCTCGCTCCGCTCGACGGCATCGAGAAGGGAGCCTGGGAGCAGGCCGAGCCGATGCGGCGCTTCTTCCGCGACGTCAACGACCACGTGAAGCTCGTGCACGAAGAGCTCGGCGGCCAGCGCGAGCAGCTGCGCGAGGTCCTCGACGCGAACATGGCGCTGCTCTCCCACCGCCAGAACGAGGTGGTGCGCGCGATCTCCGGCTGGGGCGCGATCATCACCGTGCCGACGCTCATCGCCAGCGTCTACGGCATGAACTTCGACCGCATGCCCGAGTTGAAGTGGGCGGCGGGTTACCCGTTCGCGATCGGGCTGATGCTCTTCACGGCGCTCATGCTCTATGGGTTCCTGAAGCGCGCTCGCTGGTTGTAGGCAAACGTGATCTAATCGCGGTGGGGATGGAGCCACGTTGCGACAGCTGACGAGCCTTGACGCGCAATTCCTTGCGCTCGAGTCCGCGCGGCAGAGCGGGCACGTCGCCGGGGTGGCCGTTCTCGACCCGACGACGGCACCCGGCGGTTCGCTCACCGTCGAGGACATCCAGCAGCTGCTGATCGAGCGCCTGCCGCTGCTCCCTCCCCTGCGCTGGCGTCTGGCCGAGGTGCCGCTCGGGCTCGACTACCCGTACTGGGTCGACGACACCGACTTCGACCTGCACTTCCACGTGCGCGAGATCGCCCTGCCCTCACCCGGCACCGACAAGCAGCTGGGCGAGCAGGTGGCGCGCATCGTCTCGCGTCCGCTCGATCGGGCCCGTCCGCTGTGGGAGCTCTACCTGATCCACGGACTCGAGTCGGGGCACCTGGCGATGCTCACGAAGATCCATCACGCACTCGTCGACGGGCTGTCGGGCGCTGAGATCATGGGCCTGCTGCTCGACCTGAGCCCGGAGGGACGGGAGCTGCCCAAGCCCGAAGGCGACGGCATCGCCGAGCAGGCTCCGAGCGGTCTCGAGATGGTCGCGCGCGGGCTGATGGGGCTGCCGCGCTACCCGCTGCGCGCCCTGCGCGCGCTGCCGACGACCATTCCAAACCTGCAGGAAACACCCTTTGGCACCATCCCGGGCGCGGAGACGGTCGGACAGATCGCGGGACGCGTCAAGAGCCTCATCGACGGGGGAGACCGCGCCGCGCGCAACGACCTGCACGCCCCGCGCACGGCATTCAACGGCCGGATCTCGCCGCACCGCCGGTTCGCCTTCGGGCAGGTATCGCTCGACGAGGTGAAGGAAGTCAAGAACCACTACGGCGTCACCGTCAACGACGTCATCGTGTCGATGTGCGCCGGCGCCGTACGCCGCTGGCTGCTCGAACACGACGACATGCCCGACGAGCCGCTGGTCGCCCAGATCCCGGTCTCCGTGCGCACCGAGGAGCAGGCCGGCACGTATGGCAACCGGATCATGCTGATGAGCGCGCCGCTCTTCACCAACGAGGCCTATCCCGTCGAGCGCCTCGTGCGCACCCACGATGCGCTCAAGGTCATGAAGGACCGGCACAAGGCGTTGCCGGCCGGCCTGCTTCAGGACGTCAATCACTTCATTCCTCCGGCCGTCTTCTCGCGAGCGGCGAAGCTCACGTTCTCCCTGGCGGGCAGCGGCGCGGCGCGGCCGGCGTGGAACCTGGTGATCTCGAACGTGCCGGGGCCGCCGATCCCCCTGTACCTGGCGGGCGCCCAGCTGCAGGCCAACTACCCGGTGTCCGTGATCACGGACGGCATGGGGCTCAACATCACGGTGATGAGCTACATGGGCCATCTCGACTTCGGCCTCGTCGCCGATCGCGAGCAGATCCCCGACCTCTGGTGCATGCTCGAGTGGCTCGAGGACGAGCTCTTTGCGCTGCGGCCGGAGCCGGCCCGCAAGCCGGCTGCAAAGAAGAAGCCGGCGCCGGCCGCTAAGAACGGCGCGGGCGCCAAAGGGCGTCGTCGCCCAGAGCGACTCGCTCAATCCCGCTCCTAGCCACCAGCTCGATCAGAGCGGCCTCGGCCGCGGCGCGGTCGGGCGCGTCGTTGGCCGCCGTCAGGACGGCGGCGACTTCTTGAGTGGTAAGACCCTCGGGAAAGTGCTCCAGTAGTTCGCCGACCTCGGCGGGTGGGGCCTCGCGCGACAGCGTCGGGTCGAGGTTGGCGAGCAGCACGTCGTAGGCCTCGACGGGCTGGAAGCCGCCCGCCTCGAGGCTGCGTTCTGCCGCGGTGAAGATCAGGGAAGGAGCCGTGTAGCGCACGGGGCCGTCGGTGGCGGCGGCCTTGCCCTGAAACTCGGTCGGGCTGCCAGCGGCGGTACGCGCCTCGGCGCGGTCGGCCTGGTAGGCCGCCTCGACGGCGTCGTCATCGCTGGCTCCAAGGACGGCTGGCACATCGAGCCCGGCCACGTGCCCGAGCGCCTCGGTGATGCCGTCCGGCTCATCGAGCAGGAGCGTCGTGTTGAACCAAGCGAACTGAAGCGCGCGAAACGCCTCCCACTCGCGTGCCGGGTCACTGAGGCGTACTGCGACGAGCGCGCGGCAAGCACGGCCCGTGCCCAGCATGCGGGCTCGCGGCGCGACCGCGAAAGGCATGCCAAAGTGCCGGAAGCGCTGGTAGCCGAGCGCGGCACGCGCGGGGGTGTAGCCCCGCTCTTCGTACACCCGGCCGCTCTCGGTCAATCCGATCGTGACGAGGCGCCAGTTGAGCTGGTCGCCATAGCGCCAGCGCAGCACCGCCAGCGCGGGGCTGACCGAGTACGCCCAGGGGCAGCCGGGGTCGGAGAAGTGGGTGACGGCGACGCGCGCGGTGCGATCCATGAGCGGAAGGTAGTAGTTGCCTGAGCTCGGGTCGCGACCCTGCCCCCGCCGTGCGGCTACCCGCACTCGGATATGCATGGCATCCTCACGGCCCCGGGGCCCGGCCCGGCTGGAAGCCTTCTCACCGTGACCCGCCCCGCCCCTGCCGAAAGGACCGCCCCGATGCAATCCCGCCGCCTCCTCCTCGCCTTAGTCCGTGCGGCCGCCGTGCCCACGGCCGGCAGCCTCGCCGTGCTCCCGCTCGCCGGCTGCTCATCGGCCAAGACGATCTCCAAGGACAGGGTGGCCGCCCAGGCCCAGACCAAATTCGACGAGCTCGCCCGCTCGAAAGGCCAGGCGGGGTTCCCGAAGGTCGTCTGCCCGAGCGACCTGACGGCCAAGGCCGGTCAGACCACGCGCTGCTCGGCGACCGGTCCGGACGGCACGCTCGGCATCACTGTGAAGGTAACCGGCGTCAACGGCTCGAAGGCGCACCTGAACTTCAAGGGCGACGACCACCTCACGAAGAAGTAGGGCGCTTAGGCGGGCGTCAATGAGGAGCCCCAACCGGTGTCGGATACCGGAGGCATCCGGTAGGAGGTCGGAAACCGACGCGATATCGGACGACGTTCGTTCGCCCGCGGGGCTCTGCCTAGCTGCGGAAGATGTTGAGAAGCGACAAGAAGATGTTCACGATCGACACGAAGATCCCTGTCGCCAGCCAGATCGCGTCGTTCTCCGTGCCGTGCCGGCGCAGGAAGTTGAAGTTGACGAGGATGAGGAGCGCGGAGACGCCGCCGATGATGATCGACAGGATCGGGTTGCCGCCGGAGCCCGAAATGACCAGCACGAACGACACGATCACCGCTCCGAAGACGATGAGCGACAGCGGCCGCATCCACCGGGCGAGGTCCTTGCTCAGCCCGAGGCCGAGAGCGCCCATGCCGAGCACGATCAGCGCGGTCGCCCCCGCGGACTGCGTCACCGAAGCGGGATCGTTGGCGACGAGGTAGGACAGGACCGGGCCGAGGCCGAGGCCGATAACCAGTGCCGTGGCGAAGAGCCAGCCCATCGCGAAGGACCCGACGCGGAAGCGCCTCCCGGCGAACGAGGACACCATCAACATCCCGAACCCGACGAACCCGAGGATGCGCGCGGTGTTGAACGCGAGGTGCTTGCCCGCGTAGGTGCCGAGGACCAGGAACCCGAGCGCGAGCGCGACGAGGAACATGACCTGCCCGAGCAGGGTCGCGGTGCTTGTGCGCGAGCGCGCACCGGCGGGAGAGTATGTGGCGGAAAAGTCGTTCACGAGCGCTCCAGATAGTCGCGGAAGATCAAGCATTTTAGGCGCTCCGGGTCCAGATACGCGACACTGTGAACGCGATGCCCTCCCTCCCCGTCACCGGCGGCTGCGGCTGTGGCGCCGTCCGCTTCGAGATCGACGCGCCCCTCAAGGCGGCCGGCTACTGCCACTGCACTCGGTGCCAGCGCCGCTCCGGAACCGCGGTGCAGGCCTCCGCCCTGGCCGAGCCCGGCTCCTTCCGCGTCGTCTCGGGGGAGGAGCACCTGGGTCGCTGGGCGCCCGGAGAGGGCTTCGAGAAGGTGTTCTGCGATCGGTGCGGCTCCGCGGTGTTCGGAGAGAACCCTGAAGACCGCAACGTCGTGACGGTGCGCATGGGCGCGTTCGACGAGGATCCCGGCGTCCGCCCGGCCATGCGCCAGTTCGTTGCCTACGCCGCCCCCTGGGAGCCGATCCCTGACGACGGTCTGCCGCGCTTTGACGAACGCGCCCCCGCGTCATGAGCTTGCGTCGCGCCGTGATGGCCGCAGCCATCGCCCTCGCCACGACCGGCTCACTGCCGGATGCGGCCCGCGCGCAACCGGCAGACGACATCTGCGCGGGCGCCAGCCCGACCTCGGCGTTCTGCGTCGGGCAGCAGAAGCTGGCCGAAGCGGCAGCCGCGGAGTGCAAGCGCCTCGGGCGCCCGGCAAGCCAGTGCACGCTGCCGATCGGTCACCAGGTGGGTGACGACATCGCGCGCAACTACCAGCGCACCTGGCTGCATCGCGCGGCCGCGTTCCAGTACCGGCTGGGCGATCCCGTCTCCTTCGACAGCGCCCAGTGGCTCGGCACCCACAACTCGTTCAACAGCGTGAACGACTCGCCCACCGCGTCGCACACCGACTCGAATCAGCAGCTCTCGCTCACCGAGCAGCTCGACGTCGACGTGCGTGCGCTCGAGCTCGATCTCCACTACATCCCGAGTGCGGCGGCGGGCGGCGCCAAGGCCGTAGTCGTCTGCCACGGCCGCGGCCCCGACCAGGCCAACGCCGGCTGCACCAACGAGCCTCTCTTCTCGCAGGTGTTGCCGCGCATCGCGAACTGGTTGAAGCAGCCGGCCCGCAAGCGCGAGGTGATCCTGCTCTACCTCGAAGACGAGCTCAGAGACCCCGCAGGGTACGCGCAGACCGTGCAGCAGCTCGACAACGTCTTGCGCGGGCCCGGCGGTAAGTCGCTCATCTACAAGCCGAGCCGGTCGAAGTTCACCTCAAAGGGCTGCGCGAACCTGCCGCTCGGGCTCGACCGCGAGGACGTGCGCGAGCGCGGGGCTCAGGTCGTGCTCGTCGGCAACTGCCGCTCGGGTTGGGCTCCAGACGTCTTCGGGTGGGACGACGTGCACCTCGAGAGCGGATCCACGCCGAAGTACCGCCCGTTCCCCGGCTGCGATGCGACATACTCCCGCAGCGATTACCGCACCAAGCTCGTGCGCTACTACGAGGACAGCACGTTCGTGTCCGCCGCGATCGACCCGACCAGCACCCCGGCGGAGCACAACGCCGACCGCCTGACGCCGCCCCGGGTCTCCGCCATGACTCGCTGCGGAGTGAATCTGTTCGGCTTCGATCAGCTGCTGCCGGGCGACGGACGAATTGATGCCTCCATCTGGAGCTGGGCGCCGGGCGAGCCGAACGCCGCGCGCGGACATTGCGCCTTCCAGCGCGCCGACGGCCGTTGGGTCGCCCGCGCGTGCGTGGCAAAGCGCCGCGCGGCCTGCCACTCCGCGCGCGGTTGGTCGCTCACCCGCACCGCGGTCTACTACCACCGCGCTCCGGCCGCGTGCCGTGCTCGCCACGCCCGGTTCGACGTCCCGCGCACGGGAGAAGAGAACTCTCTCCTGCGTCGCGCCGCCGGGAAGACCGGCGTGTGGCTGCACTATCGGCTGCCGCCGGCTTAGTCTTCCCCCGCGAGTCGCGCGATGCCGGGCCACAGCAGGTCGAAGGAGAGCGACTCGACCGCCGCCCGCTCAACGTCACGGTGCGACCACCACCAGCCGGCCAGACCGTTGAGAGCCGACTTGGCGAGCTCAGCGACCATCGCCTGGGCCTGCGTCTCGGAGACGCCGGCCGGCACGATGATGCGCCCCGCGCGCGCGCCGAAGACTTCTGCCAGCCGC
>JBBPXY010000053.1:0-43966 GCA_038200435.1 Solirubrobacterales bacterium
AGATGCTCCGCCGGCAGCCACTCCCGCACGCTCGGCGGCATCAGATAATCCTGATCACGATCACAAGACAAGAAGTTCTGGCCCATCACCAAAGCCTCTTAAACGGTCCGGACAGACCGGGACTTACGCAACAGCCTCATATCGGGGTCAATTCGCCACTCGGCGTTCCAGTAGCAGCGCCGCCCACTCGCCCGACTCGTTGCGCGCCCGCTCGGCGAGGCCGTGCGGCGCGAACGCCGCGGCCACCTCATCCGCCTCCTCGCGCAGTAGGCCGCTCGCGATCAACCGACGCGGCTCAGGGCCGGCCAACCGCTCCGCGTAGGCCAGCAACAGAGGTCGCAGCAGATTCGCCGCCACGGTCGGGGCGCTCCGCGTCTCCTCGCGGCGCAGGTCCGCCTTCCACGCCTCCACCTCCACCCCGTTGGCCCGTGCGTTGACACGCGTCGCCTCCACGCTCAGTGGATCGAAGTCCACCGCCACCACCGGCCCCCACCCCAGCTTCGCCGCCGCGATCGCCAGTACGCCCGACCCGCAGCCCAAGTCCACAAACGGGCCCGCCGGCTCGAGCTCCAGCATCAACTCAAGGCACAACCGCGTCGTCGCGTGCGCGCCGGTGCCGAAGGCTTGAGCCGGATCGATGACCACGTCGAGCACGTCTCTGGCAGGCGGAGGCGACCACGGCGGACGCACGTGCAGGCGCCCACCTACCTCAATGGGCTGGTGGAACTGCTTCCAGCGTTCATCCCAATCGTCGGCGACCTCCTCCGTCCTCACCTCCACCAGCGCGTCACCCGCCGCGGCTCGAAGATCGGGAAGGTCGGGCAACTCGCCCGGGGCGCCGTAGACCGCGTACTCGACCGAGTCGTCCTCCTCGCGCTCCTCGACGCCAGACGGAGCGAGGGTCAACAGCTCGGCCAGCACCAGCTCGGCGTCGGCGCGGCGCACACGAACAGAAAGGCGGATCAAGCGCCGAAGGCGCGGCGCAGCTTCGCGAAGACGCCCTTGTCCTCGCGCAAGTTGTCCTCGGTCATCGAGTCGGCGAGGCGCTCAAGCAGGTCGCGCTGCTCGCCCGAGAGCCGCCGCGGGATCTGCACGTTGACCACCACCCGGAGGTCGCCCGGCCGGGCCGAGGCCCGGAGCGATGGCATTCCCTGGCCGCGCAGGACGATCGTCTCGTTGGGCTGAGTGCCAGGCTCGATCTCCACCTCAGCCGCGCCGTCGAGCGTGGGCACCTCGAAGCGGTCGCCGAGCGCCGCGCGGGGCGCCGGAACGTCGAGCACGGTCACGAGGTCGTTGCCATCACGCACGAACCGCTCGTCCTCCCTGACCCGCACGAGCACGTAGAGATCCCCGGGAGGGCCGCCCTGCTCCCCGACGTGCCCGTGGCCCGACAACCGGATCCGCTGGCCGTCGGCGATGCCCGCGGGCACGTCGACCTGGAGTGTCTTGCGCCCGACCGTGCGGCCGCGGCCGCGGCCGGTCGTGCAGGGCTCCTTGGCCACGCGGCCGTCGCCGTGGCACGTGTCGCACACCGTCGCGCGCACGACCTGCCCGAAGGGAGTCCGGCTCACCGCGCGCAGTTGGCCGCTCCCCTCGCAGCGCGGGCAAGTCTCAATCGGCGTGCCCGGCTCGGCTCCGTTGCCGTGGCAGCGCTCGCAGCGCTCGACCGCCTCGTAGGAGACGTCGAGCCGCGCCCCGGTCGCGGCCTGGCCAAGCTCCACCTCGACCGTGGCGGCGACGTCCGCACCCTGCGCGGCGCCTCCTCGTCCGCCGCCGAAGAACCCGCCACCGCCGCCACCGCCGCCCCCACCGAAGAAAGCGTCGAAGACGTCCGCGAACGAACCGAAGGTGTCGAAGCTCGGGGAGTAGCCGCCCGAGCGCACACCCTCGTGTCCGTAGCGGTCGTAGAGGGAGCGCCGATCAGCGTCTGAGAGCACCTCGTAGGCCTCGGCGGCCTCTTTGAAGCGCTGCTCCGCGGCCGGATCCTCCGGGTTCACGTCGGGATGCAGCTCGCGGGCGACCTTGCGAAAGGCCTTCTTGATCTGCCCCTCGTCGGCGTCGCGGCCGACGCCGAGAAGCTCGTAGTAGTCGGTGGGCATCAGGGAGCGTTCAGGCGTCCGCGTAGATGTCTTCGACGAAGCGCGAGAGCTCGAACGAGGCATCGCGCACCGAGCGGATCGCGTGGTCGTAGTCCATCCGTACCGGCCCGATGAGCGAGACCGTGCCCAGGCGCTGCCGCGGCAGGCCGTAACTCGAGGCCACCAAAGCGAACGAGCGCAGGGCCGGCGTCTCGTTCTCGGCGCCGATGCGCACGTAGACGTCGCGCTCCGAAAGCGCCGCGCGCAGCACCTCGAGCAGCGACCGGCGGCGCTCGAGCATCTGGAGGATCTCGTTGAGGTCGGAGCGGTCCTCGATCTGGTTCTCCGACAGCAGCCGGGCCGCGCCGTCGAAGTAGAGGGAGTCCTCGGCGGTGGCGGCGAGCGCCGTGAACGCCGGTGCGAGCTCGGCCAGGAAAGCCTGCTCGGTCGCGGTGAGGCCGTCGTCGGCAAGGCGCTTCTGGAGCATCCGTGCGCCGAGGCCCATCCCGATGAGGCGCTCGTTCAGGTAGGAGGCCGCCCACGCGGCGAGGCCCGGATCGACGGCCTTCTCGAAGGTGAAGACGCGCTTGGTCACGCCACCGGTCGAGGTGATCACGACGACCATCAGCACCTGCGGCTGCAGGGCGAGCACCTCCACGTGGCGGATCGAGGCGGTGTCGATCGGAGGCGCCGAGACGACGGCCAGCAGATTCGTGACCTGGGAAAGGGTCTCGGTGGTCACGCGCATGGCCTCGTCGACCTCACGGCGCACCAGCGAGAGCGACAAGCCGCTGTCACCGGCGGCCCGCGCGTCGGGCAGCAGCCGATCGACGAAGTAGCGGTATCCCGCGTCGGTCGGCACGCGCCCGGCCGACGTATGGGGATGGGCGAGAAGGCCGCGCTCCTCGAGCATCGCCAGCTCGCCCCGGATCGTTGACGGGCCCCAGTCGAACCCGACCGCGAGCGCCTTGGACCCGACGGGCTGGCCACCCTCGAGGTGGCCTTCGACGACCTTGCGGAGGATGTCCTCCTGGCGCGGGCTCAGCATCCGGGTGATTCTAGGAGCCGCCCGCGGCCGGCCCGGCGCCGCTTGAGCTAGAGCTCGAGCTCGGCCTCGGCGTTGCGGACGATCCGGTTGCCGGCCTGCTCGGCCTCCGACGCGACCACGGCACGACCACCGTCGACCGACTTGACCGTGCCGCTCACCGCGATCTCCTGCTCGGGCACGCCCATCCCCCGGAACTGGACGGAGAGCCGCTTGAGCTTCTCCGGTCCCCCCGCCGCCTCCGTGTGGGCGCGAGCGACCTGCGCCATCGAGTAGAGGCCGTGAAGAATCCGGCCGGGCAGCCCGACCTGCTTAGCGAACTCCTCGTCGATGTGGATCGGGTTGAAGTCGCCCGAAGCACCTGCGTAGCGATAGGTGAGGAAGCGGTCGGGGGTGACCTTCAGCTCGACGGCGTCGCCCTCGTTCACTCGATACCCCTGACGATGTTGGTCCAGGTGCCAGTGCAGACGGTCTCGCCGTCGCCGCGCTTGGAGACGGTCTGAAAGATGTAGAAGCCCATGCCGTTCCGCTCCGAGATGTCCTTCACCTCGGCAGTTGTGACGATCTCGTCGCCCGCCACGACGACCGGCCCCCAGACGAACTCCTGCCCGCCGTGGACCATCATCGCGACGTTCATGCCGATCTCGGGGTCGAAGATCGCCGGCGCCATGACCGGGCTCGAGTAGACGACGGCGAACATCGGCGGTGCGACGAGATCCGCGTAGCCCGCGCCGCGCGCCGCCTCGATGTCGAGATGGACCGGGTTGGTCTCCCCCACCGCGTTTGAGTACTCGCGCACCTTCTCGCGGCCTACCGCGTAGGTGACGCCGGGGTAGGTCTTGCCGATGGCTTCGGTCTTGACGGGCATCGCGATCGGGGAATCTAGAGGATCACCGGCACGGTGCCGCCGTCGGCCGACCACGCGGCCCCGGCGACGTTGCTCGCCCTCTCCGAGCAGAGGAAGACGATCACGGCGGCGATCTCCTCATCGGTGCCGAAGCGGCCGAGCGGCGGCTTGGCTCCCGCGGTCGCGAGCGCCTCGTCGCGCGAGATACCTTGGGCGGACGCGACCTGGTCGGCCAGTCCGCCGGGGTCGAGCCACAGCCCGGTGTCGACTACTCCGGGAGCCACGGCGTTGACGAGCACGCCGCGAGCCGCGTAGGAGTCAGCGAACGCCCGCGAAAGCGAGAGCTCAGCCGCTTTCGTCACCGAGTAGGCGACGTTCGTGAGCGACGGGCGCTTGCCCGAGGAGGAGGAGACGTTGACGACGCGCCCCCAGCCGCGCTCGGACATCCCCGGCGCCGCCGCGCGCATGAGCCGCATCGGCGCCATCACGTTCAGCTCCCACTGGGCCTGCCACTCGTCGTCGGTCAGCTTCTCCAGCGGCCGGACGTCGCTCGTGCCCGCGTTGTTGACGAGTATGTCGAGGGGACCCGTCATCTCGAGCAAGCGCTTGGGCGCGTCGGCGGCCGTGACGTCGAGGGCCAGATGACCGGCCGCTCCGCACCCGCGCGCGGCGTCCGCCAGCGATTCCTCACCGCGCGCAGTAAGGAACACCTCCGCGCCCTCAGCCACGAGCCCGCGCGCGGTCGCCAGGCCGATCCCGCGGCTCGCCCCGGTGATGAGACAACGCCTGCCCCTCAGCCCGAGATCCACCTTCCTACTCGTCCCCGAGCTCCAGCACCGCCAGGAACGCCTCCTGAGGCACCTCGATGCGTCCCACCTGCTTCATGCGCCGCTTGCCGGCCTTCTGCTTCTCGAGCAGCTTGCGCTTGCGCGAGATATCGCCGCCGTAGCACTTGGCGATCACGTCCTTGCGGAAGGCCTTGACGGTCTCGCGGGCGATCACATGCGATCCGATGGCTGCCTGGATCGGCACGTCGTACTGCTGGCGGGGGATCTTCTTGCGCAGCTTCTCGGTGAGCGTGCGGCCGGCCTCGTAGGCCTTCTCGCGGTGGACGATCATCGAGAGCGCGTCGACCGGATCGGCCGCGAGCAGCACGTCGAGCTTGACCATGTCGGACTCGCGCCGGCCCGCGATCTCATAGTCGAGCGACGCGTACCCGCGGGTGCGCGACTTGAGCTGATCGAAGAAGTCGAGCACGATCTCGGCGAGCGGCAGGTCGTAGGAGAGCTGGACGCGCTCGGAGGAGAGGTAGTGCATCCCCGTGTGGGTGCCGCGGCGCTCCTGGCAGAGCTCCATGATCTGCCCGACGTACTCCTTCGGCGCGAGGATCGAGGCCTGGATGTAGGGCTCTCGGACCGACTCGATCGTGTTGGGGTCGGGCATGTCGGTCGGGTTGTGCACGGCCACGACCTCGCCGGTCTGCAGGGTCACCTCGAACTCGACGCTCGGCATCGTCGTGAGCAGCTCGAGGTCGTACTCGCGCTCGAGGCGCTCGCGCACGATGTCCATGTGGAGGAGCCCGAGGAACCCGCAGCGGAACCCGAACCCGAGGGCCTCGGAGGTCTCGGGCTCCCACGAGAGCGCGGCGTCGTTCAGGGAGAGCTTCTCCAAGGCGTCGCGCAGGTCGCCGTAGGCATCGGAGTCGATCGGGAAGAGGCCGCAGAAGACCATCGGCTTCACGTCGCGGTAGCCCGGCAGTGCCTCCTCCGCCCCGTGCGTGCGGCTCGTCAGCGTGTCACCAACGCGCAGGCGCGTGACGTCCTTGATGCCGGTGATGACGTAGCCGACCTCCCCCGGTCCGAGCGACTTGACGGGGACCATCTGCGGGTTGAAGAAGCCGATGTCGTCGATCTCGGCCTCGGTGCCGTTCTGCATCGCGCGGATCGCCTCCCCCTTGGTGAACGTCCCGTCGACTACGCGGATGTAGGCGACCACACCTCGGTACTGGTCGAACTCCGAGTCGAAGATGAGCGCGCGGGGGGGCGCGTCGGGATCACCGCTGGGAGGAGGCACTTTGGCGATCAGCTCGTCGAGAACCTCGGTCACGCCTTCCCCGGTCTTGGCCGAGATGCGCCGCACGTCCCCGGCCGGCTCACCGAGCAACTCCGCGATCTCCTCGGCGACCCGCTCGGGCTCCGCACCGGGCAGGTCGATCTTGTTGAGACAGGGGATCAGCTCGAGCCCCGAGTCGACCGCGAGGTAGGTGTTGGCGAGGGTCTGAGCCTCGACACCCTGGGAGGCGTCCACCACCAGCAGGGCTCCTTCGCAGGCTTCGAGCGAGCGCGAGACCTCGTAGGTGAAGTCGACGTGCCCCGGAGTGTCGATGAGGTGCAGCTGGTAGGTCTCGCCGTCGCTGGCGGTGTAGAGCACGCGCACGGCCTGGGCCTTAATCGTGATGCCACGCTCGCGCTCGAGGTCCATCGAGTCGAGCAGCTGCGCCCGCATCGCGCGCGACTCGACGGTCTTGGTCAGCTCGAGGATGCGATCGGCCAGCGTCGACTTCCCGTGGTCGATGTGGGCGATGATGGAAAAATTGCGGATGTGAGCCTGGTCGGCCATGGGCGCCGGGAGGATAGGCCGGGGGGTTGCGCCCGGCCGGAGGGTCAGCCCCGCCCGCGCCGCGCGATCAAACGCTCGAGTTGAGCGGCCTCCGGGATCCGCGCGAGAAGCACCAGCCCGCAATAAACGAGCGTCCCCGCGACGAGGGCCGTCCCGACGGCGACGGCCTGGGCGATGAACGACCGGCCGAACACGGTGTCGAGCGCACTCCACACCCCCCACCCGACCCCACCGAGTGCCGCCGCCGCAACGAGCATCTGCGCCAGCGCGACGAGAGTCCGCCGCTCGTCGAGCGGGCCGAGGCGGCGGCGCAGAGCCCAGGCCTGGCCGATCGCCATGCCGATGCTGGCCACGGCCGTCCCGATCACCAAGCCGGCGATGCCGAGCGGCTTGTAGAGCGCGACCGACAGGATCGCGTTGGCCACGAGGTTCGCGGCCGCCAGTGCGGTCGGGGTCCAGGGCTTCTGCAGCGAGAAGAAAGTGCGGGTGAGCAGCAGATTGGCCCCGGCGAACGGCAGCGAGAACGAGAACCAGAAGAGGGCGAGCGCCACCTCGTGCGTCGAGGAGGGACCGAAGGCCCCGCGCTGGTAGACAAGCCGGGTTATCGGAGTGGCGAGTGCGAGGGTGAAGGCGGCCGCCGGGATCAGCAGCAGGAAGATCTGTCGCACTCCCGAGCCCATCATCCGGCGCAGTCCCTCGTAGTCGCGCCGGGCGGCGAAGCGGCTGAGCGCCGGGAAGAGCACCGTGGCCAGCGCCACGGAGAACATCCCCTGCGGCAGCATGTAGATGCGAAAAGCGGCGTCGATCGCCCGTGGCGCGCTCTGGGAGACGAGCGACCCGAGCGAGGAGTTGATCACCAGGTCGAAGTTGATGACGCCGAGCCCGATCGTCACGGGCAGCATCAGCTTGAAGACCTGGGTGACCCGTGGATCGCGCCAGTCACAGGCGAGCGTGAGGCCAAAGCCGTGGCGGCGCAGCACGGGCAGCGCCATGCCGAACTGCACCACCGTGCCCGCCAGCACGCCGATCGCGTAGGCGTAGAGCTGATTCGGGCCGTGAAAGAGCGGCTTGAGGACGATGAGCGCGACGATGATGATCGCGTTCCACACGAGCGGCGCGATCGCCGGGATCGAGAAGTGGTCGAACGAGTTGAGGATCCCGGTCACGAGGCCGTTGAGGCCGAGCAGCACGACGATCGGGAAGAGCACGCGCGAGAGCCCGACGGTCAGGTGATCGAGCTCGGGCGTGAAGGTGTGACCCGTAAAAAGGGGCATGATCAGCCCCGCGCCGAGGATGAAGAGCGCGGTGATCGCCCCGAGCCCGGCGAGGATCAGGAAGAAGAGCGTCGAGGCCAGGCGAAAGGCCTCTTGCCTGCGGCCTTTCTCGAGCAGCTCCGTGAAGACCGGCACGAAGGCGGCCGAAAGAGCGGCGTCGGCCACCAGCGAGCGAACGAGGTTCGGTATCTGGAAGGCAAGCGTGAACGCCGAGAAGGGGCCGCCCGTGCCGAAGTAGCTCGAGGCGACGACCTCACGAACGAGCCCGGCGATGCGGGAAAGCCCCGTCGCAGCGGAGAAGATCGCTGTGTTCAGGGCCAGCCGGCGACGGCGAGGAGCGACCCCGGACGAGGGCTCGGCCGGGTGCTCGTCGGCGGGCGCGGCGAGGGTTCGGTCGGGCACTCCGGCGCTATAGTACGGCCCGCCGTGGCGGCCCCACGGCATCCTCTCTCATGGCCAACATTCACTCTCAGAAGAAGCGGATCATCCGCGCCGAGCGCGAGCGGCTCGAGAACCGGCGCTATACGTCGAAGATCCGCACCTACTTCCACCGCCTCGAGGCGGCCGCGGAGGGCGGCGACACCGAGGCGGCGGCGACCGAGCACCGAGCGCTCGTCTCGACGATCGACAAGGCAGTCAAGCGCGGTGCGCTGCACCGCAACACGGGCGCGCGCAAGAAGTCCCGCGCGGCCCGGTTGATCGCTTCCTCCACTAGCTCCTAGCGCACGCCCGACGGCACCGCGCGCAGGTCGGGCAGCGGTCGCGGCCGTAGCCGCTGGTATCCGAACGCACCGGCCAGAAGCAGCAGTCCCAGCGCGATGAACGAGCCGACGCGGTAGACCGAATCGAGTGTGGCGAGGCCGAGCAGGAACACCTTTCCGACCGTCACTCCGAGCAGGGCGAGCGCGGCCAGGCGCAGAGGCCGAAGGTCGCGGCGCAGGCCGACGAGCAGCGCGCCGACCCCGGCGAGGGCCCACAGCATGCTGAGCGCCATCTGGCCGGCCTGGCGCCCGAGGTCCGTCGCGAGTGTTCCGGCCGCGCCGGGCGCGAACACACTGACCACCTCCACCGAGGCGAGCCACAGCGCGGTGAGCCCGGCCAGCGCGAGCAGGCGCCCTCGGGCAGCAGAGCTGAGTTCCGGCGTACGCGACAGCACGTATGCAGCTGCCCCGGCGAGCCCGAGCACCAGAGCCGCTGCGTCCATGTTGCGCAAGCCGTCGCCGAGCGCCGCCCAGGGCGCGTCGACCAGAACGGCGTGGCCGAGCGCCAGCCCGAGGTAGCCCAGAGCGGCCGGCAGAGCGATCCGCCCGCGCAAGCGCCGCGAGAGGACGGCAAGCGCGAGCGCACCGAACGCCCAGCCCAGGCCGACCCACCAGCCCTCGAATAGGGCAGCAATCCCGTAGGCCACCACCGCCGGAGCTCCGCTGAACATTCCAACGGTCACCTGGGGCCGCCGCGACAGGGCCGCTGAGGCGAGAGCGCTCACCGCCAGCGATCCCAGGGCAAGCGATGCGGCCATCGCGCTCGTCTGCGCGCCGTCCATGGGAACGGCGGGCGCCTCGAAGACGAGGGTGTGCAGTGCGCCGGCTCCGATGAGGCCGGCGGCGGCGGCCTCGGGAATGGCGTCGCGTGTGATGCGGGCGAGCACAGCGAGAGCGATAGCCATCCCCGCCCAAGCGAGTACCAGCCATGCCCCGCCCAGGATGACGGCAGCACCGTAGCCCACCAGGGCCACGGAGGCCGCGCGTAGGGCCGGAGAGACGGCCCCGGGAACCTGCAGTCGCAGCGAGCCGATTCGCCACGTGGCGAGTGCGACGGCGCCGATCGCCAGAGCGGCCGCACCGACCGACGGCGGTCCTCCGAAGACGGACCCCAGCGGTGCTTCGAGCGCCAACGTGTGCCCTATGGCGAACCCGAGGAAGCCGCCGGCACCGGCGAGAGCCACCGGATCGTGCATGCGGCGCGCGACGAGCGCGAGGGCGACCGCCTCACCCGCCCACGCGGCAACGAGGGCCGGGCCGTCGAGTGCGAACGCCATGAGATAGGCGACGACGGCGAGGCCCGCGCCGTCGAGGGCGTAACGGACCAAGAGGCGGCCGTTGCCCGCGAGCCGCGCGGACACGAAGCAACTCGAGGCCACCACCGCGAGCGCGAGCAGTCCGCCGCCGGTCATCTCACCGCTCAGCAGAGCCGGCGGAGTGACGACGACCAGCGTGTGCACCAGCGCGAGCGCGAGATGAGCGCCGAGCCCGAGCCCGGTCAGTGTCTCGTCGACGCGTTTTGCGTGAAGGGCTCGGCTGCGGAGCAGAGCGGCGAAGGCCACTCCCGCGATCCCCCAGCCGAGCGCGAGCGAAGGCCCGGAGACACTCACCCCGAACGTGACGTCGGCGAGGATCACCCCGAGGGTGAGCACGACCAGACGCAACTCGCGGGCCACCCGAGGGAAACGGTGCGTGCTCAGGCCGATGGCGAGGTGGGAGGCCGCCAGCAGGCCCAGGAACGCCTTTGCCATCAAGGTATGCCCCGACGCCGCAAGGACCTGCCAGCCGACCAAGCTCACGATCAGCGCGTTCAGGACGAGAAGGAAGCTCGCCGAGACGCGCACCGGCACCGACGGCATCCGCAGCTCGAACCCGATTGCCGCGGCCACATTCAGCGCCGCGAAGAAGACAAGAACGGCGATGGCCTGTGAAGCCTGGGGGGCCGACACCGCCCACGGCACCCATTGCGCAGCCCCGACCAACACCACGGCAAAGCCCAGCCAGCTCCACCGCTTGCGTACGACGACGGCCGTGGCGGACGCCGCGGCGGCGAACAGAAGGGCCATCGTGCCCAGGCCGGCGGGAGCATCGACCAGTACGGGTGCCAGGAGCGCGCCCACCATGCCCAGCGCCGCGATGATGCGTGAGTCCCAGCGAACGGCCAGGGCCGTGGCGATCGCCCCGAGCCCGAACCCAAGCCCGAGTCCGGCCGGTGATGGCAGCACTCGGTAGACCTCGCAGGCGACCAAGAGAGTCATGAAGCCGGCTGCGATCGACACGCCGACGGTGGCCAGCGCAGCGTCGGTACGTCCGCGTCGCTCGTGGAGCCAGAATCCGAGGGCGAGCATTGCCACCGAGCCGGCACCAGCGAGCACGCAACGCTCTCCTTGGCCGATCCAGCCACGCGTGATGGCCAGCGCGAAGAACAGCGCGCAGCCGACCAGCACGGTCGCTCCGCCGACCCAAGCCAGCACCCGGCCGCCGAGAAGATCCTCGATGCCCTCACCTGGGCGTCTCGCTGCCGGCCGCTGCCCGTGCTCCTGCTCAGTACTCGTGGCGCTCATGTGCTCGTTCCTCCGTTGTTGTTGACCGCTGGTTGGCAGCACCGTAACACAGTTGCTGACCGGTGGTCAAGAACTGCGATACACTTGGGGCATGACCGAGCCCGCCTACACCCGCCTGGCAGTCGACGAGCGCCGGCGCAGACTGCTGGAACTGGGCGCGGAGCTCTTCACTCAGCACGCATACAACGACCTGTCAATGGCGCAGATCGCTCGTCGCGCCGACATCTCGAAAGCGTTGCTCTATCACTACTTTCCCTCCAAGCACGCCTACTTCCTGGCGACGCTCAGCCAGGCGGCCGACGAGCTGCGTACTCGCACCGAGCCCGATCCGGCGCTTCCTCCGGTCGAGCAGCTGCGCGGAAGCCTCGACGCCTTCCTCGCGTTCATCGATGAGCGGGGCCCGGCCTACCGGAAGCTGATGGAGACGGCCTATTCGGTTCCGGAGGTACGTGAGCTCGTCGAGGGCATCCGCCGCTTCACGGCCGATCGGATCCTTGAGGCCCTCGTCGGCGGCGGCGAGTTCCCGCCGACCGCTCGCGCCGCAGTCCGCGCCTGGCTCTGGTTCACCGATGGCGCGATCCTCGACTGGCTTGAATACCGCGACTTCGACCGGGCGGCCCTCAGCCAGCTGCTTCTGGACACCCTGCTCGGGTCCCTCGCGGCGGCAACGGGCGAACCCGTCGGCGAGGTTCCCCGGCTGGGCTAAGAGTCTGTTTCACGAAAAGGCGGGCGGGTCGGGGTGGTCGGATCGTGGATGCCGGGCGGCAGACGAGACCGCAGTCGATGCAGCGCATCGGCGAGGATCTCGAGTGACGATCCGGCGCCGCGAGCCGGCCTCATCCGGCGCGTCCGACTTCGTGAAACGGACTCTAAGCGGCGGCGAGCTCGGTCATCGTCTCGAGCGCGAGGGTGTCCTCGGAGAGAGCGCGCGCCGCTCCTCCGCGGGACGCGAGCTCCAGCTCGGCCATCCTCTCGAGAGCGAGCCGCAGGCCGGCGGCGTCGGTGCGGGCGAGGTCGTTGAGAAGTCGGTCGGCCGCCCTCGGCGGCATACGCAGGCTCTTCTTCACCTGCGCAGCAGACTCCCCTCCTTCGATCCTTCGCGCCGCGTCGTGGGCGGTGCGCAGGCGCTGGGTCATGAGGTAGAGGAGGCCAGGCAGCCGCTCGCCCTGCGCCCGCAGCTGCAGGTAGCACTGCACGGCGGCCGGCCCGTCGCGAGCCACCAGGGCATCGGCGAGCGTCCAGGCCCGGCGCTCCGCCGAGCCGGCGGCGAGCTCCTCGACGTGATCGAGCTCGATCCGGGCCCCGGTCGGGAGCGACAGCGCCAGCTTCTCCAGTTCGCGCACGAGCCGCTGCTGGCGGTCTCCCACCACCGCGACCAGCGCCTTCGCGGCGGCCGGGGAGATCTCCAGTCCAAGCTGGACGGCTTGACCCTGCACCCACCGCGGTAGCTCCCAGGACTTGACCGCGCTCTCGACAGCGACGTCCCCACCCGCCTCCTGGACCGCAGCGGCGAGCGGGCCCGGCACCTTGGCCCGGCCCTCTTCCCGGGCGAAGAACGCCACCGTCGTCTCGGGCGGCAGCTCGGCCAGGGCCGTCACGAGCGGCTCGACCTCGCGGTCGCTCCAGCGCTCCACGCCGTCGACGATGATGAACCGGCGCCCCATGGCGAACGTCATCGCGGCCAGAGCCAACGCCACCTCTTCCGGCGAGGAGTCGGCGGCGGCGAACACCTCGGCGCCCTGCCCACCGCCTTCCTTCTCGGCAAGCGCTCGCAGGCGGTTGCGGCGTTCGCCGATACGCCCGTGGTCGTCGCCGTGAATGAGGTAGGCGGGCTTGTACGAGGCCATCGGCGGCGAGTCTATGGGCCCCCGGTGACGGGTCTCCTAGCTATGAAGCTGAAGCGAGAGGCGCCCTCCTTCTTCGGTCAGGCGAATCGTGCCGTCGCGATCGGTTCGAAGCACTCGAGGCACGGCTCGCAGCGCGGCGAGCGCTTGCGGGGATGGATGGCCGTAGGTGTTGTGAGCCCCGACCTCGATCACGGCAACCCGGGGGTGCAGGCGGCCGAGAAGCTCTCCGAGCCCCGGATCGGCGCTCCCGTGATGAGCGACCTTGAGGACGTCCACGGACGACAGGTCGAGCGGTGCGGTGATGTCGGATTCGGCGTCGGCGGGGAGGAGCATCCGCAGGCCGGGCGCACGCACTTCGGCAACGATCGCCCGCTGGTTCGGATCCTCCTGTGCGTGCAGGGCGTAGGGCTCGGCCTGAGGCCACATCACGTCGAGCTCGACGCGGCCGGCGCGGATGGCCTGCCCCGCGTTGGGCGCGAGGATGCGCGCGCGGCGTGCACTCGCCGAGGCCAGCACCGCTTGGTGACCCGGCACCGGCGCGCCGGAGGCCCCGTCGAGTACGAGATCGACCGGGTAGCGGTGCAGCACGGCAGGTGCGCCACCCTCGTGATCGGCCTGCGCGTGAGTGATCACCAGGGCGTCAAGTCGCGTGACTCCCTCGCGCGCCAGCCGCGCGAGGATCGGGCCGTCGGGCGGTCCGGCATCGACCAGGATCGCGTGCGGTCCGTCCTGGATCAGGGTGGCGTCGCCCTGTCCCACGTCCAGGAACGACACGCGCACGCCCCGGGGCGGCCGCGGACCGGCTGAAGCCGGCGCCAAGAGGAACAACGAGGCACCGACGGTCGCGACCAGCAACGCGGGACGCCGCAGGCGCGGAACGACGATGAAGGCACCCGCCGCGGCGTAGAGCCCAACGATCGCCGCCGGGGAGGGAGAAGGTACGGGGACGCTCGCGAGCGGTAGGTGCGCGGAGGCGTGGGCGATCCATCCGAGGTAGGCCAGCGGATATGCGTTGACCGCGTTCAACGCGGAAGCAGCGCTGGCCCACACGAGGCCGAGGGTCCCGGCGAGCATCCCCAGCCACATGACGGGCGCCACCGCAGCTGCGGCCAGAAGGTTCGCGGGGATCGACGCGAGCGAGATGCGGTCGAAGTGCAGCGCGATCAGCGGCGCCGTGCCAAGAGTGGCAGCCAGGGTCACTGCCACGGCCTCGGCCGCCGCTCTCGGAAGACCGCGGCGCTCGAGTCGCTCTCGCAGCCGGGCGACCAGCAGCAGCATCGACAGCACCGCGGCGAAGGAGAGCTGCCAGCCGGGGTCCTGGGCCGCTCGCGGGTTGAGGAGGAGCGTGGCGAAAAGCGCGAGACCGATCGCATACCAGCGCGAGGCCGGCCGCCCGGCGAGCGCCGCCACGATTCCTGCGGCTCCCATGATCCCGGCCCGCTGGATGGAGGGACCGGCTCCGGCCAACGGGACGTAGAGAGCGATCAGGCCGAGAACGACCGCCAAGCGTGCCCGCAGTCCGAGACCGAGCAGCGAGAGCAGCGGAACCGCCAGAGCGGCGAGGAGCACGATGTTCTGCCCGCTGGCGGCCAAGATGTGCGTGAGCCCCGAGGCCCGGAAGTCGTCGCGCGTCGGCGTATCGAGCCCCTCGTCCTGCCCGAGGGTCATGCCGCGCAGCAGCGCGGCCTGCGGAGGCGGGAGCCCGAGTTCGAGAGCTCTCTCCATTCGCTCGCGTACGCGGTCGACGGCTCCGGAGAGGCCGGCCCGGCGGCGACCGGTTGGGAGCTCTGTGCGCACGCGAAAGACAGCGTGGGCACCGCGGATGCGCTGGTAGCCGTCGTGCGGACCGAGCGCGGCAAGGCGACCGTCGAGCGCCATCTCCCCTCCGACCGGGAGCGCGGTCCAGTGGACCCAGCGCCCGACACGGAGCAGCACCTTCTCGCCTCGTCCGGGCCCGGCCGTCAATCTCGAGAGCGCGGTCGAGTCGAACCGACCGGGCCGGAGCCGCTCGAGAAGGATGGCCCGGGTCTGTACGCCTCCACCGAGCATGGGCGCTAGACGGCTCGTATCAAGATGAGCCAGTCGTGCCTGTGCGATGAGGCCGCCGAGCAGAGCGAGGCACAGGATCGCGAGCGCCCGCGGAGGCGTGCCCGCCCCGGCAGCCAGCAGGGCTGCGCCCGCGAGCAGGACGAGCGCGGATCGAGGGCCCGCCAGGAGCCCGAAGCTCGCCGCTCCGAGCGCAAGATGGCGGAAGTGCCCGCGTGCCACCGCCCTGGCGGCGAGCAGCGCCGCCGTCACACCCGCACTTTCAAGCGCATTGCCGCAACCTTCTTCGCACCGAACCCGGGAATGCGATCGAGCTCCCCGACCGAGCCGAAGCCTCCGTGCTGCTGACGGTAGAGGACGATCTTCTGTGCGGTGGAAGGCCCGACGCCGTCCAGGGCATCGAGTTGCTCGGCCGTCGCCGTGTTCAAGTTGATGGGCTGAGCGGGCGGCGCGGCTGTGCCGCCGGCGGGCGACGACACCGCCGCCGCCTGCCCTCGCTCGGGCACCAAGATCTGCGCACCGTCGGAGACCTTCGCCGCCAAGTTGACCGCGGAGAGATCGGCGTGTGCGGCTGCGCCGCCTGCCCGCCTGACCGCATCCTGCACGCGCGCCCCCGCGCGCAGCCGAAAGACCCCCGGGCGGCGCACCGCACCGGTCACATCGACCACCGCCGGCTCGCCGGCGCTCGTCCCGACCGTCACCGGGCGCGAGCCGCCGGGCCTGGCCCCCGCAGCTGCTGTCGTAGCGCCCGACGCGGTCCCCGGCGTCCCTCCCCCGTGTGTGAGAAAACGAGCGCCGACCAGGCCGATCATGACCGCGATCACCGCATAGAGCGCGAGCTGCGGCCGGGAGATCTCATCCATGCCGCCACGCTAGGCGGCCAGGCGTTGCGTGTCAGCCGCTCTTTGTGCCGAAACTCAGCACCCGATGAATGAGAAGGCGACCACGCCGACGTACGCTGGCGGGCTCACGCGGGCCCGTTCAGCGGACGACGAAGTTCACGAGGCGACCGGGCACGACGACCGCCTTCACGACCTCCTGGCCGGCTAGGTGGGTGACGACGTTAGGCGCCTCCCGTGCGAGTGCCTCGAGCTCTTCCTTGCTCGTCGACGGCGCCACCTGGATCCGGTCGCGCACCTTGCCGTTCACCTGGCATACGACCTCGACCGTGTCTCGCTCGAGCAGACGCGGGTCGGCTTCGGGCCAAGGCTCTTCCCAGACGCGACGGCCCGTGACGAGCTCGTAGACCTCAGAGCTGCAGTGCGGCGCAAAGGGCTGGATGAGCGACGCCGCCGTCGCCGTCGCGAAGGCCAAGGAGCCGGTGGCGGCCGTTTCACGCGAGCGATAGATCTCGTTGACGAGCTCCATCACCGCGGCAATGGCCGTGTTGAACGCGAATCGGGCGGTCATGTCCCCCGAGACCTTCTCGATCGCCCAGTGCGCCTTGCGCAGCAGCTCGAGGTCCACTCCCTCCGGCGCGCCGGGCACTTCGGGGGCCTCCCCACCCCCCAACTCGTAGCCGAGACGCCAGAGCCGCGCGAGGAAGCGGTGCACGCCCTCGACACCTTCGTCGGACCAATCGGCATCCTGGTCGGGAGGGCCGATGAAGAGGACGTAGCAGCGCGCCGTGTCCGCCCCGTAGCGCTCGACGTAGGTCGCAGGAGAGATGACGTTGCCGCGCGACTTGCTCATCTTTGCTCCGCCCCGCGTGATCATCCCCTGGGTGAAGAGGGCTTCGAAGGGCTCTTGCACTCCCACCAGCCCGAGGTCCGCCAGCGCCTTGGTGAAGAAGCGCGCGTACATGAGGTGGAGGATCGCGTGCTCCACACCGCCGATGTACTGGTCGACGCCCATCCACTCGTCGAGCGCATCGCGGCCCCAGGCGGCCTCGTCGTTACCCGCGTCGCAGTAGCGCAGGTAGTACCAGGAGGAATCGACGAACGTGTCCATCGTGTCCGTCTCGCGGCGCGCGGAGCCATCGCACGAAGGGCATGCGACGTTCGCCCAATCCGTGGCGGCATCGAGGGGAGAGCGGCCCTTGGGTGCGTAGTCCTCGACGTCAGGCAGCTCGACGGGCAGATCCGCTTCGGGCACGGGCACCATCCCGCAGCGGTCGCAGTGGATGATCGGGATCGGGCAGCCCCAGTAGCGCTGGCGCGAGACCAGCCAGTCGCGCAACCGGTAAGAGACGGACGAATGGCCGCGCCCTTCGCGGTCGAGCCAGGCCACGATCTTCTCGAGCGCGTCCCGGTTGGCCAGCCCGTCGAAGTCAGGATGGGAGTTCACGATCGGCCCGTCACCGGGGTACGGCAACTCGTCGCCGCCGCCGACGACACGCCGGATCGGCAGGCCGAACGTCTGCGCGAACTCGAAGTCCCGCTCGTCGTGCGCGGGCACGGCCATGATCGCTCCCGTACCGTATTCCAAGAGCACGTAGTCGGCGACGAACACCGGGATCTGCTCGCCGTTGACCGGGTTGGTCACGGTGCGGCCCAGGGGAACACCCGTCTTGGGCTTCTCGGTGGTCCCGCGCTCCTCGGCGCCCTCGCCGAGCGCCTGTGTCACGTAGTCGTGCACGGCCTTCTCACCGTCGGTCCCTTCAGCCAGCTTGAACACGTCGGGGTGCTCCGGTGCCATCACGAAGAAGGTCGCGCCGAAGAGCGTGTCGGGCCGCGTCGTGAAGACCGGGTAGTCGATGCCAAGCTCCTCGCAGCGGAAGTTGACCTCAGCCCCCTCCGAGCGCCCGATCCAGTTGCGCTGCATCGATTTGACGTGCTCGGGCCAGCGGATCTCGTCGAGATCGTCGAGCAGGCGGTCGGCGTAGTCGGTGATCCGCAGGAACCACTGATTGAGCTGCCGCGCCTCGACGAGCGCACCGCAGCGCTCGCAGTGCCCGTCGACGACCTGCTCGTTGGCGAGCACCGTCGCGTCGTTCGGACACCAGTTGACGGCAGCGTCCTTGCGGTAGGCCAAGCCGCGATCGAACAGCTGCAGGAAGATCCACTGCGTCCAGCGGTAGTAGCTCGGTTGGTGGGTGCCGAACTCGCGCGACCAGTCGACGGAGATGCCCCAGGAGCGGAACGCACGCTGGAAGGATTCGATCGAGGCCTGCGTCGAGTCGCGCGGATGCTGGCCGGTCTTGATCGCGTGGTTCTCAGCGGGAAGGCCGAACGCGTCGTAGCCCATCGGGTGCAGCACCCGGGCCCCGCGACGGCGGTGGTAGTGCGCAATCGCATCGCCGAGTGCGTAGTTCTTGAGGTGCCCGATGTGCGGCTCGCCGCTCGGGTACGGGAGCATCTCGAGCACGTAGGACTTCGGGCGCCCGTCCGGTTCGTTGCTCACCTCCCACGTCTTCTCTCGCGCCCAGAGCTCCTGCCATTTGGGCTCGATCGAGGCGGGCTCATAGCGCTGCTCGGCCATGCGGGCGCGGAGGTTAGCGGTCGGGTAGGTGGTGCCCGGCGGGTCCCGGCCGCGCCTCAACCCGGATACCGCCGCCCTGCAACTACGCGCCCAGCGTGGGTCTAAGAGTCCCGACGCCCGTACCATCGACGGGTCATGGCCGACGAAGCTCCCGTTCCGCCCGCACGACGCGGGCCAGGCGACGCAGCCGCACGCGTGGCCGGGATAATCACTGCGGCCGAAGAGACCGCGGAGCGCCTCGAGGCCGAGGCAGAAGAGCAGGCGAGCTCTCGAGTCGCCGAGGGCCAGCGCGCGGCCGACAATCGCATCCGGGCCGCGGAGGACGAAGCACGGGAGATCCTGGCCGAGGCGCGAGCCGAGTCGGCACGCCTGCAGGAAGAGGCGCGGGCGCAGGCCGAGCGCACTAGGGCCACGGCTGCGTCGGAGGCGCTGGCCATCGTCGGCCGAGCTGACCAGGAGACGACGCGCCAGCGCGAGGAAGCCGAGACCTACGCGGCAGAGACCCGCGATGCCGCCGACACCCGCGCCCGGGAGCTGCTCACCGACGCACGAACAGTCGCCGGCGGAGTCAAGGCCGAGGGCATCGAGCTGAGTGGGAACCTCAGCGAGCTGGGCACGTCACTGCGCTCGAACGCGGAACGACTGCTGCGCGACATCCAGCAGACGCACGCGCGGCTGACCGCGAGTCTCGACCAGGTGGACGGCGGCGAGCGCGCTAAGACGGGCGATGGTCGTCGCGCGCCGGTCGATTTCGACGTTCCGGAGTTCACGACCGACCGACGCTGACCCGGTCCGGATCCGTCCGGCATACGAACTAGTGTTCGTATGGTGCTGACCTCCTCACGCAAGGGCGCGATCGCTGAATCCAGGATCGCAGCAGCGGCGATCGAGGCTGGCCTCGGGGTTCTCAGGCCGCTGGTCGAGGGAGGTCGGTACGACCTCGTCTTCGACGACGGGACCAGGCTCCTGCGAGTGCAGTGCAAGTGCAAGTGGGCTTCGTTGCGGGCCGGAGTGGTCGCCATCCGGTTGAGGACCAGCCGCCATACACCCGGCGGCTACGTTCGCACGACGTACAGCAGCTCCGAGGTCGACGCTGTGGCGGCGTACTGCCGGGAGCTCGACCGGTGCTATCTCGTACCAATCGAGCTGGTGGCCAACCTTACCGACGTCAACCTGCGTCTCTCTAAGCCGAAGAACAACCAGATCGCGGGTATAAGATGGGCACGCGATTTCGAGCTCGGGGCTATAGCTCAGCTGGGAGAGCGCCGCCATGGCATGGCGGAGGTCGCCGGTTCGATCCCGGCTAGCTCCATCGCCTGTGAGGCCGTCCGCAAGGGCGGCCTCACCTCGTTCTAGCCCGCAACCTCGAGCGTCCGCGCCGGTACCTCGCCCCACAGCTGCTCGAGGCGGTAGAACTCACGCGTCTCGGGTGTGAACACGTGCACCACGACGTCGAGGTAGTCCATCAGGATCCACGTCGCCTGCCCGGCTCCCTCCACCCGGCGCGGGAGCACTCCGTGGTCGTTCTTCAGGCCTATGTGGATGCCGTCATGGATCGCCTTCGTCTGGCGCTCCGTGTTGCCCGAGCAGATGACGAAGTAGTCGGTGTAGCCGATCACACCGCGCAGGTCGAGCTCCACGAGCTCCGCCGCCTTCTTGTCGGCGGCGTACCCGGCGATCGCCCCGGCCAGCTCGGCGCCGTTCATGCCGCCACCGCGTAGAGGCCGCCCTCGGCGATGAGCTGCGCGACCGCGTCCGGGACGAGGCCGTCGATGGACTCTCCTCGAGCCACACGATCACGCACGAGCGACGACGACACATCGACGGGCTCCATGTCCAGGTAGCTCACGCGATCCTCGCCGGCCAACGGCGCGAGCCGCTCGGCGATCAGCGCTCTTGCCGAGCCGGCCCGCTCGGCCACCGCCAGCCGCGCCAGGCCGAGCACCGCCTCGGGCTCGCGCCAAGTCGGCAGATTCGTGGCCATGTCGCCACCGACGACGAGCGTGAACTCAGCGTCCGGTCGTTCGGAATGCATGGCCCGGAGGGTATCCACGGTGTAGGAAGGGCCGGGCCTGTCGAGCTCGGCCCTGGAGGCCTGCAGCCCTGGCTCCCCGCTCGCCGCCGCCTGGCACAGCTCGAAGCGCACCTCCGCGCCGGGGTCGCTCGCAAACGACTTGTGGGGCGGCCGGGCGGCGGTTACGAGCAGGACGACGTCAAGTCCCAGGGCTGTTCGGGCTGCGCGCGCGCAGGCGAGGTGGCCTGCGTGCGGGGGGTTGAACGTCCCCCCCAGCACCCCGACGCGCGTGGCCGCGGCGGCCACGGGCTCATCCCCGGACGTGACCTGAGCCCTCGACGAGATACTTCGTCGTGCACAGCTCGCGCAGCCCGATCGGACCGCGCGCGTGCAACTTCTGGGTGGAGTTGCCGATCTCGGCTCCCATGCCGAACTCTCCGCCGTCGGTGAATCGCGTCGAGGCGTTCACGTAGACGCAGGCGGCGTCGACGCCGAGCTGGAAGGCGCGCGCCGCGGCCGTGTCGCGCGTGAGGATGGCCTCCGAGTGACCGCTGCCGTACCGGTTGACGTGCTCGATCGCCTCCTCCGCGGAGTCGACTATGCCGACCGCGAGGATGAGCGTCAGGTACTCGGTGGCCCAGTCCTCCTCGGTCGCCGGCACGAGCCAGTGCCCGAGGTCGTCGCCCGCAAGGGCGGCGGTGCGGCCGTCGACGTGGAGTTCCACCCCCGACTCGCGCAGCGCGCGCAGCATGCGTGGGACGAAGACCGGCGCGGCGTCGGCATGCACCAGGAGCGTCTCGAGGGCGTTGCACACGCCCGGGCGTTGCAGCTTGGCGTTCAGCACGATGCGCTCGGCGTCGTCCTGATCGGCCGAGGCGTCGACGAACACGTGGCAGTTGCCCGAGGCCGCGAAGATCACCGGCACGGTCGCCACGCCCGTCAGCGCCGCCTTGAGCCCCTCCCCGCCTCTGGGGATGATCAAGTCAACCACACCAGCCTGCGTCGCCAGTTCGGCGAGCTCCTCGCGGCCGCCGCCCGCGACCAGCGAGAGGGCCTCCGCGGGCACGCCGGCCGAGGCAGCTGCCTCGGCCGCGATGCCGGCCAAGACAGCGTTGGAGTGGGTGGCCGAGGAGGAGCCGCGCAGCACGACGGCGTTGCCGGACTTGAGACAGAGGGCCGCGGCGTCGATCGTCACGTTCGGCCGCCCCTCGTAGACCACGGCGACGACCCCGAGCGGGACGCGCACCTTGCGCACGTCGAGCCCGTTCGGCAGCCGGTGGCCGTCGATGACCTCGCCGACCGGATCGGGTAGTGCGGCGATCGCCCGCGTGCCGGCCGCCATGGCCGCCACGCGCGCCTCGTCGAGCGCCAGCCGATCGAGCAGGGCAGGCGTCAGGTCGGCAGCGCGGCCCGCCTCCACGTCGCGCGCGTTCGCTTCGAGGATCTGCGGGGTCCGGTCCTCGAGCGCGCCAGCGATCGCCACGAGCGCAGCGTCCTTCGTGCCCGAGCCGAGCGTCGCCAGTGTGCGCGAGGCCCGCTGCGCGGCGAGACAGACGTCGGCAACGGATGTGGCGACGGCAGCCATCAGACCAAGGGTACGCCGACTACTCGAGCACGAAGTAGTCGCGGTGCACCGCTTCCGGGCTCGAACGCGGAAGGACACCCCGGGCGTCGGCCGTCTTCATCCCCATGACCCGTCGCAGCTCGTCGGCGGAGTAGGTGCAGATGCCCTTGCCGACCGCGGCGCGCTCATGGACCACGCCGACGGCGTCACCGGCTTCGAAGCTGCCCTCGACGTCGACGATGCCGACCGGCAGCAGGCTCCTGCCCCCGTCGCGCAACGCGCGCGCCGCGCCGTCGTCGACAGTGAGGCGACCGCGTTCGGGTTTCGCGTACTTGAGCCACAGCTTGAACGACGAGTAGCGCTCTCCGCGCGCCGGGAAGCGCGTACCCACTGCATCGCCCGCGGCCGCCGCCGCAAGCACTCCCTCGTTGAACCCGCTACCGACCACAGTCGCGACGCCCGCGGCCGTAGCCATCTCAGCCGCAACCACCTTCGAGCGCATGCCACCCGAGCCCAGCGGGGTGGTCCGGTGGCCGATGCGCAGTTCGTCGAGGGCCGAGAAGTCGGTCACCTCGCGTACAAGCGCGGCGTTGGGGTCATCCCGCGGGTCGGCCGCGTGCAGGCCGTCGGTCGAGGTCAGCAGCACGAGTAGCTCCGCCCCGAGGAGGATCGCCACCTGGGCGGCGAGGAAGTCGTTGTCACCGAAGGAGATCTCGTCCGTCGTGGTCGTGTCGTTCTCGTTGATCACCGGGACGACATCCCACTCGAGCAGCTTGCGCAACGTCTGGCGGGCGTTCAGGTAGTGGGTCCGCGCGCTCATATCGAAGAAGGTCAGCAGGACCTGGGCGCTGGCCACCCCGAACGAGCCGAGCAGCCGGTCATAGACCTGGTAGAGCCTCCCCTGCCCGACCGCGCTGGCCGCCTGCAGCTCGTCGACGGAGCGCGGGCGGGCGGCCAGCCCCCGCAGCCTCATACCGTGAGCGATGGCTCCAGAGGAGACGATGACCGGATGGCGGCCCTGCGCGTGCAGCGCGGCCACATCGGCGCAGATCCGGCTCAGGTTCTCCTCCCGCGGAGCGCCGGTCTCGTCGGCGACCACGCTCGAGCCCAGTTTCACCACGACCGTCATGGCGCGAGCTTAGGCGCTTCGCCGAAGCGTCAGGGATCGAGGTCGAACTCGATGCCGCCGAGCTCGACATCGTCGCCCGCCACGAATCCTTCGGCCTCGAGCGCCGCGATCACCCCGATGGCGCGCAGCCGCCGCTCGAGGTAGTTCATGGCCTCCTCGTTCTCCGGGTCGTAGCGCGAGACCAGCCGGTCGACGCCCTCCCCGACGATTCGATACCGGTTCTCCCCCGTCTTCTCGACGCGGAAGTCGCGGGCGGAGCCGGGCCGGAACACGCGGTGCTCCGCCAGCTCTGTCTCGGGCGCGATGACCTCCGGGACGGAGTCGATCGGCACGCGGTGCAGCAGCTCGCGCGCCAGCGCGTCGAGGCCGGCCGCCGTCGCGCTCGAGGTGATCAGCACCGGCGTGCTCTCACCCAGTCGCTCGCGCCATTCCGCGGCCGCGGCCTCGGCGTCCTCCGCGCTGACGAGGTCAGCTTTCGAGAGCGCCAGCACGCGCGGCAGTGCCGCCAGCCGGGCATCGTGCGCCGCGAGCTCGGACTCGATCGTTGCGTGATTGGCGGCGGGGTCGGACCCGTCGAGCGGCGCCAGATCGAGCACGTGCACGAGGAGCCGGGTCCGCTCGACGTGAGCGAGGAAGTCATGGCCGAGCCCGGTCCCCTCGCTGGCCCCTTCGATCAGGCCGGGGATGTCGGCCAAGACGAGCTGGCGCTCGTCGGCCTCCAACGTGCCGAGCACCGGCTCGAGCGTCGTGAACGGGTAGTCGGCGACCTTTGGCCGCGCGCGAGTGATGCGCGCCAGCAGCGAGGACTTCCCGGCGTTGGGCAGCCCGACCAGGCCGACGTCGGCCAGCAGGCGCAACTGCAGCGCCACCCAGCCCTCACCTCCGGGCAAGCCGCGCTCCGAGAAGCGGGGTGTCTGGCGCGTCGGGCCGGCAAAGCGCTTGTTGCCGCGGCCCCCCGAGCCGCCGCGGGCCGCCACGGCGCGCTGGCCGGGCGTTAGGAGATCGAAGCGCGTCCCGTCCTCGAGGACGACCTCGGTGCCCGGCGGCACGCGGATCGCCAGCTCGTCGCCGTCGGCGCCGTGGCGCATGCCGCCCTCGCCGTTGCCGCCCGCCTTCGCCTTGAACCGCGCGCGGTGCCGGAAGGTCTGCAGGTCGCGCAGGGAGGCGTCGCATACGAGCACGACGTCGCCGCCGCGACCTCCGTCGCCGCCGTCCGGTCCACCCTTGGGCACGTGCGCCTCACGCCGGAAGGAGAGGCACCCGCCCCCTCCCGCCCCGGCGGCCACGTGGATTCGCGCTCGATCGTGCAACATCGTGGAAGAACCTACTTCCCTCGAAAGGACTCCCATGGCCGATCCCGTCTTCCTCATCACCGGCGCTTCCACCGGAATCGGCGCGGCGACTGCTCGCCAGGCCGCCGCCGAGGGCTATCGCGTCGTGCTCGCGGCCCGCTCGGAGGACAAGCTGGACGCGCTGGCCAAGGAGCTCGGCGGCGATGATCGCGCGCTCGCGCAAGTTTGCGACGTAACCCGTTTCGAAGACCAAGAGGTGCTCGTGAGGGCAGCTCTCGACGCCTACGGGCAGGTGGACGTCGCCTTCGCGAACGCCGGGTTCGGTGCCGCGCGGGGCTTCCTGAAGGGCGACCCTGAGCAGTGGCGCGAGATGGTCCTGACCAACGTGCTCGGCGCCGCGTACACGATCCGCGCGACTCTTCCCGCCCTGAAGGATGCGAAGGGCCACCTGCTCATCACGAGCTCCGTCGCCGGCCGCCGCGCCCTACCCGGCTCGCTCTACTCGGCGACCAAGCACGCGGCGACCGCGATGGGCGAGGCAGTCCGCCAAGAGCTGAACGGGACCGGGGTACGTGTGACCGTCATCGAGCCGGGCATGGTCGACACGCCGTTCTTCGACAACCCGGTATCGAACGCACTCGAAGCCGACGACATCGCCCGCGCGGTGATGTACGCGGTCGGCCAGCCGGCGCATGTGGATATCAATGAGGTACTGGTGCGGCCGACGGCGCAGGAGGGCTAGTGGACAGTGGACAGTGCGCAGCCTGCGGCTGGCTCACAGTGGACAGGGCCAGGGTCAGACCCTGATCACTGTCCACTGTCGACTGTCCACTATTCCGCGGCAGTGACTGAAATGAAGCGGCCCCGAGCCCCGGTACGAAACTCAACCGTGCCCGCAGCTTTGGCGTAAATGGTGTGATCCCGCCCAATCCCCACGCCGTCGCCGGGCTTGAACCGCGTGCCGCGCTGGCGCACGATGATCTCGCCGCCGGTGACAGCCTGGCCGGCGAAGACCTTCACGCCGAGGCGCTTTGCGTTGGAGTCGCGGCCGTTGCGGCTGGAGCCGAGGCCTTTCTTATGCGCCATGTCTAGGCCTCCTGGCTCTCGTCGTCGGTCTTCTTCGCGCGCGATCGGCCAGAGCCTGCCTTGATCTCGGTGATCTCGAGCCGCGTCAGGTCCTGACGGTGGCCCGTGCGCTTCTTGTAGCCATGCTTGGGCTTGTACTTGAGGACGCGGAGCTTGGGCCCGCGCTCGTGAGCGACAATGCGCGCCGCCACGCTGACGCGGCCGATGTCGGCGCCGTCGAGCACGTCGTCCCCGTCTCCTCGGAAGAGCAACGGCTCGAGGGCCACGGTCGCGCCCTCGTCACCGGGCAGCTTCTCGACGAGCAGGCTCTGCCCCGGCTCGACGCGGTACTGCTTTCCGCCTGTCTTGACGATTGCGTACATAGTTGACTCAGCCATCTACTCGGAAGCTCCGGCCGGGGTTTCGGCCTTGGCACGGGAACGGCGCCGTCCGCCTCTGCGGCCCCGGCGCCGCGCGCCCGATTCTACCGCTTCGCCTGGGTCCTCACCGTCATCGTCCCCCTCATCCGCACCGTCGGGCTCGGGCGCTCCGACCAGGGAGGCCGTCGCCGCTGTGCGCCCCGCCTCCTCGATGCGCACGAGGCGCTTGGAGCCCACGTGCCGGCCACCGCCGATGACCGAGACGATGTAGCCGTCGATCTTGGCCACGGCGTCGTCGACCTCGTACATGTGGGGCTCGACGATGTGCACGAGCACCTCTTCGCCCTCCCGGAAGGGCAAGGCGCGCTCCTCGACCTCGGCGCAGGTGCCCTCGAGGGTCACCGCGAAGAAGTCGAGCGGCAGGCCCTCCGAGCCCTCGAAGTGGAACTGCTTGCCTGTCTCTGACTCGAGGCCGCGCAGCACGCGCGCCCCGTTGCCGATGAACTCGGCCGTGACCCGCGGGTTGATCTTGAGGAGCATCGCCTCGACGTCCGGGCGCATCTTCGCCACGTCGCGGAGCTTGCGGCAGAAGTCGATCGCGATCGTCTCCTCGGAGCGGATGACGCCCTCGCCTTCGCACGTCGGGCACGGCCGGGTCATGATCTCGCGCACGCCGTCGGTGACGTTCTGCCGGGTCATCTCGACCAGGCCGAGCGGCGAGATCTCCACCACGAAGGTCTTCGTCCGGTCTTCGTCGAGCGCCTTGCGCAGCGTCTTGAGCACCGTGTCGCGATTGCGCGCACGGGCCATGTCGATGAAGTCGATGACGATGATGCCGCCGATGTCGCGTAGGCGAAGCTGGCGCACCACCTGCTCTGCGGCCTCGAGGTTCGTCTTCGTGATCGTGTCCTCGAGGCGGGCGCTCTTGCCCCGCCCGATGAACGATCCCGTGTTGACGTCGATGACGGTCAGCGCTTCGCCGTAGTCGATCATGAGATAGCCGCCGCTGGGCAGGTCGACGCGGCTCGAGAGAACTCCCTCGATCTCGGCGTCGACGCCGTAGCGCTCGAACAGCGGCTCCGGCTCCTCCCACAGCTCGACGCGGTCGACCAGCTCGGGTGCGGTGCGCGTGAAGAAGGAGACCAGTCGCTGGTGCTGCTTGGGATCGTCGACCACGGCCCGCTCGAAGTCCGCGGAGAACACGTCCCGCACGACGCGCACCGAGAGGTCGGCCTCCTGGAAGACCATGCCCGGCGCCGGCGTCTGGGCCACTCGCTTCTCCAGCGTCTCGTGCAGCTTGAAGAGGTAGAGCAGCTCGCGCTCGAAGTCGGCGCGCTTGGCTCCGTAGGCAGCCGTGCGGATGATCGCGCCGCCCTTCTCCCCCAGGTCGAGCGCCTTGGCCTCCTTCCGCAGGCGGTCGCGCTCCTTGTCGTCGAGGCGCCGGGAGACACCCACGCCTTCGCCCGACGGGCTGTAGACCATGTAGCGGCCGGGGATCGCCAGCTCCATCGAGAGCCGGGCGCCCTTGGTCTTCAAGGGGTCCTTGACCACCTGCACCACGATCTCCTGACCGGGCTTGATGAGATCGGTGATCTTGCGCGTGTCCTTCGTGTTGCCGCGGCCCCGTTTCACCTGCTCTACGCCGGGCAGGACGATCTCGTCGACGTGCAGGAAGCCGTTCTTGTCCAACCCGATGTCGACGAAGGCCGCCTCGAGTCCGGCGAGCACGTTGTCGACGCGGCCCTTGTAGACGTTGCCGACGATCGAGCGGATCGCGCGGCGCTCGAGGTACAGCTCGGCGACGTGATAGCCCTCCGCCGGGTTGGCGGCCTTGCGCCGGGCCGCCGGGCGCGACCCCGCCTTGGCGGCCTCGACCTTACCGGTGGCTTCGAGCAGCGCGACCCGGGTCTCGCCCGAGTCGACGCTTACCAGCACTTGTTTCTTCAAGAGACACCTTTTTCAGAGGATGAGGGCCCGGCCCTTGCTGGCGGCGGCGATCCGGCCTTGGACGTGGATCGACTGCAGCAGGCCGAGGCTTATGAATGTGACGAGCACGGAGGAGCCGCCGAAGCTCATGAGCGGCAGCGGGACTCCGGTGATGGGCATGATCCCGATCGTCATGCCGACGTTGACGAAGGCCTGGAACATCAGCATCGCGAGGATGCCGCCGGCGATCAGAGCGCCGTACAGGTTCTTCGCCAGGGTGAGTATTCGTAGCGTGCGCCAAATGAGCAGCGCGTAAAGGGCGAGCACCACCGCCGCGCCGAGGAACCCGTGGGTCTCCCCGACGACGGCGAAGATGAAATCGGTGTGGTGCTCGGGCAGGAAGTTTCCGTTGGTCTGAGTCGCGCGAGCGATTCCGCGACCCGTCTTCTCCCCCGAGCCGATGGCGGTGAGGGACTGGTTGATCTGGTAAGTCTGATCGCCAGGATCATGCGAAGGCTTGAGGAAGCCCGTGAGCCTCTGCACCTGGTAGGGCTTGAGCACGTGTACGCCGGCCGCCGGGGCAACCACCAGCACCATCGAGGCGGCGATGACGACAAGCGCGACGAGCGCCGTCATGTGCTTCCAAGAGGTACCGGCCACGAACAGCAACATGAAGGTGACCGCCATGTAGACCATGCCGGTTCCGAGGTCGGGCTGGGCCACCACCAGCAGGGCGGGCAGAAGGGCGAGAAGGACGATCCGCGCCGTCGTGCGGCGCTCATTCAGCCAGCGGGCGCGGTCGACCACAAAGCCGGCCAGCGCCAGCACCAGCAGCACCTTGCCGAGCTCGGAGGGCTGCACGCGGAAGAACGGCAGGTCGATCCAGCGCCGCGACCCTCGCGTCGCTCCGGCGATGACGAGCACCAGCAGGTTCGAGCCGACCAACAGCCCGTAGATGCCGAGGCGCAGGTCACGCAGCCGTGAGTAGTCAAAGCGGGTGACGAACATCGCCACGATGAAGCCCACCGCGGCATAGATCCCCTGTCGCTCCACGAAGAAGTACGCGTTGCCGGGAACGTCGCGGCGAGTCGCTCCGTAGATCGTCACAAGGGAGCAGGCGACAAGCCCGAGCGCGGCGATGATCAGCCAGGGATCGAGCAGCAGTGCACGCTCGCGCGAGCCGGTGACGTCGCGGGTGGAGGCCTGGATGGGAGTAGCGCTCATCGGGTGTGGGAAGTTCCGGCCACGAAGGACTTCTTCACATGGAACCACTGCGAGAGCATCAGCCGCGCCGCGGGTGCGGCGGCCTGCGCGCCGAAGCCGCCCTTCTCCACCGTCACGGCGATCACGATCGGCCTCACTCGATCCGGAACCATGGCGACGTACCAGGACTGATCGGCTTGCCCGACGTGCTGGGCAGTACCCGTCTTGCCGTACACCGGCTTGGGAAAGCCCTTGAAGACGTCGTAGGAGGTGCCGCCGGGGGCAGTGGCCGCGAGGCGCAGGCCATCGAGGATCGCTTGGCGATTGCCGGCCCCGATGGGAATGCGGCGGGCCGGTGGCGGCTCGATCTGCTGGAGCACCTTCCCCACCGAGTCTTCCACCTGCTGGCCGATGTGCGGCTTGACGACCTTCCCGCCGTTCTCGAGAGCCGAGTAGGCCACCGCCATCTGCAGCGGGGTCGCGAGCAGGTCACCCTGGCCGACGGCGAGGTTCACGTTGTCGCCGATCGACCATGGCCGCAGGTCGCCCAGGCCACACGCGCGGCCGTGGTTGCGCTTGCGGCACTTGACCTCCTGCTCGTTGCGGTTCGCCCGCCACGCGGGAGAGGGCAGGTTGCCGGGGACCTCTCCGGGGACGTCGATTCCCGTCGGGCTGCCGATACCGAAGCGGTGGGCCCAGGTCTGGATGGGGCCACCGGCGGGACGCTGGTTGTTGGTCCAGGCGCCGAGGCGGTAGAAGAAGACGTCGGAGGAGACCTGCAGCGCCCGGCGCAGGGCGACCGGCCCGTTGGCCGCGTTGCCCGCGTTGTGGAAGATTTGGTTGCCGATCGTGACCTGCCCGGGATCGTCCTGGACCGTGTCGGGGGTGAACGTCCCCGCTTCGAGTCCGGCCGTCGCCGTGATCGGCTTGAAGGTCGAGCCCGTGGGATAGGCGCTCTGAATCGCGCGGTCGATCTGGGGGAAGTTGTTCGCCTTGCCGAACAGGGCGTTGTACCGGGCGGTGGGAATCGGCTTGGCGAACACGTTGGGATCAAACGACGGATTGGAGCCCATCGCCAGCACCTCCCCCGTGCGCGGATCGAGCGCGGCAAAAGCACCCGCCTGCGCGGGATTTCCGTTGGTATGCGCCGCAGCAATGCCCTTCTTCAACGCGATCTCACCCTCGCGCTGCAAGGCGAGATCGACCGAGAGCCGCAGCGTCTTGCCCTGCACCGGCGGGCGCTGGCGCAGGTAGCCCTTGGCGTTGCCGAGCGCGTCGACGGAGACGCGGGTGGCGCCGTCGCGGCCGCGCAGGTAGCGGTCGTAGGAGTACTCCACGCCGGTCTGACCCACGACGGTCCCCTGGCGGACGCCCCGGAAGTGGCGGAACTTGAGCTCCTTGGGCGAGATCTCGCCGACCGTTCCGAAGAGCTGCGCGGCCAGGGACCGGAACGGGTAGTGGCGCAGGAAGATCCGCTGGGGCACGACGCCGGGCAGCTGGCGGCGGTTCTCGTAGACGTAGTCGAACACGGGCCGCGGCACGTCGGCCTTCACCGTCACGTTGGAGAAGGGGACGGCGTAGTGCTGGCGCTCGACCTCGCACTCGACCCCGGTCACGCGGATCACCGGCCGGTCGGCCACTCGGCACGGCCGGCTGGCCGTCGAGGAGCCGATCAGCCGGGCGAGCTTGCGGTAGACCGCGCTGCGCCGCGCCGCGTTGTGCGGCATCCGGGGAGGCTCGACCTGGAGCACCGTGGAGGCGCGATTGTCCACGAGCACAGCGCCGTTGCGGTCGACGACTGCGCCCCGGGGCGCCTGCACGACGATGTTGCGTACCCGGTTGCTCTGAGCCCGGGCGAGGTACTCGTCGCCCGAGAGCACCTGGAGGAACCACAGGCGAAAGAAGACGACGGCGAAGAGGGCCAGCGCCACTCCACCGAGAATTGCCACGCGCACCGCGAGCTGCGGCGTGATCGGGGGTCGGCGCTCCTCGGGCGTCTGGATCATGGGCGAGACGTTCGTACGCGGGATCGCGAGGAGCTCGAAAGCGGGCTGAGGCCGCCCGTCGGCGCGCGGCGCCGGCTCCGGCGGCGCGGATCATCGCGCAGGCTCGAGCCGACGATGCGCAGCACCAGGCGATAGACCGGCAGTGAGAGGAGGCCACCGAGCAGCGTCACGGCGAGCATCTGGCGCACGAGCAGGAACGAAACGGGCGCGTCGATCCCGAGCAGGAACTGGAAGACCGAGAAGCCGATGGTCGTCACCGCGCTCGCCGCCACGCCGGCCGCTAGCGGGATCAGCCCGTGGGAGGGGTCGCGCAGCTCCCGGAAACGTCCCGACCAGTACCCGACGGCCATCAGAAGCAGCGAGGTCACGCCGAGCGTCTGCACGAGCGCCATGTCGACGAACAGGCCCATCGCGAACCCCATGACCGCGCCGGGCAGCGATCCGGCCAGCAGCCCCACGGCCATGACGACCAACGGTGTCAGATCGGCACTGACCCCGAGGACCGTGATCTGGGAGACCGCGGCGATCTGCACGATCACCGTGATGACTCCGAGGGCGGCGAGGCGCAGGAGCAGGCGCCGGTGGGGGCTCACGGTGTCTGCGCCCGCAGTCCTTCGGGGCGACGGGTCAGGATCTGGACGAAATCGAGGTGGCGGAGGTCGGCGCTCGGGCGCAGGTGGACCTGCTGAGAGAGCGCTAGTTCCGAGGGAGAGACGCGGCTGACGGTCCCGATCGGGATGTTCGGCGGGAAGAGCGACTCGAGGTGCCCGTTGCGCGTGCCCGCCGTCACCACCTGATCGCCGACCGCGACCCGGCTGTGGGGCGGAAGCGTCTGAACGAGGAGATCGCCGGGATCGCCTACCGAGGGCAGCACGACGCCCGGGTCGCCTGCGCGGTCGAGGATCTTGGCCGAGACGCCACTGGTGTGGTCGGTGATGAGGGTGACGACCGACGTGCTCGAGGCGACGTCGGTCACCTTGCCCACCAGCCCGTCACCCGAGACCACGGGCTGGTCGGCGCGCACGCCGTCGTCAGAGCCGCGGTTGACCTCGATCGTCGCGTACCAGAGCGTCGGTGAGCGCCCGATGACGCGGCCCGTCTTCGGCTCGAGCTGCCCGAGGCCGCCGGTGCGGTCGAGCGCGACGATCCGCGATAGCTGGTCGTTCTCGGCCCGGGCGGCCTTCGCGCCGACCACTTCGCGGCGCAGGGCCGCGTTGTCCTTGCGCAGGCGGTCGCGCTCGGACTTGGCGTGAAACGTGTCGCCGAACCACCCGGCGAGGTCGCGCACCGGCTTGAGCGCCCGGCTGGCGCCTTCCTGAATGGGCGAGAGCCCCTGGAGAACGCCGCGCTGCACCGAGTGCAGCGGGCCTCCGGAGCTTTCGCTGAAGTAGCCGGTTAGGAGGATCAGCGATACGCCGACGAGCAGTCCGAGAACGGCTCGCCGCCGGCGTACCTTCTTGTCGTACACGAGAGTGAAGTCTCCAAGGTTTGGGTGCGGCTGCCTAGACCTAAAGCGGTCATCTAGTACCGGCGACGCCGGTTGTTCCGCGAGTTCTTGTTGGACTTGTGGATCGCCTCGAACTCCTCAAGCGAGCGACCCGAGCCGACGGCCACGCACGTCAAGGGCGATTCGGCCAGGTGGGCGGGCATCTGCGTCTCGTGGCGCAGGCGCTCGTCGAGCCCCTGCAGCAGCGATCCGCCGCCGGCCAGCATGATGCCGCGGTCCATTATGTCCGAGGCCAGCTCCGGCGGCGTGCGGTCGAGCGTCTCCTTGACCGCGTCGATGATCTGCGAGATCGGCTCCTCGAGCGCGACGCGGATCTCCTCGGAGGTGAGCACGACCGTCTTGGGCAGCCCCGAGACCATGTCGCGGCCGCGGATCTCGGCCTGCACCTCCTCCTCGAGCGGATAAGCGGAGCCGATCTCGAGCTTGACCTCCTCGGCCGTCTGCTGGCCGATGAGCAGCTTGTACTCGCGCTTGACGTAGTTGATGATCGCCTCGTCGAGCTCGTCACCGCCCACGCGGATGGACTGTGAGACCACGATGCCGCCGAGCGAGATGACGGCCACCTCGGAGGTGCCTCCTCCGATGTCCACCACCATCGAGCCGGTCGGCTCGCCGACCGGAAGCCCAGCCCCGATCGCCGCGGCCATCGGCTCCTCGATCAGGTAGGCCTGGCGCGCACCGGCGGACAGGCACGCCTCTTCGACGGCGCGCTTCTCGACGCCGGTCACTCCTGAAGGCACGCACACGACCACGCGCGGGTGCGCCCAGCGGTTCTGATGCACCTTCTGGATGAAGTGGCGGAGCATCTCCTCCGTAACCTCGAAGTCGGCGATGACGCCGTCCTTCAGCGGCCGGATGGCCGAGATCGTGCCCGGCGTGCGGCCGAGCATGCGCTTGGCCTCGATACCCACGGCGTGCACCTCGCCGGTGCGCTGGTCCATCGCGACGACGGAGGGTTCGGAGAGCACGATGCCGCGACCACGCACGTACACGAGCGTGTTTGCGGTCCCGAGATCGACCGCCATGTCGCGGCCGCCGAACCCCGTGAGGTAGGAGAAGAAGCCCATTCGAAGTGATACAGCCGAGGGTCGGAGCCACTCATGGTGAAATGGCTCAAAATGCCGCCGAGCGGGGCCCCCGTCCGCGCCGGGAGTGTAGCGAACGACCCTGGGGGCCCTGGGGGCTTCACACCCGTTCCTAACGCGCGAAAAATGCTGGAAACGCGGGAGTCAGACGCCCTCGGTCGCGATCCAGTCGAAGAGGTCCGGAATGAGGTCCTGGAGCGCCGGGAGCGGAAGCCCGACCACACTCAAGTAGTCCCCGTCGATGCCGTCCACAAAAGCGGCGCCGCGGCCTTGAATCGCGTAGCCCCCGGCGCGCCCTCGCCACTCTCCGGTACCCAGGTACCACTCGATCACCGCGGGATCGAGCTCGCGGAAGCAGACCCGTGTCGACGTGATCCGGGTGCGCTCCACGCTCTCCCTTCTGACGCACAGGCCGCTCAGCACGAGGTGCTCGCGACCCGAGAGCGCGAGGAGGCCGCGGCGGGCGGCCTCCTCGTCCGGCGGCTTGCCGAGAAGGTGCTCGTCGAGTGCGACCACCGTGTCGCACCCGATCACCACCGCGCGAGGGTGGGTGCGGGTCACCTCACGGGCCTTTCGCCGGGCGTTCTCGAGCGCGACCGCACCCGCATCGCCGTCCGCGACCTCTTCGACGCCCGGGGCGACCCACGTAAACGCGAGCCCGAGGCGACTCAGTATCTCCCGGCGCTGGGGCGAGCCCGACGCCAGGAGAAGTTGCTCGCGGCTCAGTTGGGGAAGAACAGCCCGGCCTCGCGGGCCGCGGACTCAGCGGAATCCGAGCCATGGACCATGTTCTTGCCGACCTCGAGGGCGAAGTCGCCGCGAATGGATCCGGTGGCGGACTCGAGCGGGTTCGTCGCGCCGATCACCTGGCGCGCGGCCTTCACCGCTTCGTGGCCCTCGAGCACCATCGCCACGAGCGGGCCCGAGGTGATGAAGTTGACGAGCTCGCCGAAGAACGGCTTGCCGTCGTGCTCAGCGTAATGCTGCTTGGCCAGGTCGGTATCGACGGTCATGTGGCGCAGCGCCGCGATCACGAGGCCCTTGCGCTCGAAGCGGGCGATGATCTCTCCGGTGAGCCCCCGCGCGAACGCGTCGGGCTTGACCAGGATGAGGGTCCGGTCCATGGTGCTCCTTCTAGTTGATGAGACTGTCTCAAATTCGGTCGCGAGGCGGAGGGAGCCGGATCGGGGATGCCGGGCGGCGCGGCTGGCCGCAGTCGATGCAGCGCATCGGCGAGGACCAGATGTGGCGATCCGGCGCCGCGAGATGGTTCCCTCCGACCGCGAACGGTGCAGAGACAGTCTCTAAGGCCGGCGTCAGGACGTCGGCTCGGGTGCAGCGCTCTCGGCTGTGCGCCGGCGCCGGCTCGAACGGCGAGCCGCGCTCGTGACCGGCGCGATCTCGGTTTCGCAGTACGGGCAGACCTTCCAAGACGGATCGAGGGGTCGCGCGCAAGTCGGGCACGGATCCTTCAGCTTGCGCATGCAGCTCGGACAGCGCAGGAAGTCCTTCTCGACCTCGTGATCGCAATGCGGGCACACGTGCACGCCGACCTGCGACAGCCGGGCCTCCGCGGCCTGGATCTCGAGCTCTCGCTCGCGCACGTCCTCGAGGTACTCGGGCGGGCGGACGATCAGGTAGATCACGGTTCCCAGGAAGGGGAACACCGAGGCGAGCGTTGCGCAGCCGACGATCATCGGATCGGCGATACGGCGCCGCGCATCGGAGAACGTCCAGTAGATCAGCGCGAGCCAGACGATCACCAGGAAAAGGATCACCAGGTTGACCGCGAGGCTCAGGCCCGAGTTGTTGATCCCGAAGACTGCGAGCGTTGCCATGTGCGCGGGCGAGTGTACCCGGGCCGGCGGGCGGACACGAACGATCCGGCGCCGCGAAGCCCTTCCGGGGAGCTACAGAAAGAGCCTTCCGAACAGGTATCCGACGGCGAAGAAGACGAGGATCACGACCGCGACGACCCCCGCGACCAGGGCGATCATCGAGCGGAAGTGTGGGCCGTCTTCGTTCACAGGGCGGATGCGGCGCGGCCACCGGGCGGCGCCAGAAGGTCGGCCACAAGGTAGATGGAGCCGGTCCCGAGCGCGATGCCGTCTGGCCCGGCCAGCGAGCGGGCGAGCTCGAGCGCGCGGTGCGGATCGGGCTCCCATTCGCGCCGGACGGGTCCGTCGAGCTGGCGGGCCAGCGACTCGAGCGTGGCGGGCGAGAGGGCCCGCGGGTTGGACGAGCTCGTGAAGACTGCCGCCGCGCAGTGCGGCAGCAGAGCCGCGAGCATGGCCGCGGCGTCCTTGTCGTCGAGGATGGAAATCGCGGCCACCAGGGGGCGCTCCGCGGCGCCGATCTCGAGGAGTGACTCGGCGAGCGCGCTCACCCCCGCCGGGTTGTGCGCTCCGTCGAGCAGGGTGACGGGCCGCTCATCGATCTGCTGCAGCCGCCCGGGCACCGTCACCTCCGCCGCCGCGGCCGCCACCGCCCGGCGGTCGAGGTGGCCGAGGTAGGCCTCCGCGGCCGCGCGCGCGACGGCGAAGTTGCGCCGCTGGAAGGTGCCAAGCGCTCCAACCTTCTCCAGCGGCTCGTCAGGCGCGACCACCAGGCGGGCTCCGTGCTCTTCAGCGGCGGCCTCGGCTTCGGCCTGGGCCTCGGGATCAAGACCGCCCACGACAAGCGTCGAGCCTTCGTGCACCACGGCAAGCTTCTCGCGGGCGATGTCGACGATCCGCGGGCCGAGCCATTGCGTGTGCTCGAGACCGACGTTGGTCAGCACCTGCACCGTCGAGGGAAGCACGTTCGTCGCGTCGTACCGGCCGCCGAGCCCGGCCTCGATCACCGCCACATCAACCTCCTGCTCCGCGAGCTCGGAGTAGGCCGCGGCGGTCAGGGCCTCGAACTGGGTGACGCGGTCGTCGGGCGCCGCCGTACGGTCTACGAGCGACGCGGCCTGCGCGGCGCGCTGCACCGCCTGGGCGAACGATTCGGGCTCGATGTCCTCCCCGCCCACGCGGATGCGCTCGGCGAACGAGACCAGGTGAGGTGAGAGGTAGGCGCCCGTACGCCGGCCGTGCGCGGCGAGGATCGCGTCGATCATGCGCACTGTCGATGACTTGCCGTTGGTCCCGACCACGTGGATCGAGTCGAAAGAGTCCTGTGGGCGCCCGAGCGCCGTCATGAGACGATGCATGCGATCGAGGCCGAATCGCATGCCGAAGAGCTCGAGGGCCAGCAGATGGCGCTCGGCGTCGGCGGGCGTCCAGGGCGCCGACCTCATAGCGCCGCCAGCTCGCCTTTGAGCCGCTCGAGCTTCTCGCGTTCTCCCTCGACCACCGCGGCGGGCGCCTTGTCGACGAACCCGGAGTTGCCGAGCTTGCCTTCGGCGCGCGCCACCTCGCCCTGCAGTCTCTTCCGCACTTCTTCCACACGACGCGCCGCGGCGTTCGGATCGAAGGCGTCGGTCGGCAGCACGAGCACCGCACCCCCCGGCACCGCCACGGTCGCGACCGGCTCGGCACCGCCCTCGCCCAGGTCGAGGCGGCCCAGCCGGGCGACCGCCCCCGCGAGCTCGCCGTACCCGTCGGCGTCGAAGCGCACGGGCACGCGCGCGCCCGTGCGCACACCAACGCTCTCGCGCCATGCGCGCACCGCCTGCACCGCAGCGATCGCGTCGGCCATCGCCTTCTCCGCCGCCTCGTCGACGCGTCCCGGCTGCGCCTCGGGCCAAGTCGCCTCCGCCAGCAACCCGTCGGCCCCAGGCACGTTCTGCCAGATCGCCTCGGTGACGAACGGGATAATGGGGTGGGCCAGGCCCAGGGTCTCCCGCAACACGTGCAGGAGCACCGGCAGCGCGTCGTCGCGGCCCTTGACCCATTCGAGGTACCAGTCGCACAGCTCTCCGTAGACGAAGTCATAGAGGCCGAGTGCGGCGTGATGGAAGTCGAAGGACTCGATGCGGCTGGCCGTCAGCGCCTTGGTGCGCTCGAGGCGGGAGAGGATCCAGCGATCCTCGACAGCGCGAGGCGTCGGGTCGGCCCGAACCTCCTTCTCACTTGCCTGCATGAGCACGAACCGCGAAGCGTTCCAGAGCTTGTTGGCCAGGTCCTGCCCTTGGTGCACTTTCTCGTCGGAGTAGCGAACGTCCTGAGTGGATGACATCGCCAGCAGGCCGAACCGCACCGCGTCGGCTCCGTGGCGGTCGATCTCCTCGAGCGGATCGATGCCGGTGCCCAGCGACTTCGACATCCGCCGTCCGTCGCGCGCCTGGATCACCGAGTGCACGTAGACCTCGGAGAACGGCACTTCACCCGTGAACTCGAGTCCCATCATGATCATGCGCGCGACCCAGAGGAAGATGATGTCGCGCGCCGTGGAGAGCACGTCGGTCGGGTAGAAGGCGGGAAGGGCCGCCGTCTCCTCGGGCCAGCCGAGCGTCGCGAAGGGCCAGAGCGCGGAGGAGAACCACGTGTCGAGCACGTCGTCCTCGCGCGTCCAACCGTCGCCCTCCGGTGCGTCGATGCCGACGTAGGTCTCCTCTCCGCGGTACCACACGGGCAGCTGATGGCCCCACCACAGCTGGCGCGAGACGCACCAGGGCCGGATGTTGTCCATCCAGTCGAGGTAGACCCGCCCCCAGCGCCCGGGAGCAAAACGCACGCGCCCGTCGCGCACGGCGTCCGCCGCGGGCCCGGCGAGCTCGTCCATCCGCATGAACCACTGCAGCGAGATGAGCGGCTCGATGCGCTCCCTCGAGCGGTGGGAGTGCGGCACGACGTGCGGGTAGGGCTCGGTCGCCTCGATCAGGTCCTGCTCGCGCAGGGCGGCCACGACAGCTTCGCGCGCCTCGAGCGCGGTCAGCCCTGCGAATTCCTCCCCGGCCGCCGCGGTCATGCGGCCGTCCTCCCCGATCACCGTCAGCTCGTCGAGTCCGTGCGCGCGGCCGATCTCGAAGTCGTTGGGATCGTGAGCGGGGGTGATCTTGAGGGCGCCCGTGCCGAACTCCGGCTTCACGTAGTGGTCAGCGATGATCTTCAGGCGCCGGCCGACGAGTGGAAGCACGACGCTCTCCCCCACGAGCCGCGCGTAACGCTCGTCGTCGGGATGCACGGCGATCGCGCTATCGCCAAGCATCGTCTCGGGGCGCACCGTGGCCACGGTGATGTTCCCGTTACCCGAGGCGAGCGGGTAGCGAATGGAGTAGAGGGTGTCGACGACCTCCTTCTCCTCGACCTCGAGGTCGGAGATCGCCGACCGGCTGCCGGGATCCCAGTTGACCATGTAGTTGTCGCGGTAGATCAGCCCCTTCTCGTACAGCCGCACGAACACCTCGGCGACGGCCTTGGCGTAGCCGTCATCGAGCGTGAATCGCTCCTCGGAGTAGTCGCACGTCGCCCCGAGGCGCTGGAACTGCTCGATGATGGTCGAGCCGTACTGCTCGCGCCATTTCCACACGCGTCTGACGAACTCCTCGCGGCCGACCTCCTCACGCGTCGTGCCCTCGCTCTCCAGCAACTTCTCGACCTGCTTCTGAGTCGCGATGCCGGCGTGGTCAGTACCGAGGATCCACTTGGTCCGCTTCCCCAGGGCGCGGTGGTAGCGAACGAGCACGTCCTGCACCGAGCCGTTGAGCGCGTGACCCATGTGGAGGGCACCCGTGACGTTCGGGGGCGGGATGGCGATCGAGTAGTTCTCGGCCGCGGTCCCCTTGGGCTCGGGGTGGTGGAGGCCGGACTCAAGCCAGCGTTCGAGGATCTGGGGCTCGGCTTCGGTGGGCTCGTACCGGGTGGGGATATCGCTCGGGGTCACGGGTGGCGGCGAGTGTAATCCGGCTGCTGTCCTTCTGGTGTGTGTCGAGCGCTCATGCGGGCGGGTCCTGTCAGGGGTCCCTGACCCGTTCTCGCTCGCGCGAGAATCGGCAGTGGGACCACTGCCACCCGCCCGGTTGGCGTCTATCTCCTATTCGCCATAGCGCTGATCGTTACGGCTGTGGATCCGAGCGTTCTGGTGGAGTGGACCAGACGCGGTGGCCTGACTGAAAGCTGAGCTCACCGTCCGGGTGGGTATGCCTAAGGCACCGGGCTGCCGCGAATGTTGAAAAGCGGTCGCTAGGTGACCGGAAATCGACAGTCGGCAAAGTATGCGCCCATCGGGCGGGTGGCAGGGGTTCTACTGGCGATTTTCGCGCAAGCGAAAACGGGTCAGGAACCGCTGACAGGACCCGCCCGCAAGCAACGCCGGTCTCACGGCCGACACCACCGACTAGCGCCGATCGACCGGAACATGGGGCACAATCCCCGCCATGCTCGACAACAGCTCTCTCAAGCAGCGCTTCGCCATCGCGATGGCCCTCACGTTCGCGTTCTACGTCCTCGCGACGACGCTGGCTCTCGCGCTCATCGCCGTACCCATCCTGCTCTACGCCACCACCCATCGAGGCAACCTCTGGCTTGCATTCTTCTGCGTCGCCACAGGTTTCGCGATCCTGCGCGCGATCGTCCCGCAACGGCTGAAGTTCGAGGACCCCGGCGTGCGGTTCGACGAACAGAGCCAGCCGCGTCTCGCACGGCTCGTGGCCGACGTCTCGCAGCAGAGCGGCGAACGGGCGCCCGACGACATGTTCCTGACGCTCGAGATGAACGCGGCGGTGCTCGAGGTGGGCGCCGGACTACGCGGTGGCGGCCGGCGAGTGCTCATCGTCGGACTGCCCCTGCTGCGCACCCTCACCGGCAGCCAGCTCCGCGCGGTCATCGCACACGAGCTCGGGCACTACGCAGGCGGGGACACGCGAGTCGGTCCCGTGACGTACCGCACGCGAGAGGCCATCGGCCGCACGATCGCCTCACTCTCGCGGGATGACTCGGCCGGTCGCCGGGTCGTCCGCGCGCCGTTCATCTGGTACGGCAACGCCTTCCTGCGCATTACCAACGCGATCTCGCGGCAGCAGGAGTTCGCCGCCGACGCACTGGCTGTGCGCGTTGCCGGACGTAAGGCGCAAGAGGGGACTCTGCGCGCGGTGCACGCGGGCGGCGCGGCATTCGACCCATACTGGGCCGGCGAGATCGTTCCCGCTCTGAACGCCGGACTGCTGCCTCCCGTGATCGAAGGTTTTGAGCGCTTTCGCCGCGCGCCGAGCGTTGCCAAGGGCGAGGCCGAGTATCTCGAGCGCGAGCTCGCGGAGGGCAAGAGCTCTCCCTATGACAGCCATCCGAGTCTCTCGGAGCGGCTCGAGGCGATCGCGCGCGCACCGGAAGCGGCACGCGCAGAAGACGACGATTCGCCGGCGCTCGGCCTCGTCGACAACATCGAGAAGGTCGAGGGCGAGCTGGTCAACTCGCTGCTGACGCCGGAGGCGGCCGGAACGATGCGCCCGGTGGGATGGGAAGCCATCGGGGACGAGCTTTACGGCCGTCACTACTCGGAGCTCGTTCTCGAGCACGGCTTCCCCGTGGTCGGCCGCGGGCGGCTCTCGGACCTGCCGGCGATTGCCGCCGGCCTCACTGCCAGGGCCTCGGCGCTACACGATCAGAACGATCAGCTGACGAGCGAAGCCGCCCAGTCGCTGGCGGGCACCGTGGTCGGCGCGGCGCTGGCGCTTGCCTTACAACGTCAGGGCTTCTCCCTGCACGCGGACCCCGGCGACCCGGTGACGCTACGCCGAGGCGAGCACACAATCGAGCCCTTCGCGACGCTCACCGCGCTGGAGAGCGGCGAGATGTCAGCCGACGACTGGACTCAGCTGCAAGCGAAAGCCGGCGTCAGCGATGCACCGCTCCTCGTTGCGGAGAACACGCATCCGCCGCCAGCAGCCGTCACTTCGCCGGACTGATCCGCCCCTCGGCGATGCTCCGCTCGAGCTCACCAAAGCGACGAACCGCCGTCCGCATCTGGCGACCCATCAACAACGCGTAGACCTTCTCGGCGGGCCCCTCGAAGTAGAGCCGGTGCCGGATCCGCGTCATCGACCCGACCGGAGTCAGCGTGTGCTCATGCCCCATGCGCACCCCGGGAAGCCGCACCTCGTCCGTGAAAGCACGCTCGTGCTCGAGGGCAGTGACCGTGAACGTAAGCGCCCGTGGGCTGCGCTTGAAGCGAATGCGAGCGCGGGTCCCGACCGCCAACGGACCAAGTAGCTCAGCCCAAGCAATCCGCTCGTTCCAGGCCTTCCAGCGGTTCGGGTCCGCCCAAAGCGCCCACACTGCCGCAGCAGTCGCAGTGGTTTCGCTCTCCGCAGCCACCTCCCACACAAAGCGAGAGTAAGCCACAAGGCCCTGGTCAAGCGCTGCTGCGGGCGGGTCCTGTCTGCGGTCCCTGACCGATCTCGCTCCGCGAGATCGCAGTAGGACCGCCGCCACCCGCCCGAACTTCGCAGGGCGTTCACGCTGATATAGCGCAGAAGCTATAGTCGGTATATGGCATCGGACTCCATTGTCTTGCGTGCCCGGCGTCGCGCGGGGCTGACCCAACAGCAGCTCGCTCACCGGATGGGCACGACGCAGTCTGCGGTGGCGCGCCTCGAAGGCTCGAACGCGAATCCGTCGCTGTCATCGCTGCGCCGTGCAGTCGAAGCCACGGGTTACCGGCTCGAGATGCGACTCGGGCGGGTTCCCGCGAACGTCGACGAGTCCCTGATCATCGAGCGCCTCACCCTCACGCCGGCCGAACGGCTTCAGGCCTTCGAAGCGTCCTATGCCGGAGTGCGCGAAATCGCGCTCGCGGGAGCTCGCGCACGTGGCGAACTGGCCTGAGTTTCGACCCACCAAGCTCCTCGAGCAGCTCACTGCGCGCGGCATCGACTTCGTGGTGATCGGCGGCTTGGCGGCAGTAGCTCAGGGCTCCGGTCGCGTCACCCATGACCTAGATATTTGCTTTGCCGACGATCCCGAGAACCTCAATGCCCTCGGTGAGTTGCTCGTCGCACTAGACGCGCGGCTGCGCGGGGTCACCGATGATGTTCCTTTCACACCTGACGCCGCGACGTTGAAGCGCGTCCGAGTCCTCACGCTCAGTACTGCCCACGGCCCGCTCGATCTGCTGGTGGAACCGAGCGGTGCGCCCGCTTAAGCTGCTCGCCCGGTCCGACCGCCTCGACATCGGAGGCATCCTCGTCCGTGTCGCGTCGCTCGACGACATGATGGCCATGAAGCGCGCGAGCGGACGCGATCAGGACCTGCTTGACCTAGAGGAGCTCGAGGCGATTGCCCGATTGCGGCGGACGCACCGACCGAAGCACTAAGCACCACTGCGAACCAGCGCCGATCGGGCGGGTGGCAGGGGTTCTACTGCCGATTTTCGCGCAAGCGAAAACGGGTCAGGAACCGCCGACAGGACCCGCCCGCAGCCACGCCGGTCCCTACGCCGACTCGGCCTCCGCCTCAGCAGACAGCTCCTCCGGAGCCGCCTCCGTCACCAACGTCGGCGCCCGTCCGTTCTCGATCGTCTCCTTCGTGACGACGCACTTCTTCACGTCGCGTCGCGACGGCAGCTCGAACTGAACCTCGAGCAGCGTCTCCTCGATGATCGAACGCAATCCGCGGGCGCCCGTCTCGCGCTCCAGCGCCTTGTCCGCGACAGACACCAGCGCCTCGTCGGCGAAGACGAGCTCGATCCCGTCGAACTGGAAGAAGCGCTTGAACTGCTTGACCAAGGCGTTGCGCGGCTCGGTCAAGATCTCCATGAGCTCCTCGCGCGAGAGCTGGTGCACCGCGGACATCACCGGCAAGCGGCCGATGAACTCCGGGATCAGCCCGTACTGCATGAGGTCTTCGGGCAGGCACTGCTCGAAGACCTCGCCGGTCTTGCGCTCCTGCTTGGTCTCGATGACCGAGCCGAAACCGACCCCCTGGTGCCCGATGCGCCGCTCGATGACCTTGTCGAGGTTGGCGAACGCGCCGCCGCAGACAAAGAGCACGTTGGTCGTGTCGATCGACAGGAACTCCTGGTGCGGATGCTTGCGCCCGCCCTGCGGAGGCACGGAAGCCGAGGTGCCCTCCAGAATCTTCAGTAGCGCCTGCTGCACGCCCTCCCCCGACACGTCCCGGGTGATCGACGGGTTTTCGCTCTTCCGAGCGATCTTGTCCACCTCATCGATGTAGATGATGCCCGTCTCGGCCTTCTTGACGTCGAAGTCCGCCGCCTGGATGAGCTTGAGCAGGATGTTCTCGACGTCCTCACCGACGTAGCCCGCCTCGGTCAGCGCCGTGGCGTCGGCGATGGCGAACGGCACGTTCAGCATCTTGGCCAGCGTCTGGGCCAGGTAGGTCTTGCCACAGCCGGTGGGACCGATGAGAAGGAT
>JBBPXY010000054.1:0-19540 GCA_038200435.1 Solirubrobacterales bacterium
GATCGCCGCCACCCACAACCTCCTCAAGCTCTTCCGCTACCAGCCCCAGACCGCCTGAGAAGGAGGCCCCGGGACCCGCGAAGCCGCCCGCGACCCCCGCTGGCCCGATCGCTACCCCGCCGCACCGCCGCGTCCGCGGCGTTCGCCGCCGCCCCATCACGCCCGCGGCAACCCTTACGCAACAGCCTCATAGCGCATGTTTCTGTCCACAAGCGAGGTCCGACTGCGCTTGTGGACAGTAATCGTCGGGCCGTTCTTAGTCTGCGGCCCCCTCGGGCGCCCGCAGGGCGAGCACGAGGTTTACTGCGCCGACCAGGCCGAGCAGGATCGCGTAGGCCTCGCCCTTGGCGAGCGCCTCGGGGTAGTCGTCGGCGAGGAAGAGAAAGAACCCAGTGGCCGTGACGGCCCCGGCGATGCCGAGCGCGTCAGCCGAGAACTCGTGGCTGCCGAGGTAGGCGGCGAGCATCGCGCCCAGGCCGGCGCCGAGCAGGTAACCCGCCGGCGGGTTGATCCCCGTGCTGGCCTCGTCGATCAGGGCCACGGTCGCTCCGAAGGCGACGATCACGATCGCCGTCGCCCAGTGCCCACCGGTGCGCCCGCCCAGCGCCGCCGCGGCGAGGTAGGCGAGCCCGACGATCAGCGGCACCCAATGGAACTCGAGCGGCCCGACGCCCGTCAGAAGCTCGACCGCCGCCGCTCCCGCGAGGAGGGCCCCGGCTTGGCGCAGTCGCACCGCGCGGGGCTTGTCGGCGGCGGTGAGCATCCGCCCCCTCAGTCCCGCCGGGTGCCTACCGCGTTACGCGTCAGCGAACGTACGCACCACGTGCGTGGCGTCCATCGCCACGAACAGGGCGACCGCAAGCCCGACGTAGACGAGGCCGACCAGCAGCCGGTCGCGCGGGCGCACCCGGTAGTAGGCCTCCTGCTCCGGCCCGCCCGCCTTGCGCTGCTTCCACCGGCGGCGCACGTCGAAGAATCCGAGCAGCAGGAACAGGAAGATGAACGGATTGGGGAAGAGCACGACCATTACCACGAGGGCGGCGAGTCCCACGAACCACATCCACGGCGCCATCGCCGCCATCGCCCGGCCGCCGTCGAACGGGCTGACGGGGATCAGGTTGAAGAGGTTGAGGAAGAAGCCCGTGAACGCGAGCGCCTCCCAGAAGACGTTGCCCGTCAGCAGGTAGATGCCCGCGACCACCGCGGCGCCGATCGAGCCGAGGATCGGGCCGGCCAGCCCCACGCGCGCCTCCGCCAGCGCGTTGTCACCCAGCGACTTCGCTCCCACCACCGCGCCGAGGAACGGGATGAAGAGCGGGGCGCTGGCTTCGATCCCCTCGCGGCGCAGCTGGAAGACGTGCCCCATCTCGTGCACGAGCAGCAGCAGCACGAAGCCGACGGCGAACTTCCACCCAAAGATCAGCGAGTAGGCAGCGATGGAGACGAGCATCGAAGCTGACGTGGTGAGGAGCTTGATCTTCGGCAGCAGCAGCAGGAAGAACTTGAGCTTCGCGAGCAGCGCGACGAGCGCTACGCCGATGCCTCCGAGGCGCTTGCCGAGGGTCTTGCGCTCCTCGAAGGGCGAGCCGTTGGGAGGTCCCTCGGGCAGTGGCGGGTTGGTCGCGGGAGGCGCCGGAGGGAGCCATTCGGTGCGCTGTTCCATACGCACATTCTCGCAGGCGGTGCCGGCGGGCTGGACAGCGCAGGTAGAATGGGCGGTTCCCCCGGGGACGACAGGCTTCGACGTGGTTGTTTCTTGGGTGTAGTTGCGAGCCGAGGTCCCCGGTCGGCCTCGTAAAACAACCGGGAAAACCATAAGTGCGGACTCTCACGAGTTCGCCCTCGCCGCTTAGCAACTAGCTAAGCCGTGTAGGGCTCCCGTTCCCGACCCGCCCGCGGCCGGGGTTCTCGGGATCAAAATGCGGGCTAAGCCCGGGAAGGCCCGCCCTCGCCGACCCGGGGACTCTTAGAGGGCTGGTCCGGGTCAACCCCGCCGGCGTGGCGAGCCCCGGACGAGAACAGAGCGCCGGATATGCTCGTAGACGCTGCACTCTCGCGACCGCGGACGTGGGTTCAATTCCCACCGTCTCCATAGGTGATCCCAGTCTGGTACCGTTTTGGTATGAGCAAGCAGATCGCGGTGCGTTTGGCAGACGACCTTGTGGCCTTCGTCGATGACATCGTCGGATCCGGGCAGGAACCTAGTCGCGCGGCGGTAGTCGCTGGTGCGCTGGACCGCGAGCGTCGGCGGCTTGTCGCGGCTCGCGACGCGTCGATCCTCGCGCGCACGGGCGAGGATCCCGAACTGGCTGGCTTGGCCAAGCACGCCGCGAGTATTCAGCTCGACCCGTAGTGCGGCCGATTCACGTCGCGCACCTGGACAAGGCCAGGCCGGTCCTGATCTTGACCCGGGAACTGGCCCGCCCGCACCTCAACACGGTGACGGTGGCTCCGATCACGAGCACGATCCGCGGTCTGTCTACTGAGGTGGCGGTCGATGCCGCGAACGGTCTCGAGCAGCCGTCCGTTGTTGCCCTCGACCATGTGACGACGATCCCCGCAGCCGCCCTCGGTTCCCGGATTGGACTGCTTTTCGACCTTCAGGAGGCCGCATTGTCCCAGGCGATCCGCGCTGCCTTCGACCTTGACTGACGAGCGCTCGATGGCCTATTGGGGAGTTCGATAGTCGTTCCATCCCAGCCCTTTGGTTTGGGGTGCTTACCGGCTGGCGGGCGCGACCGGTGGCTCAAGGCCCATGACCAGGAGATCCATAAAGATCAAGCTCACGAGCCTGCGTCCCCTAAGCATGGAACGCTTACCTCCGCCATTCAATTGGTTCGCGCCGAGTCATACCTGATGGACGCCGCGCTGGCAGGCGATGCCCGGCTCGCTCGAGCCCTCGGACACGAAGTCGGTTTTCGATACGACGGAGAGGCGCGGGAGCGCGGCGAGATCGTCTGGCGCTTCTCCTCCGGACTCCATCGCGGCGGCGAGCTCTCGGCGGTTGTGGGCCGCGCGTGGGCGTGGTCGAGCTCGGCGTGCAGGTCGAAGTAGCGCGTCGCGTCGCTCTCCGGGGCCGCGCCGTAGTGCTCCATGAGCCCGGCGCACTTGGTCTCCGAGATCGCCGGCTGGGCGGCCTCGATCGCGTGCAGGGCAGCGAGGGCCGCGGTGCGGTCGCGGGAGGAGTCGCTCCAGGCCGCGGCGCAGGCCGCCGTCTCGGCGATGGGCTCCGCGGCGGTGTCGCCACCGACCGAACGCAGGAAGCCGTCCCGACGAGGTTGTTGAAGAACCCTGATTCGAACGCCGCAATGGCCGCGTCCAGCCGCTTCGCGCCCTTCGATGACTCCTCGCGAGCGGCGCACACCAGCTCCTGGTAGGTAGATACCTGCTGGGCGATCTGGGAGCGGCAGTGATCGACGTAGCCCTGGTCGACGTGGCTGATCGCAAGCATGGCTGCACGTACCTTTTCTCGAGTGGTCGTCCTACTGACGACGGGCGGCGGCGGAAGCGACATCGCGCGCCCCGATAGGGTCGATCTCAACCGCCGCCACGAGGAGCTTCGCCTTGCCTGAGACCAACCATGCCTTCCGCCTTGCCTCGCGACCCTCGGGGCTACCGACGCGCGAGAACTGGAACTACGTCGAGGAGCCGGCCGGAACGCCGGGCGAGGGCGAGGTTCTCGTCCGCGTCGAGTTCATCTCGCTCGACCCGGCGATGCGCGGCTGGATGAACGACGCGCGCTCCTACATTCCGCCGGTCGGGATCGGCGAGGTGATGCGCGCCCTCGGAGTGGGCGAGGTCGTCGAGTCAAACCACGAGGGGCTCGCGCCCGGCGATCACGTCAGCGGACTCCTCGGTGTGCAGTCCTATGTCGTCGCGGCCGGCGCCGGTCTGATGAAGGTCGATCCTGACGCCGCGCCCCTGCCCAAGTGGCTGAGCGCACTCGGGATGCCGGGCATGACGGCGTACTTCGGACTGCTCGACATCGGCAAGCCGCAAGAGGGCGAGACCGTCGTGGTCTCCGGTGCGGCCGGGGCGGTCGGGCAGGTCGTCGGGCAGATCGCGAAGCTCAAGGGCTGCCGCGTAGTCGGGATTGCCGGCGGACCGGCGAAGTGCGCCTACGTGGTCGACGAGCTTGGCTTCGATGCCGCCATCGACTACAAGGGTGAGGATGTGGCAGAGGGCCTGCGCAAGCATTGCCCGAAGGGGATCGACATCTACTTCGACAACGTCGGTGGGGAGATCCTCGACGCGGCGCTGGCCGGGATCGCCCGCTATGGCCGGGTCATCATCTGCGGCGCCATCTCGCAGTACAACGCGACAGAGGCGGTGCGCGGTCCGGCGAACTACCTCTCGCTCCTCGTGAACCACGCGAGCATGACCGGCTTCGTCGTCTCCGACTACGGCAGCCGCTTCGCCGAGGGAGGCAAGCAGATGGGGGAGTGGCTCGCCGCAGGCGAGCTCAAGTCGCGCGAAGACGTCGTCGAGGGCCTCGAGACGTTCCCCGAAACGCTGCTCAAGCTCTTCAGCGGCGAGAACGACGGCAAGCTCGTGCTCGCCGTCTAGACCTACCGCGCTCACCCCATGATCTACCCGCGGACGCGCCACGAGCCCCCGACGGTGGGCGCCCATTATGACGTGCTCGACGCCTACTACCGGGAGATCTGGGGCGAGCACGTGCACCACGGACTGTGGGAGACGGGGGACGAGACACCCGCCGAGGCGACGCGCGCCCTGATCGATCTCGTCGCGGACCGTGCCGCGATAGCCGCCGGCGCGCGAGTGTGCGACGTGGGCTGCGGCTACGGCGGCACCGCCCGGGTGCTGCACGGGAGTCGCGGGGCCGACGTCACCGGTCTCACCGTCTCTCGTGTTCAATTCGCCTACGCCTTCGAGCGGGCCGGCGAGGGCCTCAACTTCCTGTGCCGCGACTGGCTGGCGAACGAGCTGCCCGCGAGCTCTTTCGACGCAGTGATCGCGATCGAGAGCCTCTCCCACATGGCCGACAAGGCGCGCGCCTTCAGGGAGTGCGCGCGCGTGGCCAGGCCCGGAGGCCGCGTAGTCGTGTGCGACTGGCTCGCGGGAGAGACGCCCTCGCGCGTGCAGCGCCAAACGTTGCTCGAGCCGATCTGCCGCGAGGGCCGGCTGCCCAGCCTCGCCACCGCGCGCGAGTACAAAGCGCTCGCGCAGGAGGCCGGGCTGCGTGTCGAGCGCTTCGAGGACCTATCTGGCCGGGTCGGCCGCACCTGGCTCATCTGCCTGCGTCGTCTGGGGCGACGGCTGGCCGTCGATCCCGAAGCGCGCCGGTTCCTCCTAGGCCCGCGCAACCCCGACCGCGCCTTCGCCCTCAGCATGGTGCGCATCCCGCTGGCCTACCGCACGGGCGCGATGCGGCTCGGCGTGCTGACGATGAGCAGGCATTAGGCGCGGGCTCCCCTCGCGTGCCCTGGAGGACCGACCGGTCAGGCGGTGGCGATCTCGTGCAGCAGTCCGGTGAGCTCCTCGGGCGCCGACCACATCGCCCAGTGTCCTGTCGCGAGCTCGCGCAGCTCCCAGTCGGGGGCGGCGAACACTCCGACCCGAGGGTCACCGTCGGCGATCAGGCCGCGCACCGTCTCGACGTTCATACCGCTCGCGGTGCAGAGGATCGCGATGCGGCGAACGTCGCCGGCGACGTCGCGAACGGTCCGCACGGGCGAGGTGAGCGTTGCGTACGGCTGTGGTGTGCCTCGCTCCTCCAGCAGCCGGAAGTGCTCGTCGCGCAGCCCGGCGGCGCTACCGAAGATCCCGCTCTCGGTCGTGGCGCGGTCGGGCACGGGCCACATCCATCCATCGCCGCGCTCGTCGGCGTCGCGCTGCTGGTGGTCTCGCAGCTCGGGCGCTGTACGTCGGCGATCGACATCCCGTCGGGCAAAGGTCCCGTGTCGAGGTAGACGGAAGCGTTCAGCCGCTCCGGCCGCCGGGCCGCGACGGCGCCCACGACGACGCCGGAGTAGCTGTGGCCGACGAGCACCGCGTCCTCGAGCTCCTCGAAGTCGAGCACGTTCACTACGTCGGTAACGTGGGTCTCGACATCGACCTCGCGGGTGGCGAGATGCGCGCGATCACCTAGCCCGGTCAGCGTGACCGGGTAGACCTCGTGGCCGCCGGACCGGAGCCGCTCCGCGACGTCCTTCCAAGCCCAGCCGCCGAGGCAGGCGCCGGGAACGAGGACGAGCGGACGGGTCTTGCCTGCCATGACCCGATAGTAGGCGGGCTCCGATTAGTTCTGCGCCTCCCGTCGGTCAGTATTGAAAGAGGCCCAACCACTGAAGGGATCCGCTGTGAGCCTTCCCCAGGTCGTATCGAGAGATGAATGGCTGGCCGCCCGCAAAGCCCTTGCTGGCCGAAGAGGCGCTCACCCGCAGGTCGAGGTCTCGCGCGCGCCGCTCGAGAAGATCGAGCGCTACAAGGCGCGGAAGGGCTGGACGTTCCCGTGGTACTCCTCGCACGGCAGCGACTTCAACTACGACTTCCACGTCACGCTCAACGAGTCCGTGGCACCCGTGGAGTACAACTACCGGACCGCCGCCGAGTTCGCCGAGGCGGGCGCGCCCTTCGACCCGGCCGACCAGCCGATGGAGATGCCTGGGACGAGCTACTTCCTGCGCGACGGCGACCGGGTCTTCCACACCTACTCGAACTTCGCGCGCGGAGTCGAGATGACCGGCGGCTCCTACTACTGGCTCGACCTCACCGCGCTCGGCCGGCAGGAGGAGTGGGAGGAGCCCAAGGGCCGCGCCGACGATGCCCGCGCGGGGCATCCGGACTTCGCGTCCTGACCGAAGACCATGCCCCTCGTCCGACTCCGTGCTCCCCTCAAGTCGCGCGCCGGCGACCGCGCCGAACACGACGTCGAGGGCGCCACGGTGATCGAGCTCTTGCGCGAGCTCGAGCGCGCCCACTCCGATCTCGCCGGTTGGATCCTCGACGAGCAAGGTGCGGTGCGCCGTCACATCAACGTCTACGTCAACGGAGAGCGCGCGCGGGAGGACGCCCCGGTGGGGCCGGCCGACCGCGTCGACGTGCTCCCCGCGATTTCGGGAGGATGAACGCATGACCGAACTTCTGGTGGCGACGAAGAAGGGCCTGTTCGTGCTCGAGGGCGAGCCGGAGACTGGCTTCGAGCTCACGACGCGCGCCTTTGCCGGCGAGCCCGTGGAGTTCGCGCTGCGCGATCCGCGTACGAATCGGCTGCTCGCCGCGGTGACCTCGCCGTTCTACGGGCCGAAGCTCTGGTACGCGGACGAGGCCGGTGCCGAATGGGAGCAGGCTTCCGGCGTCGAGCTGCCCGAGGGCGGCGAGCAGTCGCTCGAGCGCATCTGGGTGATCGAAGCGGGCGAGGACGAGCAGACGGTCTACGCGGGCGGCGACCCCGGCGTGCTCTTCGCGAGCAGCGACGGCGGGAAGTCGTGGGAGCTCAACCGCGCTCTCTGGGAGGACCCGACTCGCCCCGAGTGGCAGGCAGGCGGTGGAGGGCTCTGCCTGCATTCGATCGTCCCCTGGCCGGGCGAGCCGGCCCGCCTCGCCATCGCCATTTCCGCCGCCGGCGTTTGGCTCACTGACGACGCGGGGCAGAGCTGGACACGAGGCGGCGCGGGCATCGTCCCGGGCTATCTCCCGGAGGAGGCGCAGACCAAGGCGATCCCGCTCTGCGTGCACAACATGCACCGCGCCCCGGAGCGGCCCGAGCGGATGTTCATGCAGTTCCACGGCGGCGTCTACCGCTCAGACGACGCCGGCCACAACTGGACCGACATCGCACCCGGGCTCCCGTCCGACTTCGGGTTCCCGATGGAGATCGATCCGGCCGACCCGGATAGCGCGTTCGTCATCCCGCTGACCGCCGATACCGACCGGGTCACGCCTGAGGGCCGTGTGCGCGTATACGAGACCCGGGACGCGGGCACAAGCTGGACCGAGCGCGGAGAAGGGCTCCCCGGTTCCGATGCCTACCTGACGATCCTGCGCCAGGCGTTCACCCGGGCGGGCCGGGGTGAGTCGCTCGAGCTCTACTTCGGCTCGACGTCAGGAGACGTCTTCGCCTCGGGCGATGGCGGGCGCAGCTGGTCTACCGCCGCGGCTCATCTGCCGCCGGTCTACGCGGTGCGGGCCAGCTCCTAAGCCTTCTGCGCCCGATCCATCGAGGGGGACTGGTGGTAAGCCCGGAGTTCTCGTTGCGGCCGGCCGTCGACGCGGACCGCGAGGTGCTGCTCGCCATCTACACCTCGACCCGGGAGAGCGAGCTCGCCATCCTGGCGTGGAGCGAGGAGCGGAAACGAGAGTTCCTCGAGCTGCAGTCCCGGTTTCAGGACCTGCAGTACCGCAGCCGCTATCCCGACGCGGCCTTTGACGTCGTCGTGTCGCGAGGTCGGGCGGCAGGCCGGCTCTACGTCGATCGCTCCGGGCCTGGGATCCACGTCATAGATGTCGCGCTGCTGCCCGCGCACCGCGGATCGGGCCTGGGCACCGCACTGCTCGAGGTAATCGTGAGCGAGGCGGATGCGACCGGCCGTACGTTGACGCTGTCGGTCGAGGGCCAGAACCGAGTCCGGTCGCTGTACGAGCGCTTGGGTTTTCGCGCCGTCGAGGAAACCGGCGTCTACGTGCGAATGGAACGCGACCCGCGTCCGGCGGGCGAGAGCGGCTACCCGCCGTGAACAGTGCGCCCACAACCGGGCAGCGCCACGGCCAGCGGGCCGTCGCTGTGAATCGTCACCGTCGCCTGGCAGTTCACGTGGGCACGGCGGACGTCCAGTGACGCGCTCGCGACATTGTTCGCGGTGACGTCGACCCGGTTGCTCGCAGCCGTGTGTGGCGCGGCGCCCCAGGTCTTGAACTGGCGGGCGAAGGTGAGCGGGCCGAGATAGCCGCCCGTCAGCGTGCCCGTGCCGAGCTGCCTGTTCGAGACCGGCGGGTCTCCGATGCCGAACCCGCGCGAGACCGCATCGATCTGGCCCGACGAGCCGCCGCGGAGCTTGACGCCCGAGACCCAGTAGGCGTGGTTGCCGACGAGCCGCAGGTTGCCGTGGTCGCGCCCGGTGTTGGCGACATAGGTGACGTGCGCCGGGTTGCGGTTGACCTGGGCCGTTCCCAGGAAGTTCGCCGCGGGCAGATACTGGTCGTTGACGGCCAGCTCGAGGTGGTTGGGGAAGAGGGGGGAGCACTTGCTGTTGGCGCAGGGCTCGTAGGCGTCGAGCTCGTAGCGGTAGCCGAGCGAGTCGAGCTTGTTCGCGGTCTGCGTGTAGCCGGGCGCCTGCACCAGCTCATCCCCGATGTTGTTCCACATGAGCACCGGCACGTTGCGTAGCGAAGCGAGCACGGTGTTGTCCATCTCGTCGCCCACCGTCGGCTGGGCGCGCGCGAACAGGTCGGGGAACTGGGCTCCGAGCTTGAAGGTGCCGATGCCGCCCATCGAGTAGCCGGTGATCGCGGTGTAGGAGGCGTCGAGGCGATAGCGCCGCGCCACGTCGGCCCACACGTCGAAGACGTCGGCGGCGCCGTAGTTCTCGTAGAACTCGTCGGGGCCGCGTGCCTCGGGGGTGATGACGATCGAGCCCGGTCCGCGCTCGCCGAACTGAGACTGGTTGCGCGACGAGAGGTACTGGTTGTAGTTGGCGGACAGCGAGTGGAGCAGGAGGGTCAGCCCGAAGCCGGCCTTCGGCGCGCGCTTACGCGGGATGTAGATCGCGTAGGGCTCCAGGCGGCCGCGGTACTGCCCGCCGCACGTGGACTGCTTGGCGAGGCACTGCTCGGAGAAGTCGGTGCCCTGGGCAGTCTCGAAGTGGCTGGGGAGGATGCGGTCGATCGCGCCGACCCGCGGCACGGCGTGCTCGTCGTGCACGCGGCGCGCAAGCTTGTGGAACGAGATATCCGCGTACATCGCGGAGATGTCGCCGGCGGCGAGCGCGTTGCCCTGCTGGCGATCGCGCCACCACGCCGGGTTGGTGACCGCCGCAGTGCTCTCGGTCACGCTCGGCGCGGGCTCGCGGCGGCGGAAGGCGAGGTTGAAGAACGCTGCGGGGTTGGCGGTACCGCCGGCGCCGCCAGGGTGAGTGGCGTCGGCGCTCGCCCCGGGCACCAGGTAGCGGTTGGCCGCCCGGTCCCAGAGGCCCACGCCCGCGGCCATGCGCACGATGCTCAGATGAGGGTTCCACTGCCGGTGGGCGACTGTGACCTCGATCTGGCGGCGGCGTGCGTCGATGCGCACGCGCGGGGCCGCGCCGCGGAGGCGCTTGCCCGAGATGGCGCTCACGAGCTCCGCCGCCACGCGCGAGCCCGACGGCCGGACGGTGAGGAAGTACCGCGCGGGCGCCTTGACGTTGGCGCCGTGCGGGAAGGCTCGCAACGGCCCGCCGCGCTTGCCGCCGATGGCGATCGTGAAGGCGGTGAGCAGACGGTTCTTGTAGGTGTTCAGCGTTACCCGGAAGGCGGTGGCGGTGCGCAGCGGCTTGACCCGGAACTCCACGAGGTCGGCAGCGTTGCCGGCGTAGGCCGCGTCGGTGGGATAGGTGTAGGTGCCGTTCTGCTTGGAGAACAGATTGCCGCCCATGCGCGGGTCGCCCGGATCGTTCTGCAGGTGCGCGCCGTTGTCGTCGTACAGGTAGTCCTGGTAGAGCAGCTCGCCGCCGCGGTAGGCGATGCCGCCCGAGACCAGGATCGGCGAGGCGCGCCACGGCGCGCGGTTGGTGAGCTGCGGAGCGGCCGCCGGGCCGCTGTAGAGCAGATCGGGGCCGGGGCGCGGGCCCGAGCCCGTGTAGAGCGAGTGGGAGCGGGCCGAGGCTTGGCCGGGAGCACCGGCAAGAGCGAACAGGACCGCGATGGCGAGAAGGGCGCGCTTCACGACTTCGGAAAGTAGCGCCCCGGCGCGCGCCCTGCGCCGCTCACTCCCCGTAGGGCTTGTACCGGTGGTGCAGCATGAGGTCGTTGCCGTCGGGGTCGCGGAAGAGCGCCATGTGGCAGACGCCGGTGTCGAACGTCTCCCCGAGGAACTCGACGCCCTTGCCCTCGAGCTCGGTGCGCGCCGCGGCGACGTCGTCGACGTGCAGGGCGGGATGAGCGTTGCGCTGCGGGGCGAAGTTCATCCCCATCTTCTCCGGCTCCCAGATGCCGAAGCACGTCTCACCGGCCCAGCAGTCGTAGTTGGCCTTGTCGTCGGGCCTCAGACCCAGCGTGTCGATGTAGAAGGCGCGGGCGCGGTCCGCGTCTTGTGAAGGGATGCCGATGAAGTCGAGCTTGGAGATCATGCCCTGATCGTAGTGGCGCGAGTAGGGTCGTGTCGTGCGCTATGTCGCCTTCCTCCGCGGCATCAACGTCGGCGGGCATCGCGTCTCCAAAGAGCAGTTTCAAGCGCTCTTCGCGGAGATGGGGTTCGCCGATCCGGTCACCTTTCGCGCCAGCGGCAACGTGATCTTCGACGCGCTCGAGCGTGACGGCGAGGCCGCGATCACGAGCCGGATCGAGGAGCGCCTGGAGAAGTCGCTCGGCTACGCGGTGCCGACTTTCGTCCGCTCGGCGCCCGAGGTGAAGGCGATCGCCGCCCACGAGCCTTTCGAGGAGGACGTTGTTGAGGCCTCGGCGGGCAAGCTCCAGGTCGGGTTGCTGAGAGACAAGCCGAGCGCGGCAGCACGCAAGAAGGTGCTCGCGCTCGCCACCGACGAGGACCCGCTGGACATCCGCGCGCGCGAGGTCTACTGGCTGCCGAGCGGAGGCCTGCTTGAGTCGGCACTCGACCTGAAGGCCATCGACGCCGTGCTCGGCGTCACGACCCGGCGCACCGCGGGCACTATGGAGCAGATCGCGGCGAAGAAGCTGGGGGAGTGACGTGTCCGAAGCCTTCACCGACACCCCGTTGCTGACCGAGCGCTTCGACGCGGCGCTCGTGCATGCCACGCGCCACCACGCGCGGCAGCTGCGCAAGGGCACGCCGGTGCCGTACACGGCGCACCTGCTCGCCGTCGCCTCGCTGGTGCTCGAGATGCAGGGCGATGAGGACGAGGCGATCGCCGGCCTTCTGCATGACGTGGTGGAGGATGGCGGCGGGTCGAAGGCGCTAGTGGAGATCGAGGAGCTGTTCGGGCCCGGGGTGGCGGCGATCGTCCTCGACAACAGCGACTCCGTCGACGAGGGCGAGAAGAAGGGCCCGTGGTTTCAGCGCAAGCGGGCCTACATCGACGCATTTCCGCACAAGGCACCGGCGTCGTTGCGCGTCTCGCTGGCCGACAAGCTGCACAACGCGCGCTCGATCCTCATCGACTACCGCACTCACGGAGACGCGTTGTGGGCGCGCTTCCGGCAGGGACAGGGTCTCGCCACGCGTGTCTACTACCGCGAGCTCGCCGCCGCCTTCGAGCGCGAGCGTGAGCGCCTCGGCGAGGGCGCCGCGCCGGCGGTCGGCGAGCTCCGGCGCACGGTCGACGCGATCACGGCGCTGGCCGTGGAGCATCAGGGGCCGGATACGCACGATCTCTTCCGGCAACGCGATTGGAGCTAGGGTCGAGCCGATGGGCGTCCCCGGCGGCTTCGCGACCTACGAGGATCAGGGCCCGTTCCTCGACCACGTCGGCCCGATCCAAGTGCGCGACGAAGGCGACGAGCGCACCTTCGGCCTGCAGGCCGAAGAGCGGCACGCCAACCACCGCGGCACCGTGCAGGGGGGCCTGCTCTCCACCTTCGCGGACTTCGCGGTCGGTCGCGCCATCGAGGCCGACGCCGACGACGGCAAGCCGCGTGCGACCGCGTCGCTCACCGTCGACTTCCTCAAGCCGGCGAACCCGGGTGACTGGATCGAGGCCAAGGCGCGCGTTGACCGGGTCGGCGGCACGCTCGCGTTCGCCGACTGCTCTCTGACCGTCGACGGCGCCGAGATCGTGCGTGCACGCGCCGTGTTCGTCGTCGCGGGCTAAAGGGCGGCACATGCGCTTCGGCATCGGCTGCTTCGCGACGGACGAGGGCCCGAACCCCGCCGATCTCGCACGCCTCGTCGAGGAGCGGGGGTTCGAGTCGATCTTCTTCACCGAGCACACCCACATCCCGGCCTCGCGGGATACGCCATGGCCGGTGGGTGGCGAGCTGCCGCGCGAGTACGCGCGCACGTATGACCCGATGGTTGCCCTCACCGCCGCGGCCGGCGTAACCGAGAAGCTGCTGCTCGGCACCGCCGTCTGCCTCGTCGCGCAGCGCGACCCGATCCTCACCGCCAAGGAGGTGGCGAGCATCGACCGGCTCTCGGGCGGTCGCGTTCTGTTCGGCGTCGGGGCCGGATGGAACGAGGAGGAGATGCGCGACCACGGCACCGACCCGTCGCGCCGCTTCGGGATCATGCGCGAGCGCGTCGAGGCGATGCGGGCGATCTGGACTCAGGACGAAGCTTCCTACCACGGCGACCACGTGGAGTTCGACGCGGTGTGGTGCTGGCCCAAGCCGGTGCAGTCCCCGCATCCTCCAGTGCTCGTGGGAGGCAATGGGCGCGGGGTGCTTGATCGCGTGCTCTCGTACGGGAACGAGTGGCTCCCGAATCGCGTCGGCGATGACGAGAAGCTGCTCGGCCGGGTGGCCGACCTGCGGGCTCGCGGCGATGAGACGGGGCGCGGCCCGATCCCGACAACGTTGTGCAACTCGCCTACCGAGCCCGAGCTGCTCGAGCGCTACTCCAGCGCGGGCGTGCACCGGTTCGTCTTCTGGCTGCGCCACGGCGACGCGGCGGAGGTCGAGCGCCGGCTTGATCGCCTCGCAGACGCGGTCGACGGCCTCTAGAGCTGGGAGTCGTCGATCTCCAGGCCGAGCAACGTACGGCCCGTGAGCTCCCACGTGGCCGGGCCGACGAGCATGTGCTGTGTGGCCGCGTGCACGTCGCGAAACCGGCGCTGGAGCGGGCTCGACTCGTAGATCGCGCTTCCTCCCGCCAGTCCATACGCGGCGTCGACGGCCTCGGCGCTGGCCTGCACGGCGTGGGTTGCCGCCAGCCTAAGGCCCGCGCGCAGCTCGAGTCTGACGGTGGCGGATGGGTCCGCCTGCGCGGCGGTCCAAGCCTCGTCGAGCGCGGCGAAGAGCCCGGCCCGGGCGGCGCGCAGGGCGGCCTCGGCGCGGGCCATTCCGGCCTGGGTACCCGACCGCTCGGCCAGCCGGCGAGCGCTCATCGCCGGCGTCTTGACGCCCGCGAGCTCGGCCAGGTCGTCGAGCGCTCCGCGCGCGGTGCCCAGCGCGACGCCGGCGATCGACACCGCGAGCAGGCCGAACGGAGGGAAGGCGTAGAGCGCACCCGGCTCCCGCGGGGTGTCGGTGGTCAGCGAGGCCGAGCGGGCCGCGGGCACCTCGAGGTCGGTGACGGCCATGTCGTGGCTCCCGGTTCCCCGCAGGCCCGAGACCGACCAGGTGTCGATCACCTCGACTTCGTTCTTCGGGAAGAGGACGAGGCGCACGTCGGGTCGTCCCCCGGGCCCCGTGCGCGGTTGGTCTCCGTCGAGCACGACGCAGCCGCCCATAAGCCAGTCGCAGTTCATGACGTTGCTGGCAAAGCGCCAGCGTCCGGTCACTGTGAGGTTCGCGCCCGTCGCTTGCGCGCGACCCATCGGGGCGAAGACGCCCCCGGCCACGGTGCCCGGGCCGCCGAAGACCTCGGCGGCGGCATCCGCGGGCAGGTAGGCGGCAAGCATGCCGGACGTGGCGCAGACCGCCACGCACCAACCGGCGGCGGCGTCGCCGCGCGCCAGTGCCTCGACCGCTGCCAGGAGCGTGTGCGGCGCGACCTCTCCGCCGGCCAGGCTCGCGGGCACGCACATGCGGTACAGGCCGGCCTCGGCCAGGGCGCTCGACAGGTCGGGGGTGAGCCGCCGCTCGCGCTCCGTCTGCTCCGCCGCCCGCGCTACTTCGGGTGCGAGCGCCAGGGCGGCCTCGAGAACGGATGGGTCAGCGATGGGCGGCATGCTCGGTGCCTTCCCCCGAGCGCCTGCTCCCAACCGGGGCGTCTGTCTCGCTCTGGCGGTTAGCCTCTATCCGGTGAGATGGTGGCGGGTATCGGTCGGGCTGGGAAGCGCCGCATTGGCGATCGTCTGCGCCCCCGCGCAAGCCGATGCCGCAGTGACCGTGAAGTCGGGCAGCCTCACTGCGATCGTCACCGCCAATCCCTGGAACGTCCGGCTCGTCGACACCCATCAGCGCACCGTCCTGCGCGAGAGCGCGCGTCGCGCGAGCGGGCCCTCCGGCAGCCTCGGGTATCGCACCGCACTCGGCTGGTCGCACGCGACCCGTGCGAGTTCGCTCAAGCTGGTCGCCTCCGCCGCGGTCGCTGAAGTGCAGACGACGGGACTCGGCGCGCTGAGCGTGCGCATCGCTCCCGATGGCGAGGGGTCGATCTCGCTCACTTCGAGCACCGCCACACCGGGCGTCGAGGTCAGCGGCATCGGGTTCGACGCGGCCCGCACCGAGAAGTTCTTCGGCTTCGGCGAGCGCTCCAACGCGGTCGACCAGCAGGGCCGAGAGGTCGAGAACTACGTCTCCGACGGTCCGTTCCCGTCGCAGGACCGCAACTACGTGAAGCCCACCACGCCGCCCTGGGCCACGCGCGACCGCGACGACTCGACGTACTACCCAGTGCCGTGGATGCTCTCGGGCCGCGGTTACGGCGCGCTCATCGGCAACGACGAGACAAGCGTCTTTCGCATGCGTTCCGACGATCCGGGCACGTGGAGCCTGGAGGCCGAGAGCGCGCGGCTGAAGTTGCGATTCTTCGCGGGCCCGACGCCGGCCGCGGCGCTGGGCCGCTTCACGCGCGCGACCGGCCGGCAGCCTGCGCCGCCGGCTCCCTATGCGTTCGGCCCGTGGTTCCAGACGGGCCAGAAGAACAAGATCCCTCTGGCCGAGGAGGCGGCCGACGTGAAGAAGCTGCGTACGGCCGACGCTCCGGTCTCGCTCGCCGAGACGCAGATGCACTTCCTCCCGTGTGGGGCCCAGCGCGGCAACGAGGCCTACAACCGCCAGCGCACGAACTTCTTCCATTCCCAGGGGCTTGCGCACCTCATCTACTTCAACCCGCTCATCTGCACCTCGTATCAGCCGGTCTACTCGCAGGCCGCGCAGGCGGGAGTGCTACAGCGCGCGCCGGGGGGCCAGCCGTTCGTCTACAACGGCTTCGTCGGAGGAAGCGAGCCCGCGGGCTTCACGGTCGAGCCGCTGTCGCAGTTCGACTTCACCGCACCGGGCGCCCAGGCGTTCTACGGGCGGTTGCTGCGCGAGGCCTACGACGGGGGCCACGACGGGTGGATGGAGGACTTCGGCGAGTACACGCCGCCGCAGGCGGTCTCGGCCGACGGCACTCCGGGCCCGGCCATGCACAACCGCTACCCAACGACCTACCACTGCGCCGCCTACGACATCGCGCGCCGGCTGCCGCGCCCCCTGATCCGCTTTCAGCGCTCGGGGTGGACGGGCAGCGCCCGCTGCGCCTACGACGTGTGGGGAGGCGACCCGACGACGGTGTTCGGCTTCGACGGACTCTCCTCTTCCGTCAAGCAAGCACTCAGCATGGGGATGTCGGGGGTGAGCCGGTGGGGCAGCGATATCGGCGGCTATGACTCCTTCGGGCCCGCCGAGAGGCTCTCGCCGGAGCTGCTTCAGCGCTGGATCGAGTTCGGCGCGGTCTCGGGCGTGATGCGCACCAAGGGATCGGGCCTGGCCATCCCTTCCTACCGGCGGCCGCAGATCTACGACGACGACGTGCTCCCCGTGTGGAGGCGCTACGCCAAGCTGCACACTCAGCTCTATCCCTACCTCGATGCGGCCGATGCCACCTATCGCGCGACGGGCGTTCCGATCATGCGGCAGCTGGCGCTCGCGTACCCGAGCGACGCGCGGGCGGCGGCGCGGGATGACGAGTTCCTCTTCGGCCCCGACCTGCTGGCGGCGCCGGTGGTCGAGGGCGGTGCGCGGCGGCGCGGTGTCTACCTCCCGCGCGGGCGCTGGATCGACCTGTGGCGGAGCGCGGCGTACGTGGGGCGGAGCGGAGCGATCGGGTTGCGCCGCGCGCGTGTGCTGAGCGGTGCACGTTCGGTGGGCTTGCCCGCGCCGCTGGGCGAGCTGCCGTTGCTGGTGCGGGCCGGCGCGGTGCTGCCGATGCTCAGCGCCGACGTCGACACCCTCGCGGGGTACGGGCACGGGCGCGGGTTGGTGCATCTGGGCGAGCGGCGGGATCGGCTTTCGCTGCTGGCGTTCCCGCGGGGTTCTTCGGTGAGCCGGTTCTAGGGGGGTGAGCGCGTCTTGTCCCAGGAGTCTTCTGGGCGCGGGCGCGCGCGTGGCTGGAAGCTCTTTGTCTTGGGAGAGCGGACGAGGACCTACCGCGTGCAGGCTTCGCTCTCGACTTTGGCGCGTCCATTCGTCCCACATCGCTTGGTCGTCAACGGGCGGCTGGTGCCCCGGCGCCGCTGGCACTTCGACCGCCGTACGCGCGTCCTGAAGTTCGCCGCCCGCGGGCGCCATCTGCGCGTGTCCGTGCGCTGAGTCGACACACCCGCGTGGTGTAACGCGCGGTTTGGCGAGGGATCATCGGCGTCGTGAGCCGAGTGGTCGACATTCGACATGACATAGATGCACTATGTCGACCAGTCGACGCATTGATCTCCGAAATCGCCGCCCGGCAGCATGGCGTCGTTGCTCGGAGACAGCTAATGGCCCTTGGGATGAAGCGCGGCGCGATCCAGCATCGAATGGACGTCGGCCGGCTGCACCCCGTGCATGCCGGGGTGTACGCCGTGGGCCATCCTCGACTCGTCGGAAAGAGCCGCTGGATGGCCGCCGTGCTCGCGTGCGGCGAGCACGCTTTCCTCAGCCATCTAAGCGCCGCGGCGCTCTGGGGGCTGTTGCAGGTGAACCGGTCGAAGGTGGACGTGACCGTCGCTGGCCGCAGCCGGCGAAGCTGTGCCGGCATATGTCTGCATCAGCCCCGCTCCCTTTCCAGATCCGACACCACCACCCGCGACGGAATCCCGGTCACCACCGTCGCCCGCACGCTCCTCGATCTCGCCGAAGCCGTAGACGAGCGGCGGCTCGCGCGCGCGTGGGAGGAGGCCGAGCGGCTCAGGCTGCTCGACGTCAGCGCCATCAACGGACTCCTGCAAGACCACCCGAACCGCCGTGGCACCAAAGCTCTCCGCGACCTCGTCCGCGAGCAGCGCACCGCGGCACCCACGCGCTCCGAGTTCGAATCTCTCTTCCTGGACCTGTGTCGCGAACACGGCCTCGACCTGCCACAAGTCAACACTCTCGTCGAAGGATTTGAAGTCGACGCCGCCTGGCGCGACCGCCAGCTGGTAGTCGAGCTCGACGGCTACGAGTTCCACCGCACCCGCCGGGCCTTCGAGCGCGACCGCACACGTGACGTCCAGCTACAGCTGGCCGGCTACCGCGTCGTGAGGCTGACCTATCGACGAGTCACCACTGAACCCGACCGCGTGGCGAGCATCATGCGCCGCCTCCTCGACCCAGTAGCCTCAAGCGCATGGCCGAAGAGGTAACCGTCGTCGCCACCGCCAAGATCAAGTCAGGCCTCGAAGAGGACGCGCTCGCGATCCTGCGCGGAGTCATCGAGGACATCCACGGAGAGGAGGGGTGCGTCAAGTACACTCTTCACCGCTCTCAGAACGAGCCGGGCTCCATCGCCATCGTCGAGCGCTGGCGCTCGCAAGAAGACCTCGACAAGCACTTCAAGGAGCCGCACATGGCCCCGTATGCGAAGGCGATCGAGATGCTCTCCGAGCCGCCGCACATCCTCTTCTGCGAGCAGCTCGAAATCGGCGACCCGGTCAAGGGATCGCTCTAACGAAGGTGGCGGCCACCGCGGAGAGCGCTTTTCCCCCAGGGCCGCCGCTGCCGCGCTGGGTGCAGACGCTCGGCTTTCTCTTCGCTCCCGTCCCGTTCATAGAAGGCTCCCGGCGCCGCTACGGCGACGTGGTCACGTTCGGCAGCCTCTTCGACTCGCGGTTCGTGATGGTCTTCGATCCCGAAGCGATCAAGCAGGTGTTCCGCGCGCCGCCGAATCGCATGCGGGCGGGGGAGGCCAACGCGTTGCTCGGACCGGTGCTGGGTGAGCGGTCCGTCCTGCTCGCCGACGGAGCCGAGCACCTCCGCCAGCGGCGCCTCCTGCTGCCCCCTTTCCACGGCGAGCGGATGCGGGCCTACGAGCAGGTGATGACCGAGGCGGCCGACCGGGCGATCGACTCCTGGCCCGTCGGCGAGGAGCTGACCCTCCTCCCGGCGATGCAGTCGCTCACGCTCGAGGTGATGATGCGCGCCGTGTTCGGAGTGGCCGAGGGGCCGCGCCAGGACGAGCTTGCCCGCCGCCTTCGCGCGATGATCGACCCCGTCTCCAGAAGGGTCGGGATCGTCGTGCTCCTGCTCTCGGGCGGCCGCTTCGGCAACCGCGGCGCCGCCCGGCGCTTCGAGGAGCAGAAGAAGCGCGTCGACGACATGATCTTCGAGGAGATCGCGTTACGCCGGGCCGAGCCCGACC
>JBBPXY010000055.1:0-18878 GCA_038200435.1 Solirubrobacterales bacterium
CATGATGAACTGCCAGGAGCTCGAGACGGCCACCCGACTGAAGACCCCCTTCGTGACGATCATCTGGGAGAACCACCAGTTCGGCTCTATCGTCTGGAAGCAGGACAACAAGTTCGGCGAGCACTTCGGGGTCGACTTCACCAACCCGGACTTCGTCAAGCTCGCCGATGCCTTCGGCATGCCGGCCTGGCGGTGCGAGAAGACCGAGGACTTCGCCAAGCACCTGAACCACGCCCTCGGCCTCGACGGACCCTCCCTGATCGTCCTGCCGATCGACTACTCGATCGACGTACGCATCTCGGAGGAGCTGGGCGTGGAGACCGTCGCGACCTAGCCCGATGGCACGACTGCCCCAGCTCTTCGCTCCGCGCGACCGCGAGTACTTCGACCTCTTCGAGGAGGCCGGCACCAATATTGTGCGGGCCGCCGACCTCCTCGACCAGATGCTCCGCAACTACCCGGAGACGGCGCCGCTGGCGCGCGACATCCTCGTCTGCGAGCAGGAGGGCGACCGGATCACGCACGACATCATCCGGCGGCTGAACCAGACGTTCGTCACCCCGATCGACCGGGAGGACATCTACGAGCTCGCCTCGGCGCTCGACGACATCGTCGACTTCACCGAGGAGGTCGCGGACTTCCTCGGGCTCTACAAGATCGAGGCACCGATGGAGCAGGCTCAACGGCTCTCACACATCCTGCTCCAGGCGTGCCGGCAGATTCAGCAGGCCATACCGCGGATGCGCACGTTCAACGACATCTCGCACTTCACGGTCGAGGTGAACCGCCTCGAGAACGACGGCGACCGCGTTGTTCGCGAGGCGCTCGCTTCCTTGTTCGACAACGGGATCGACCCGATGGTCGTGATCCGCTGGAAGGACATCTTCGAGCGCCTGGAGGCCGCCATCGACTCGACGGAGAAGGCGGCCTACATCCTCGAAGGCATCGTCATCAAGAACGCCTAACTGATCGATGCACGACACGACGGTCCTAGTAATCGTCATCGCCACGGCGCTGGCGTTCGACTTCACGAACGGGTTTCACGACACGGCGAACGTCGTGGCGACCAGCATCTCGACCCGGGCGGTCTCGCCGCGGCTGGCCATCGGCTTGGCGTCCGCCCTCAACTTCGTGGGCGCGTTTCTGTCCTTGAAGGTCGCCGCCGTGGTGGGTAAGGGCATCGTCGCGCCGGCCTCGGTCACGCTGACGATCGTCTTCGGCGGCCTGGTGGGAGCGATCTGCTGGAACCTCGCGACGTGGTACTTCGGCTTGCCCTCGAGCTCGTCTCACGCGCTGATCGGCGGAGTGGTCGGGGCGGCGTTCGCGGCGCACGGCGCCGACGCGGTGCTCAGCGAGGGCTTGCTTGGCAAGGTGGTCGTTCCGGCGCTCATCGCGCCGATTCTTGCGTTCGCAGTCGCCGGTGCGGCCATCCTCGTCGTCTACCGCATCGTCGGGCGCCTGCGGCCGGGGCCGGCCAAACGTGGCTTTCGCCTCGGGCAGCTCGCGACGGGAGGCCTGTTGGCTCTGGCCCACGGCACCAACGACGCGCAGAAGACGATGGGGATCATGACCCTGGCGCTCATCGCGAGCGGCAACCTCTCGGCGGCTGCCTCGACGCCGGACTGGGTCAAGGTCACGGCGGCGGCCGCCATCGCGCTCGGCACCTACAGCGGCGGCTGGCGCATCATCAAGACGATGGGCAGCCGCATCATCAAGATGGACGCGGCGCAGGGCTTCTCCGCCCAGAGCGCGGGCGCCGCGGTGATCCTCACCGCCTCGCACTTCGGCTACCCGCTCTCCACCACGCACGTGATCTCCGGGGGCGTCATGGGCGCGGGCGCCGCGCGGCGGCTCTCGGCCGTACGGTGGGGGGTGGCGGGCAACATCGCGGTCGCGTGGCTCCTGACGCTGCCCGCCGCCGCGGTCGTCGGCGCGGCGGTCTACGAGGTCACTGAGCTCTTCGGCGGCGGGGCGGCGGGCCCGATCATCGTCTCCGCGGCCGGCCTCGTCGTGATCGCCCTGATCCTCATGCGCCGCCTGCAGACGACCTCCGGTGCCGCTGCTGCTGCCGCCGCCGTTCCCGCCGCCGAATGATCGCCACGATCGTCGACTGGGGCGCGCTCCTCAAGGTCATCTGGGTCTCGCTCGCGGGCGGCATCGGGCTCGCGGTCGCCTATTCGTTCGTGGTGCTCGGAGTGGCTCGCGCGGGCGACGAGCGGCGACGCGAACGCCCCGTGCCCGCCGTTGCGTACGGTCTGCTCGCCGTGATCGGGCTGGCGGCCTGTGCCTTCGCGCTCGTGCGCGGCTACCAGTTCGTCGTGGAGAAGTAGCAAGAGCTCAGCCGAAGAGCGCGTCGGCGGCCGGCGCCCATCCCGGCACCGCGTCGCCGGCGTCCACCGCTTCCTCGCCGCGTCTTCTCAGCACTTCGCCCGGCCGGTAGATCGTCACCGTGCGCGATGGCGGGTCGGCCACGATCACCACTCGCGTACCCGCGTCGAGCCACGCCAGCGCCTTCTCGTTCACCTCCGAGAACGAGTCGCCGGGCGAGACGACCTCGACCGCGAGATCGGGCGCCTCGGGCCAGTACTTCTCGGTGCGGCCGAGCCGCTCGACGTTCGCGCGTGAGACGAAGGCGGCGTCGGGAGCGCGGATCGTCGGCTTGTCGCCGGAGACGACGACGAAGCCGGTCTCGGCGCCGAAGGCGAGCCCCAGCCCGTGCCCTCGCACATGCGCGTGTAAGAGCGCCCCCGCCTCCATCGCCACCGCCCCATGCTCTGCGCCACCCGGCTCCATGACGGTCAACTCTCCCTCGATCAGCTCGAACCGAGCGCGACCGCGCGGAAGCCGGAGCAATTCCTCCGGAGTCATTTCTATGCCCGTGGCAATCGCGTAGCTCATGTCACTCCGCGGCGGACCCCGCGGCGATCTTGCGCAGGTCGAGCGCCTCGTCGAGGGTGGCGTCGTCAACTCCCTGCTCGCGGGCGACTTCGCGCAGCGTGCGGCCCGACTTCGCCGCCTCCTTCACGATGTCCGACGCCTTGTCATAGCCGATGAACGGGTTGAGCGCGGTCGCCACGGCGAGCGTCGACTCGGCCGAGCGCTCGCAGCCCTCGAGGTTGGCCTCGATGCCGGAGATCGCCTTCTCGGCGAACAGGCGCGACGTTGCGGCCAGCAGCCGGATCGACTCGAGCAGGTTGCGCGCGATCAGCGGGATGCGCACGTTCAGCTCGAAGTTGCCCTGGGTGCCGGCGATGGTGATCGCCGTGTCGTTGCCGATCACCTGAGCGCCGACCTGCATGACGACCTCGGGGATCACCGGGTTGACCTTCCCGGGCATGATCGAAGAACCCTTCTGCAGTTCGGGCAGCAGGAGCTCGCCCAGCCCGGCTCGCGGGCCGGAGCCCATCCACGCGAGGTCGTTGGCGATCTTGGTCAGCGAGACTGCGATCACCTTGAGTGCCCCCGAGAGCTCTACGAGGGCGTCGCGGTTGCCCTGAGCCTCGAAAGGGTCCTCGGGCGCGGAGATCTCGAGCTTCGAGTCGTTCGCAAGCACGCCACGCACCCGTTCGGCGAAGTCGCGATGGGTGTTCAGCCCGGTGCCGGTCGCGGTGCCACCGAGCGGGATCTGCGCCACCTGTGGCAGCGTGTTGCGAACCCGCCGACCGCCGAGGCGCACCTGCGCCGCGTAGCCCGAGAACTCCTGGCCGAGCGTCACCGGCACGGCGTCCATCAGGTGGGTCCGGCCGGACTTGACGATGTCCTTGAACTCCTCGGCCTTGCCGGCGAGCGCCTTCTCGAGCTCCTCGAGCGCGGGTAGCAGGTCGTTCGTCGCCTCGTCGAGCGCGGCGAGGTGCACCGCAGAGGGGAAGACGTCGTTGGAGGACTGCCCCATGTTCACGTGGTCGTTGGGGTGGACTCCCTCGCCCGCGAGGTTCGCGATCACCTCGTTGGCGTTCATGTTCGACGACGTGCCCGACCCGGTCTGGAAGACGTCGACCGGGAACTGATCGTCGTAGTCGCCCTGCGCGACGCGATCGGCGGCCGAGGAGATGCGCCCGGCAAGGTCGCCGTCGAGCAGGTCGAGGTCGGCGTTCACGCGCGCCGCGGCGCCCTTCACGCGGCCGAGCCAGCGCACCACGGGGATCGGGATGCCCTCACCCGAGACCGGGAAGTTCGCCACCGCCTTGGTGGTCTCGCCGCCCCAAAGATGCTCCTGCTCGCCTACGCCCATGCCGCCTCCGGTTCGTTGAGTCAATCGAACGCTAACGCTTGGGAGCCCGAGCGGTGTCTCGGCTCACCCGCAGAACGCGATCAGCTCCCGCGCCAGCCCCACCGGGTCGTCGTAGGCCATCAGGAAGCCGCAACCGCTCAGAACGCGAAGCTGTGCGTCGGGCAGCAGATCGAGCGCCTCCTGAGCGCCGGTCAAAGGGTGCATGCGGTCGGAGTCGGCCCAGAGCAGCAGGGTCGGCGCTGCGATCGACCCGTAGCGGTCGAGCAGGTCGCGCTGGGCCTCGGCGGGCCAGCGACGGGCGAAGCGTGCCCACGAGCGCGCGCGGTTGCCGTTGCCGCTCACGTCGGCGAAGGCGTGGCGGATGAGGTCGCGCGCGCCCGGGTTGGCTTGAGCCGAGAGCTTCTCGCCCACCGACGGGCGGAAGGCGAGCGCAGCGCCGTGCGCGAGCAGGCGATCGAGTCCCGGTAGGGCCGCCGGCCGGCAAGCGGCGCGCCACAGGGCGAGCCGCCGTGGGTGCTCTGGTCCGCGGTGCAGCCGAGTGGGCATCACGACGAGGCGGTCGGGCGAGAGCGCGCCCCCGGTCACTGCGCGCACGAGCAGCTCCGCGCCGAGATCGTGACCGCCGAGCCGCGCGCGCGGCCCTCCCGCCTCGAGGCAGAAGCCGGCGATCACCTCGGTCAGCCAGTCGAGTGTGTACGGATGGCCGGGCCGGTCCTCGGAGTCGCCGTGCAGCGGCAGGTCGGGCAGGACCACGCGGAAGCGCTGGGCGAGCGGTTCGACGACGGGCTCCCACTCGCGGTGGGAGAGGCCGGCGGAGTGCAGCAGCACGAGGGCGGGCCCCGTGCCCGTCTCGCGGTAGGCGACGCGCGCGCCGTCGGGGTGGTGGTAGAGCCTGAGCCTCACCCGCCGGACCGCCCCGCCGCCTGGCCCTTGCCGTAGGCCGCGCGGCCGGCCGGAGTCGAGTCCGCGGGGACGAAGACGTTCGCCATGCGGTTGCCGAGCTCGGCTCCGATACCGTTGTTGCGCGCGGCCCCGCGTTCTGTCGCGCCCTCGAGGTAGCCGAGCTGGAGGGCCGCCGCCGAATCGTGCGGGGCCTCGCGCGCGAGGCCGTCGCCGGCCTCGGTGAGGAGACCACCGACGATCTGCAACTCGGAGTCCGTGCGAGCCTGCGCAACGCATTCGGAGAGCGCGACGCCTCCCGGCAGCCGCACCTCGGTAGGAGCCCGCTGAAGCGCCCTGTGCAGCGCGGCGGCGTCGGTGTTGCGGCAGACGTCGGGCAGCGCCGCTTGCTGGCTGCACCCAACGACTCCGGCGGCACTCACTACCGCCAGCCCGTACGCGAGCAGCCGGAGCCGGCTGGGCACTCAGTCCTCGGGCTCGGCGGCCGAAGCCGGGGGCACCGGGAAGCCATGCACGGTCATGCCGCGTTCGGTCTCCGCCACCACGGTCTCGATTGCCTTCACCCGCGCCCAGCGCTTGGAGTCTCCCTCGATCAGGTGCCAGGGCGCGACCTCGGTGGAGGTGCGCTCGAGCATCTCCTCCACCGCCTCCTCGTACAAGGGCCTCTTCTCGCGGTTGCGCCAGTCGTCGTCGGTCAGCTTCCAGGTCTTCAACGGGTCCTTCTCGCGACGTTCGAAGCGTTCGAGCTGCTCTTCGGCGGAGATGTGCATCCAGAACTTGACGAGGATCATCCCCTCGGCCGCGAGCGTGCGCTCGAACCCGGCGATCTCGTCGTAGGCCCGCCGCCATTGCTCGTCGGTGGCGAAGCCCTCGACCCGCTCGACGAGGACGCGCCCGTACCACGAGCGGTCGAGCACGGCCATCCCTCCCCAGCCCGGGAGCGCCGGGCCGAAGCGCCAGAGGAAGTGGTGGCGCTTCTCGTCATGGGTCGGTGCGGCGAACTCCTTCACGCGCACGTGACGCGGATCGAGGTTCATGACGAGGCGCTTGATCGCCCCGCCCTTGCCTGAGGCGTCCCAGCCTTCGAAGAGAACGCAGAGCGGCGGCCCGATCTCGCCCTCGCCGGCCAGGCCGCCGAGGACGAGCCGAAGCTGGAGCAGACGTGTCTGCGCGGCCGCAAGGCGGCGGTGCTGCTCGCCCCGCTTGAGCTTGAGCGAAAGGTCGAGCTCGTCGAGGCGGCCGCCCATGAGGATTGATCGTCGCAGAATTGCGGCGATCGGCAACTTGTGCGGCTAAAGGCTGTGCAAAGAGGCGTCGAAGCTCCAAGGACCTGGCGAAAGCTGCACATTGCTTCCTATGGACGACACCCCCGCCACCGGCCCACTCGACCTCTCGATCTCCCAAGCCGCTCGTGAGCTCGGGGTATCGCTTGGCACCGTGCGCCGCTGGTCGGATCTGGGCTACATCAAGGCCTACCGCACGCCCGGGGGGGCAGCGCCGCTACTCACGCGGCCAGATTGACGAGTTCCTGCGCTCCCTGGAATCAGGACCAACCGCGGTCTCCTGAAGGCTCGCCGCTCTCGTCGGAGTCCGCGCGTTCGCCTGACGTGTCGCCCACCTCGGCCTGGGCGTCGTGCTGCCCGCCGTCGGCCACTGGCAAACCGAGGACAGTGGACAGTGGTGAGGGCTCGTCCGTGGCCCTGTCCACTGTGAGCCGGCCGAAGGCCGCGCACTGTGCACTGTCCACTCTGCCCCTGCACGAGGCCTTGCGCCGCTTGCGCCCGACCGGCCGACCCGCGATAAGCCTGAAAGAGGTATGGGCGCAATTCGCACCACGGCAGCGGCGAGCATGCTCGGCGTCAGTCCCAACACGCTGCGTTCCTGGGAGCGGCGGTTCGGCTACCCCGCACCCGCTCGATCGAGCGGCGGCCACCGCCAGTACGAGCTGGCCGAGATCGAGGCGCTGCGCGAAGCGTTCGCCGACGTGCCGAACGTGTCCTCGGCGATCTCGGTCGCGCGCGAGCGAGGAGAGGGCCCTTCGTCGGCCGCCCGCCTTACTCGCGCGTTCACCTCCTACGCGGAGGAGCGGGCCAACCGCCTGCTCGAGGAGAGCCTCGCGATCCGCTCGCTCGAACGAACTGTCGAGGAGCTGCTGCTACCCGCGGTCGAGGCTCTGGCGGGGGAGCCTGGCGCCGCGCCCTCGCCCGAGTACGAGATCGCCTGGCGCCACGCGACGGGATGGCTGAGCGCCCAGCGCCGGCTCACACCTCCCGCGTCGCGCCCGGAAGGCGTCCTCATCTTCGACTCGAGCGCTCCCGGCGATCTCGACGCGCTCCGCGCGCAGGCGCTGGAAGTGGCGCTGCGGCGCGCCGGCCTGCGCACGCTCACGCTCGGGGTGGCGACCGAGCCCGCCAAGCTCGGGCGCGCCCTGCGTGCGGTCGCGCCTGACGCCGTGCTCTTCGCCGGCCGGCGCGCTTCGTTGCCGACGATCGGCCGCCTGGTCTACGCCGCTCGGTCGGGTGAGGCCAGCCCTGAGATCTTCGACCTCGGGGGCAGCCTGCCCGACACCGGCGCGAGCACGGTGGTGCGCCTTGGCGACGGCCTCCTCGAGGCCCGCGACATGCTGTTGGCTCGCCTCACCTAGAGGCTCCTGTGCTCCGAGAGATCACCGACGAACTGTGGGTGCTCGAGGCACAGCTGCGTTACCTGGGCGTGCAGATGGGCCGGCGGATGAGCGTGGTCCGGCTGGCGAGCGGCGGACTCTGGATCCACTCGCCCGCGCCGCTGGACGATGAGCTGCGAGGCGAGCTGGACGCCCGCGGGCCCGTTCGGTTCGTCGTCCCGGCCAGCGACCTCCACGGGCACCTGTTCATGGAGCAGTACCGCGCTGCCTACCCCGATGCCCGCCTGTTCGCCGCGCCCGGCCTGGCCGAGAAGCGCCGGGACCTGACTTTCGACGGCGAGCTCGGCGGCAGCCCGGATCCGGGGTGGGCCGGGGATATCGACCAGGCGCCGCTCGACGGCCACCGGCTGAGCGAGTTCGAGTTCCTCCACCGGTCGAGCGGGACTCTGACGCCGGTGACCTGATCTTCAACATCGGCTCGGACCGCTCTCTGCTCACCCGGCTGTTCGCCAACGGTCCGCGCGTTCGGCGTCAGGTGGGCCCCACGCCGCTCTTTCGCAGGAGCGTGCGTGACAGGCAGGCCGCCCGCCGTTCCATCGACCGGATCCTGAAGTGGGACTTCGACCGTGTGCTGCCCGGCCACGGAGACTTCATCGACTCCGGTGGCCACCGCGCCGTCGAGGAGGGCCTTGGCGGCTGGCTCGCGCCCGTCGGCTGAGCTTGAGGCACCCACCTAGAATCGGCGCCGCCCATGGCCGCCGCCCGCCACCGCCCCGTCGATCCCCGCCAATCGTTCCCCGCCCTCGAGGAGCGCATGCTCGAGCAGTGGCGCGAACGCGACGTCTTCCACGAGTCGGTGCGGCGCCGAGCCGGAGCCGAGCCGTGGGTCTTCTACGAGGGCCCACCGACGGCCAACGGCGCGCCCGGCTCCCACCACGTCCTCGCCCGCGTCTTCAAGGACATCTTCCCCCGCTACAAAACCATGCGCGGCTACGCGGTCGAGCGCAAGGGCGGGTGGGATTGCCACGGGCTGCCGGTGGAGCTGGCCGTGGAGGCCGAGCTCGGGTTCAAGTCCAAAGAGGACATCGAGCGCTACGGCATCGCTGAGTTCAACGCGAAGTGCCGCGAGTCGGTCTTCACCTACCTGGAGGAGTGGAACCGCCTCACCGAGCGGATCGGCTTCTGGATCGATCTCGACGACGCCTACCGCACGCTCGATGAGGACTACATCGAGTCGGTCTGGTGGGCGCTCAAGGCGATCTGGACCAAGGGCTTGCTCTACGAGGGCCACCGCGTCGTCCCCTACTGCCCGCGCTGCGGCACGTCGCTCTCCTCGCACGAGCTGGGCCAGCCGGGGGCCTATCGCGACGTGATCGATCAGAGCGCGTACGTGCGGCTGCCGCTGCGCGACGGCAGCGCCGACCTGCTGGTCTGGACCACGACTCCATGGACGCTCGTCTCCAACGCCGCGGTCGCGGTCGATCCGAAGTTGACTTACGTGCTTGCGCGCCATGACGGCTCCGTGTTCGTGGTGGCCGAGGCTCTCGTGGAGCGCGTGCTCGGGGAGGGCGCCGAGGTGCTCGAGCGCTTCCCCGGTAGTCAGCTCGTCGGCGCTCACTACGAGCCGCCCTTCGACTACATCCCGGGCGACGCCTACGGGCCGAAGGGTCATACCGTCCTGCCCGCCGACTTCGTCACCGCCGACGACGGCACGGGCCTCGTGCACACCGCCGTCGCCTTCGGCGAGGACGACTTCCGTCTCGGCGAGCAGCAGGGGCTCACGGTCGTGAATCCCGTCAAGCCCGATGGCACCTATGACGAGAGCATTGGCGCCTACGCCGGCCGCGACGTGAAGGGCGCCGACGCCGACCTGGTCGAGGACCTGCGCGCGCGCGGCCGCCTGCTGCGCGCCGAGCCCTACGAGCACGCCTACCCGCACTGCTGGCGCTGCGGCACGGCGCTTCTCTACTACGCCAAGCCGAGCTGGTACATCCGCACGAGCCTGGTCCGCGACCGCCTGCTCGCCGCGAACGAGGCCGTCAACTGGCACCCGGATCACGTCAAGCATGGGCGCTTTGGCAACTGGCTCGAGAACAACGTCGACTGGGCGCTCTCGCGCGAGCGCTACTGGGGCACGCCGCTGCCGGTCTGGCGCTGCCCCGAGGGCCACGTGCGCTGCGTGGGCTCGTTCGCGGAGCTCGAGGAGCGCTCGGAGGTGAAGCTGGCCGACCACCACCGGCCGTTCGTCGACGACGTCGGCTTCCCCTGCGACGACTGCGGGCAGCGGATGGAGCGGGTGCCGGAGGTGATCGACGTGTGGTTCGACTCGGGTGCGATGCCCTTCGCGCAGTACCACGCGCCCATCGAGAACCAGGAGAAGTTCGAGCGCCGCTTCCCCGCCGACTTCATCTGCGAGGCGCTGGACCAGACGCGCGGGTGGTTCTACTCGCTGCTCGCGGTCTCGACGCTCCTCTACGACCGCTCCTCCTACGAGAACGTGCTCTGTCTCGGGCTGATCCTGGACCCCGAAGGCCAGAAGATGTCCAAGTCGAAGGGCAACGTCGTCGCGCCCTGGGAGGTGCTCGATTCCTACGGCGCCGACGCGCTGCGCTGGTACTTCTTCACCTCCAAGCAGCCGTGGGACGGTTACCGGTTCTCGCTCAAGACCGTCGGAGAGGCGGTGCGGCAGTTCCTCTTGCAGCTGTGGAACACGTACGGCTTCTACGTCCTGTACGCGAACGCGAGCGAGGAGGGCGCAGCGGCCGAGCAGGGCGAGCCGAACGAGCTCGACGCGTGGGCGCTCTCCCGCCTGGGCGCGACCGTGGAGACTGTGCGCGATGGACTCGACGCCTACGACGCGACGACCGCCGGGCGCGCCATCGCCGCCTTTGCCGACGACCTCTCCAACTGGTACGTCCGGCGCTCTCGCCGGCGTTTCTGGGCCGGCGACCCGGCGGCGATGCAGACGCTGCACACCTGCCTCGTGACGACGGCGCAACTGCTGGCACCATTTACGCCATTCATCGCCGACGAGATCTACACGAACCTGTCGGGCGAGCCGAGCGTCCACCTCACAGATTTCCCGGACCCTGCCGCGCGCGACGAGACCCTCGAGCTCGCCATGGGCGTTGCGCGCGAGGCCGTCCGGCTCGGCCTGGCTGCGCGCGGGCAGGCCAAGCTCAAGGTGCGCCAGCCCCTCCGTGCCGCGGTAATCGTCGCCACCGGCCGCGAGCGCGACGCAATCGAGCGCATGGCCGGTGTAGTCCAGGAGGAGCTGAACGTGAAGGAGCTGCGCTTCGCCTCGGGAGCCGACGAGCTCGGATCCGTTGAGGTCAAGCCCAACTACCGCGCGCTTGGCCCGCGGTTCGGGAAGGACATGCCGCTGGTGGCCGCCGCGGTCGCCGCGCTCGACGCCGATAACGTCGCCGCTACGTTGCGCGAGGGGGGCACGGTGGGCATCTCGATTGCAGGTCACGACCACCAGCTCGGCGTCGACGATCTGCTCGTCTCGATGAAGCCGCTAGAGGGCTACCAGCTCGAGCGCGAGGGATCGCACGCCGTCGCGCTCGAGCTTGCGGTCGACGACGAGCTCGTCGAGGAAGGCCTCGCCCGGGAGGTCGTTCACGCCGTGCAGGCGGCACGTAAGAACGCCGGGCTCGACATCTCCGACCGGATCACGCTGACGCTCGGAGGCGATGCGGAGCTGCTCGCAGCCGCTCGCGCGCATAAGGCCTACATCGCCGCCGAGACCCTGGCGACCTCGATCTCGTTCGACGGCGCAGTGGGTGGGGAGACGACTTCGATCGAAGGCCGCGAGCTCACGATCGCGGTGACCCGCGCATGAGGCGTCTTATGGCCGCGCTGGCCTGCGTCACCGCGCTCGCGGGTTGTGGATCCTCGAGCGACAAGAAGGCCGCACCCAGTTCGACTCCAGCGGCCGCGAGCTCGGCTCCAGCGTTCATCGGGGTCACGTCCGGTGACCTGCTCAACCCCGGCGTCCACCTGGCGAGCGAACTGGCGCTGATGGGGCGCAGCGGCGTCGGCTCGGTTCGGGCGCCCTTCTACTGGCGCGAAGCGCAGCCGTCGCGTGGCGGGCCGACGAACTTCAAGGTGACCGACCCGCTCGTCGAGGCGGCGGCGCGCGCGCACGTGGGCGTCCTGCCGGTCGTCATCGGCACGCCGGCGTGGGCCGCGCGCCACCCCGGCAAGGCGAACTCGCCCCCGCAGGGCACCGCCACCTATGCCGCCTTTCTACGCGCTCTCGTCGGGCGCTACGGCCCGCACGGGTCGTTCTGGACCGAGCATCCCGGGGTCCCTCGCATGTGGATCCGAGACTGGCAGATCTGGAACGAGCCAAACCACGCCTTCTACTGGTCCGATCAGCCGTTCACTCGCGACTACATCGCTCTGCTGCGCGCGGCCCGCGCCGCCATCCACGCCGCCGACCCGGGAGGCCGTGCGGTGCTCTCCGGCTTCGCGGAGCGCTCCTGGGAGCTGATCGCCGGCCTCTACCGCGCGGGCGCTCGGGGCGCGTTCGACGTCGCGGCGATCCATCCGTACACCTTCGAAGTGCCGAACGTGCTGAAGATCGCTCGGCTCGTACGCGCGGCAATGGTGCGGGGCGGAGACGCCCATCTCCCGATGATGATCACTGAGTTCGGGTGGTCATCGGGCAAGGGGAAAGTGCGCCACCCGTTCGGCTTTGAGACCACACCGGCCGATCAGGCTGCCCGCCTGCGCAGTCTGGTCCCGCTGTTCACGCGCAACCGCCGCGCACTGGGCCTCGAGCGCATCTACTGGGAGTCGTGGATGAGCGCTGATCGCGACGCGAGCGCCCCGTTCGACTTCGCCGGCCTGCGTGAGCTGGCCGCCGGCGGCACCACGCGGGCCAAGCCCGCCTACGACGCGTTTCGCACCGTGGCGACGGGGATCGATCGCTGCCTGCGTGCCACTCCGTCGGCTCCCTGCGGCTAGGGAACGACGACGAGCTTGCGGTGCGGCCCCGACTGCTGCCGCTCCCACGCGTCGGCAGCGTCGGCAAGTGGCACGGCCTCGAAGTCGGCGGTGAGCTCGCCCGCGGCGGCATGCTCCGCCATCCGCGTGTAGGCCGCGCGCTTTACGCCGGGCGGCGCGGCGAAGTTCGCGTGGCCGAGGATGGCGAGCAGCTTCCCGCGTACCGCCGCCGAGGGGATCGTCGCTTCGGCTCCGGCCGACTGGCCGATCTGCACGAGCCGCGCGCGGGGCGCAGCAGCGTGCATCGCGGCGACGGCCGGCTCTCCCCACAAGGGATCCACGATCACGTTCGGTCCCTCGCCGCCCGCGGCCTCCCGGAACGCGCCCGCGAGATCGTCCTGGTCGCCCAGCCTCACCGTGGCGTCGGCGCCCAGCTCACGCGCACGCCCGAGCCCCTGGGAGTTGCGGCCGGCCGCGACGACGCGGCTCGCGCCCATTAGCCCAGCGGCCTGCACGGCGATCTGCCCAACCGGACCGGTCGCCCCGAGCACCAGCACGGTCTCTCCGTCTTGCAGCTTGGCGCGCCACTCGAGCGACAGCCACGCGGCTAGCCCAGCGATGCCGAACGCGACGGCGTGCGCGGCGTCGAGGCCCGTGGGCAGCTCGATCAGCGTCTCCTGCTCCACCAGCACCCGCTCGGCGAGCGACCCAAAGGGCGCAACTGGACCGTCGAAGTAAGCCAGGCCTCCCCCGCCCACCCGAACGATCCCTTCACGGCCGACGACGCTCGGCACGGGCGGCGCGCCGCCGTAGAAGCGACCCGAGGCCATCGCGATGTCGACCGGGTTCAACCCCGCGGCCACCACGTCGGCCACGACCTGTCCCGGCTCGGCGGCCTTGGGCTCTTCGAACTCCTCTACGCGCGGGGTGACGCCGTGCTCGCGTAGTACGGCCGCGCGCACCCGCGGTCAGCTCTTGGCGGGGGACGAGCGCTTGGCGGTGGAGGCCGCGCGCTTCGTTCCCGATGCCGCGCGGGTCGTCGTGCGCTTCGCACCGGAGCCCGCGCGCGTCGTGGCGCGTTTCCCACCCGAAGACGCGCCCGCCGGGGCGGCGCGCTTGGCGGAAGACCGGGTGCGGCCGGTCGTCGAGCGTTTGGTGGCCGCAGCACTCGAGCGCTTGGCGGACGACGACCGCGAGCTCGTCGACCGGGAACTGCTGCGCGCGCGGGACCGCGGAGCGGGCTTGCTCACCTCCGCTTCGACGGCGGCCTTCGAGAGCTTCGGGATCAGCTTGCGCACGTACTCGGCGAGGTCCTCGTGCTCGTCTCTGAACGTCTTGGCCAACTTGCCGGCGTTCTTGTCGCCCGCCGCCTTGGCCAGGGCGCGTACGACGCTGTAGTTGCCCACCTGCGCGGCGGCGTCGGCGTACTCGGCGCGCGCGTTGTCGAGCAGCTTCGAGGCCTCGGCGTCGTGGCGGAGCTTCTCGACCGGCCCCTCGGCGAGCTCGACGGCGCGGCCCGTCACGCGCTTGGCGGCCTTTCGCACTTCGCTGGTGTTGCCGCCCGGGGCACTCCGGCTGACTGTCCCCCCGAGCCGCTTGATCTGCTTCTCGAGTTCCGTGACGCGCAGCTTCGTCGCTTCGAGGTGCCGCTCCAGGCGCTTCTGGTAGGACGGACGGCCGACCATCACGAGGTGCGCGGCGAGCGCGGTCTCGATGCGGCGCTCCTCGTCGCGAGCTCGACCCAGGTACTCGACCAACGTGCTCTTGCCCTGACGTGTGGTGGCCATCTCGTCCTCTCGTAGCGTGGTTCCCCGCTCCGAAACCTACCCGGACCGCGCGGCATGAGAACATGCGCTCGTGCACGACGACTGGCGCCTGCAGTTCGACCTCGAGCCCGGTACCGGGGTGGCGGGGCTGCTCGCGGCGGTGCGCGAGCGTGAGATCGATCAGGACGTGCGCGACCGGCTCGGTGACCGCGTCGTGGTGAGCCACGACGCCGGCCGCCTGTTCCTCTACGCGGATACGGAGGACGCGTTGCGTGAGGCCGAGTTGATCGTGCGCCCTCTGCTCGAAGAGCAGGGAGTGGCCGGCCCGGCGACGTTCACCCGCTGGCATCCGGAGGAGGAGCGCTGGGAGGACTCATCGGTGCCGTTGCCCTCCTCCGAGGAGGAGCATCGCGCCGAGCGCGAGCGGCTGGCCGCGGCCGAGGCGGCAGAGTCCGAGAGGCGCGGTTATCCGGAATGGGAGGTCCGCGTCGAGACGCCGAGCGCCGGCGATGCGCGAGCGTTCGCCGAGACGCTGAGTGCCGAGGGGCTACCGCTGGTACGCCGGTCGCACTACGTGCTGGTCGGCGCTCCGAGCGAGGCCGAGGCGCAAGCGCTGGCCGGCCGGCTGCGCAGCGCTGCGCCCGCGGGAAGCACCTTTGCCGTCGAAGGCAACGGCCAAGAGGCCTGGCGCACACTGCATCCCTTCGCGATCTTCGGCGGCCTGGGGGCTTAGCGCCCCGCAGACCACCTGCCGCCGCGCACTAAGCCAGCGCGGGCTCGAGCTCGGCTTCGAGCTTCTTCTTGGGGTAGGCGCCGACGACCTTCTTGGCGACCTGCCCGTCGCGGAACAGGATCAGCGTCGGGATCGACAGGACCTCGAACGCGGCCGCGGTCTGCTGGTTGTCGTCGACGTTGAGCTTCACGATTCGCAGGTCCTCGCGTTCACCGTTGATCTCCTCGAGCACGGGAGCGACCATGCGGCACGGGCCGCACCAGGGGGCCCAGAAGTCGACGAGCACGGGCGTGCCGGACTCGATCACCTCGGCTTGGAAGTTCGAATCTGTGACCTCGGTGATGGTGCCAGCCATGCGATCTCCTTCGCGCTTTGCGTGCTTACTTCAGGAAGTATAGTGACCCACACAAGACCCCCGGCTGGGCTATGGTGGTGGTATGCGGTCAACGCCGCGCCCCCGCCGGTATCTGGGGTCCGCCTCCTTTGTCATCGCGCGGCCGTTCTTCCGCTACGACTACTGGCGCGACGCGCACGTCCTGCGCGTGATCGGCCACCGGTCCGGTCCGGTCATTCGGCGCGACCGGCGCCGTCAGCGCTCACAGTTCGCCGGCTCGGACCGGCGCGCGGTGGCTTGAGCAGTCGGCGCCTTTTGTGGCGCTGCTCGATTCAGGCCGACGCTCTCCCTCACGTGGCTGTCGGTCCGGACGATCAATGGCTACGACCGCTGATCAGCGCGCGAGCGCGGCCATGAGGTGCGGCGAGACGTAGACCTCCACCACCGAGGCGGTGATCAGCACCGGCGCCGCGATCGCCGTCGTGACGAAGGTGGCGGCGAGCAGCACGTGCCAATCCTTGCGCCGGCTGGCGATCAGCCAGGCGGCGAGGGGGAGGAACAGGGCGGTGAGCTCGGGCAGCGCGTGGGGCAGCAGGCCGAGCAGCAGCACCGCCGGGCTCAGCCCGAGCTGGTGTGACAGCGTCGAGGCCTCGTTGCCCAGCACGTAGGCCTGCGTGGTCAGTGAGAAGAGAGTCGCGGCCGAGACGAAGCCGATCGCCAAAGGCCCGGCACGATCATGCACCAGCGCCAGACGCCCGAGTAGCGCTCGGCCTCCAACGGCAGCGAGCTGCCGGCGATGAAGCCGGCCACGCACGCCATGGAGTGGAGGGCGAGCACCAGGGAGTTGCGGAAGAGCACATGGCCAACGGCGGCGAGCTCCGGGTCGGTCTGGAGGCCGGGGACGATGAACGGTGTCTCGTCGGGCGTCGCAAGCAGCGCCACCACGAGCACGGCGCCGAGCAGACCGAAGGAGACGACAAGGCTGCCTCCCAGCCAGCCGCGCAACACCGACCACGGGCGGTCCGACCACTCGGAGAGCGTTCCCCGCGTGTCGCGAAGGCCCTGGAGGAGAACGAGGTCGGAAGCGGCCATCTGTGGGTCCCATCGGCAGCTTGCGCCGCCGACTCGACCTCTTCGTAGGCTGTGGGCAGCCATGCCCGACCCGACCAACGCCGAGATCGCCGCCGCCTTCGACGAGCTGGCCGACCTCTACGAGCTCGACGGTGCGGTCATCCACCGTGTGCTCGCCTATCGCAACGCCGCGCGCACCGTACGGGAGGCGTCGCGCTCGATCGCCGGCCTCACGCGCGAGGGCAAGGTGACGGAGCTCGCGGGCATCGGCGCGACGCTCGAGGAGAAGATCAAGGCGCTGATCGAGGAGGGCACGATTCCCGCCACGGCCAAGCTTCGCGCCCGCTTTCCACCCGGGCTCGTCGCCGTCACGCACCTTCCGGGCCTCGGTCCGAAGAAGGCACGCCGGCTCTTCGACGAGCTGGGCGTGGACTCGCTCGACGCCTTGCGGGCCGCGGCCGAGCAGGAGCGCATCCGCAAGCTCCGGGGCTTCGGGGAGAAGGCCGAGCAGAGCATCCTCGCCGCGCTCGAGCAGATGCCGGAAGGCGGGCCGCGCGTCCGGGTCTTGCTCCGCCGCGCGCTCGAGGTGGGTGACGCGCTCGTGCAGGCGCTGGAAGCGCGCGCCGGGCCGGACGCCCGAGTCGAGCTCGCCGGTTCGGCCCGGCGGCTCGTGGACTCGGTAAAGGATCTCGATGTCGTCGCCGCGACCGACGACCCGGAGGCGATCCTCGGATCCCTCGACTCGATCGACCTGATCGAGGTGGTCGCCTCCCGCGGTGAGAACGGCGCCAAGCTGCGCACCCACTCCGGCCTGGCGGTCGATCTGCGGGTCGTCGCCCCCGATCAGTTCGGCAACGTGCTGCAGCACCTCACGGGCTCGAAGCTGCACAACGTCGCCCTGCGGGAGCGCAGCGTGCGGGATGGCCTACACGTCTCGGAGTACGGCTTGCTCGACGACGCTACGGGCGAGACCCATCGCTGCGCGACCGAGGAGGAGGTCTACGAGCGTCTTGGCCTGGCCTGGATCCCACCCGAGCTGCGCGAGGATCGCGGCGAGCTCGAGGCGGCGCGGCTAGAGGGGGGCATCGGGCTGCCGAAGCTGGTGCGCGAGGAAGATCTGCACGGTGACCTGCACTGCCACACGGTGGCCTCCGACGGCCGCGACACGATCGACGACATGGCCGCGGCCGCCATCGAGCGCGGCCTCTCCTACCTGGCGATCACCGACCACTCCGCGTCGCACGGCTTCGGCAACGAGGTCTCGCCCGAGCGGCTACGCGAGCAGATCGAGCTAGTCCGTGAGGCGAATGCACGCATCGACGGCATCGAGTTGCTCGCCGGCTCGGAGGTGAACATCCTCCTCGACGGGAGCCCGGACTACGACGACGAGCTGCTGGCCCGGCTCGACTGGGTCATGGCGAGCGTGCACACGTCGTTCGGGATCGGGCTCGAGGCGATGACCGATCGCCTCGTGGCGGCGATGGAGCATCCCTACATCGACGCGATCGGCCATCCGACCGGGCGCAAGATCGAGTCGCGCGACCCCTACCCGCTCGACATGGAGCGCGTGATCGAGGCGGCCGCCCGCACCCACACCATGCTCGAGATCAACGCCAGCGCCGACCGCCGCGATCTCAACGAGGCTCACGCGCGAGCGGCGGCGCAGGCCGGCGTGCCGATCCTCGTGAACACCGACGCGCACTCGGCGCGCAGCCTGCTCGGCGGCGCACCGTGGGGGATCGCCACCGCGCGCCGGGCGTGGCTGACCCCGGCCGAGGTGGCCAACACGCGGCCGTGGGAGGAGTTCTCGCCCATGCGCAAGCGGGCGCTCCAGCGCTCCCAAGTCAAGTAGGTTGGTCCGCATGCCCGACTACACCGCCAAGCAGATCGACGACATGGAGACCTTCTACGACGGGCTGTTCCGCAAAGCCCGTGCCGAGCTGGGGGCGAAGTCCTTCGGGCTCGCCTTCGTCGAGCTCGAGCCGCGCGCCGACAACCACCCCGACCACGACCATGCCGGAGGCCAGGAGGAGGTCTTCATCGTCCTGCGCGGCAGCGGCGAGATCGTGATCGACGGGGAGACTGTCCCTCTGGACCCGCAGACCGCAGTGCGCGTGGGCCCAGGCGCGAAGCGCAAGATCAACCCGGGCCCGGACGGCATGCGCCTAGTCGCGATCGGCGGCACCCCCGGCCAAGCCTACGAGCCGCCGGGCTACACCGAAGTCGGCGCACCCGACCCGCTGGCCTAAGCCTCAGGAAGCGCCGTC
>JBBPXY010000056.1:0-50608 GCA_038200435.1 Solirubrobacterales bacterium
GCGGAAGGTCCCGTAGACGAGAGCGACCCAGCACAGCAGCGTCCCGAGCACGATCACGCGCTCGCCGGAGCGTCCGAAGAGCCCGGCGAGCGCCGCCATGAGGACGAACAGCGGGTGCTCGGTGGGCGCCGCGTAGGCCTTAAACGTGGGCGCCGTGCCGTGCAGCAGCTGGCGCCCCCAGTTCAGATGGAAGTACGTGTCGTAGTTCGGATAGGTGGGCGCCAGCGCCCAGACGACGACCGTGGCTGCAACGAGAGCGAGCAACAGCCCAAGCTCCCGCCGTTCTCCGATGCGTGCTGCCGTCACGGTCCCGTCACGCGCACGCGCAACCCGGGCTCGCTCGCGGTGGGCGGGAGGCGCGGTGGGAGCGAGGCCAGGTTGCCCGCCAGATCGCGCACCCGGATCGCCAGCTCGTAGCTCCCGGGCGGCGCCGGATGGCCCCGAATCTCTCCCTCCCAGCGCAAACCTCCCCCCGGACGACCGGGGCGCCACGCCACGAGACGGGCGCGGCCGTGGGAGACGCGGTAGACGAGCAGCACCGGCGCGCGGCTGATGTAGCCCTTCAGGCGTACCGAGAAACCGCGCGAGTGGCGGATCGAGCGCACGCGTAACACGACGATCTCGGGAGGGTGGGTGTCGACGGACACCCCGCCGGGGATGGTGATCGACCGGCCCTCGCGGCGCAGGTCGACCCGTACGCGGTAGCGGCCGTCGGGCGCCACGCCTCCGGCGTCGGTGCGGCCGTTCCAGACGAGGCGCACGACCACGCCCGGGCGTGCGGCCCAGCGCCCGAGCGAGCGCACGGGATCCCCCGCGAGGTCGACCACGGTCACCGTCGCCTCGTCGGAGCGCTTCACCTGAAAGCCGATGCGCGCGCTGTCCTGGGTGCCGTTGCCGTCGGGAGAGATGTGAGCGGGACGTACGGCGGCATGAAGGAGGATCGGCGGCGTTCGCTTGAGGTGCTGGGTGACGACGAAGGCGGCCATCGTCGCCACGACCAGCACCCCGAAGGCCGCGCGGGACAGAAGCGTCACAGCGTGATCACGGCGACGTTGGGGATATCCCATTCGTGGAAGGCGTCGAGACCGCGCGGGTCGCGGGCGCAGAGGGCGACGCGGATGGATCCCCCGTGACACACGACGACCGCTGGGTCGGGACCCTCGCGGGAGATGTCTTCGAGTGCCGCCACGACGCGATCGGAGTGCTCGCGCAGAGATTCTCCGCCGGGGAAGCGAAAGTCCTTTCCCGCGCGGCGCCAGGCAGCGAACGCCTCCGGCTCGTCGCGCTCGATCTCCTCGAACAGCCGGCCCTCCCACACTCCCCGATGCCCTTCGGCCAGCCGCGCGTCGACGACAGGCTCGAGCCCGACCGCGGCCCCGACGATGTCGGCGGTCTCGCGCGCCCGGGCGAGCGCGGAGGAGTAGAGGCGCTCCGGACGCTCAAGACGCAGTCGCTCCGCCAGCTCGGCCGCCTGGGCGCGCCCGGTCGCGTTCAGCGGCGTGTCGCGGCTGCCCTGCACGCGCAGGGGCGGCCGGTTGTCGTCGGTCTCGCCGTGCCGGGCCAGCAGGACCATCCGGGTCAGCTCAGATGGCCGGGTTCGTGGCCATCTAGACCTGGGCCGTGTCGGAGCGCAGCCCCAGGCGCAGCGTCTCGAGCGAGAGAACGTCGGTGGGCGTGATGTTGCCCAGGTTCGCGTCGGCGCCGAAGCGGCGCAGGAACCACACCTGCTGATCCTTCTGCGGTGCTTCGAACAGCAGGTTGGCGGGGTCGACACCGTGAGCGATCTCGTCGATCAGGCCCATCCGGACTTCGCCGTCGGCCCGATAGATGCCCGCGGTACCGCTCTCCCGCGCCTCGGCGATCACCTTCCACGCGCCCGCGGCGAGCTCGGACTGGATCTGCTCGACCCAGCGGTAGGGAGCCATGATCTCGGCGGCGTCCTTCGAGCCCACTTCGGAGAGGACGGTGAACTCAGCCGCGAGCCGCTCGATCAACTCGAGCTTGCGGTCGTGCTCGAGGGCGATCGTGCCATCCGAGATCTCGACGTGGGTCAGGCCGAGCTCTCGCAACCAGTCGAGCAGTGCCTCAAGGCGATCCTGCGCGATGGCGAGCTCGGTCAGCGTGCCGCCGAGCACGACCGGGATACCGTGCCCGCGGTAGCGCTCGAGCTTGGGCTCCAGGTTGGCCGTGGCCAGCGCCGTCCCCCACCCCAGCTTGACGAGATCGACCGAGTTGCCGGCGACCTCGACCAGCCCGTCGACCTCCGCGACCGCGAGCCCCCGGTCGAGCACATGCGTGAGCCCGCGCTCGCGCGGCTTGGTGCTCCGCGCTGGAAGCTCGAGGAGGGGGACCATGCGCGGAAGCGGCTTACTTGCCGGAGGCGTAGTCGGAGCCAACCGTGACCACGACCGTCGTCGCGCACGCGGACTGCGGGCAGGCGATCGCCTTGGTCTGGGGGTCGACCGGCGCGACGTTGCTCACCTTGAGCGCGCGCGAGACCGAGAGGGCATCGCGGCGATGCCCGGGGAAGTAGGAGATGGACGTGGCGGAGCGCTGCTGGTCGGAGGCGTTGGTCACAGCCCCCTCCTTGAAGCCGAAGCGCACTAGCCGCTGCGAGACGGTGTGGGCCACCCCCGCCTGCGGAGTGCCATTGAGCACAGTCGTCACGACCGACCCGCGGTTGAACGACGCACCCGCCGTGCCCGGCCGGGGCGAGGTGGTCGCTGCCGGCTTCGGCGCCGCCTTCTGATCGTTGCCGCCCAGAAGCTGGATGGCCCCGAAGATCGCTGCGGCCACGAGCACGAGCGCTCCGATCAGCGCCAGGGCTCGGGCTCGGGGGCTGCGCCGCGGCGGGGGGCCGCTCAGGCGCACGGCCGCCGGCCCGGCCGGCGAGCGAGGCGGAACGGCGCGAGGAGGTGTCGCGGGTGGCTGTGTGCGTCCGTTGCCTCCCTCCGGCCGGCTGGGGGCCGGAGCTCTAGCGCCCGCCGCCGCCGTGGCCGGGGCGATGGTGGCGGCCGACGCCATGGTCGTCGTGGCGGCGCCTGCTCCTTCGGCTGCGGGGGTCGCGGGCACCGGGCTCGGCGGGGAAGCCGCCGGTGCGGCCGCCGGAATGAGGCGAGTGGCCGACGCGAGCGCCGGAGCCCCGACGCCCGCCGGAGCCGGCGAGAGAACTGGAGGCTGCGCGGCTGCAGCGGAGCCGGCGGCTACCGGAGGCGTCGGCGCCATGGGTGCCGGTGCCGGTACGGCCGCGGCCTGACGCGCCGCGACGGCCTGCGAGGCCACGCGCTCCTCGAGCTCCTGGGCACGCTCGGGTGAGCGCCCGGCCCAGTCGCGCAGGCGTCGCACCTCGCGCGCCTGGGCGAAGTAAAGGAGCGAAAGCACCGCCAGGCCCAGCAACGAGGCCAGGCCGGCGTAGGCGCCCGCCTTGTCTATGAGGCTCTGGAGGGAGAGCCCGAGCACCGGGAGCATCGGCGGCAGTCTACGAGGGGAGGGCGGCGGTGCCCCTGGAGCGCAGCGCACTGAGGTCGGCGACCCTGGCGGCAAGGGCGGCCGCGTCCCCCTCCAGCACGAGCAGGTTGATCTCACCGAAGGTCTTCTCGACCCATTCGGGATCGAGCGGCTCGCGATCGGCGCGAACGATCTTCTCCGCCGGCGTCGGCTGGGGATGCTCGTAGGGGTTGAACAGCTCCTCGTGGAGCTTCTCGCCCGGACGAATGCCGGTGACCTCGATGGCGATGTCGCGCTCGGGCTCGAGCCCGGAGAGGCGGATCATCTGCTCGGCGAGCTCGAAGATCTTCACGGGCTCTCCCATCTCGAGGACGAACACCTCCCCGCTGTGGGCCGGGAGCGACCCGGAACGGATGACGAGCTGCACCGCCTCCGGGATCGTCATGAAGTACCTGGTCATGCGCTGGTCGGTGACGGTAAGCGGGCCGCCCGAGGCAATCTGACGGCGGAAGATGGGGACAACCGAGCCGGAGGAGCCGAGGACGTTGCCGAAGCGCACGGTGGCGTAGCGGGTGCCCGGCCAGTGGGAGGCGGCGGCCTCGACGGCCCATTCCGCAAGCGCCTTGGACGCGCCCATGACCGTCGCCGGGGAGACCGCCTTGTCGGTCGAGACGAGCACGAAGGCGCCGACGCCGGTGTCGCCCGCGATCCGGGCCACGAGGCGGGTGGCCAGCGCGTTGTTGCGCACAGCCTCGACGGGGTTCTGCTCCATCATCCCGACGTGCTTGTAGGCGGCGGCGTGGAATACGACCCCGGGGCGATGCTCGGCGAACACCTCCCGCATGCGCTCCTCCTCCTTGCAGTCCGCGAGCACGGCGCTGGCGATGCGGACGTGCCGGTCTTCCTCGAGCTCGCGCACGATCTCGAACAGATTGTCCTCGGCGTGGTCGACGAGCACCAGGCGGCGGGGGTTGACCCGCGCTATCTGGCGGCAGAGCTCCGAGCCGATCGACCCGCCGGCGCCGGTGATCATCACGGTCTGGCCGGTGAGGTAGGAGCCGACACGCTCGAGATCCATGAACACCGGCTCGCGGCCGAGGACGTCCTCGACTCGGAGCTCGCGCACCTGGCGCATAACGGTCGGGCCGCCGCGCAGCAGCTCAAAGACGGTCGGCGTCGTACGTACGGGGATGCCGCGGTGGCGGCACGCGCTCACGACGCGGGCGCGCAGGCTGCCCGGAGCAGAGGGGATCGCGATGATCACCTCGTCGGGCTCGACCTCGTCGAGGATCCGGGCCAGCTCCTGCGTGTGGCCGAGCACCTTGACGCCGCTGGCCACCCGCATCTTCTTCTTCGTCGGGTCGTCGTCGACGAAGCCCACCGGCCGGTAGCGCAGCTCCGGGTTGCGCACCATCTCGCGCAGGACGAGCTGCCCGCCGTCGCCGGCGCCGACGATCAGCACGCTCCGCGCGTCTTTGCGCGAGCGCAGGCCGCGCACGGGACGAGTGAGCACGAGGTTGACGAGGTAGCGCATGCCGCCGAGCAGGGCGAGCGTCAGCAGGAACCACAGCGCCACGACACCGCTGGGCGGCGAAACCGCGACGACGCCGTCCCGCGTGGCGGTGGTCACGGGATGGATGAGCGCCGCCAGCCCCACGAACCCGAGCGTGGTCACCACCACCGCGCGGGCGAGGGCCTCGATGTCGCGCTGAGCCACATAGCGCCAGGAGCGCTGGTACAGGCCGAAGAGCGCGAACAGCACCAGCGACCCGCCGACGACCCAGGGCAGCGTCGAGGTGAGGAGATGCTCGTACCGGGCCGGGACCCGGTGGTCGAACCGGAGCCGGTAGGCCAGGTAGTACGCGAGCGCAACCAGCGCGCCGTCCGCCACGAGCTGAGGGCCCGAGTGGCGGTGAACGGGAAAGGCCGCGGAGCGGATCCACCGGCGCATGCGGGGGATTCTAGTTCGCGTCAGGACGGTTGGGAGAAGCTGCGCGCAGTCTTAACGGGCGCGCTCAGCAGCTCGGTGAGCACCCGCGGATCGCGCCTCACCCGCTCGACGCTCGCGCGCTCGACGCGGCCGGCTTCCTCGACTTGACCGGCGCTCTCGAGTCGCCGCAGCCGGCCGTCGGCGATGAGAGCCTCGTCGACGGCGCCCAGACGCCCCTCGAAAACCGTGAAGACCGGTGTGCCGAGAGCCACCGCCTCTCGGTTCATCGTGCCTCCCGCGGAGACGACCAGATCGGCGTAGGCGATGAGCGACTGCGCGTCGATCGCCTGCTCGGGGACGATGAAGCCGCCGTCACGCGCCAGCTCGGTGCGCTGCTCCGGGGTGCGCGGCAGCACCACCGCCTGCCGGCCGCGGAGCCGCGTGAGCACTTCGGCGAAGAGGTCGTTGCCAAAGCGGTGGTAGAGGGAGACGGCGGGCGGGGTGCGGACGACGAAGATCGGCTCGTTCCGGTCGAGATCCAGCTCCCCCAGCACCGCGGGGTCGGCCTCGAAGTCGGCCAGGTAGTACTCCTCCTTGAGCCCTTCGTAGCGCTGGAGCTTGCCCTTCGCGCCGTAGGCGTAGAGCCGCTCCGGAGGGATCACGTCGGGCACTACCACGGCCTGCGCCAGGCGGCAGTTGACCGTGTGCTGCACCTTTGCCCACTCGTAGTCGAACGTGGTGGAGCACGGGATCCGCAGCAGCGCGGCCGCGACGGTGACGTCGTTCGAGCCATGGCCGAGCGCGAGGTCGAACCGGCGCGGCCTCGCCCACCGCACGAGCGCGCCCGAGCGCGAGAGGAGTCCCAGTGCCTTGGCACCGAGCGCTCCGCCGCGGTGGTGGCCAATCGCTGTGTGGTCGATCCCGAAGCGGCGACAGAGCGCAAGCGTCTGGGCGAAGTCGCGCGCGGTCACCTCGACCTCGTGGCCGGCGGCGCGCAGGGTCGCGATCACGGGCCGCATGACCAGGACGTGGGGCGAGTTGGTGAGGTCCACCCAGACGCGCATCAGATGATTCCGAGGGATCTTGATCTGAGGAAGGGAGAGGTGGGTGTACCGGCGGTGTCCGAAAATCGGACTTCTCCGATATGAGGTCGGAAAGCGACGCCAAATCGGACGACGTCGCCAACAGTGAGGCATCGGCCGTTCCTGTTTCCTCTTCCTAGAGCGAGCTCCCCCGGCGACGAACGCGCCATCTAGAGCCCTGCCCCCCGCACCGCCGCGACCACCTCGGCCACCTCGGCCTCTCCCACGTGCGATCCCATTGGCAACGCCAGATGGGTCCGGGCGAGCTCGTCCGTCACCGGCAGATCCGCGCCTGCGCCCCACGGAGCCATTGCGGCCTGGCGGTGCGCCGGCACGCGGTAGTAGGCGCGAGCTTCGATCCCCCGCTCGCCAAGGGCGACCGCCAGCTCATCGGCACGTGTGTGGCGCACTACGTAGAGGTGCCAGGCGGGGTCAGCTCCCTCGACCGGGCGCGGAAGGGCTACGAGGTCGCCGAGGCCCGCCGCCTCGTAGGCTCGACCCGCCGCGCGCCGGGCCTCGACCCAGCCGTCGAGAGCGCCGAGCGCGACGCGCAGGAACGCCGCCTGCATCTCATCCAGGCGCGAGTTGTAGCCCACCTCCTCGAAGGAGACCTTGTCGCGCGAGCCGTGAAAGCGCAGTGTCCGCACCCGCTCGGCCACCCCGTCGTCACTCGTGGTCACGGCTCCACCGTCGCCGCACGCGGGCAGGTTCTTCGATGGGTAGAAGGAGAACGTCGCGGCCCGGCCGAGCGAGCCTGCTGCGCGGCCGCCAAGCGTCGAGCCCGCGGCCTGCGCGGCGTCCTCGAGCACGGGCACCCCCAGTTCGGCGATCTCCGGGATTGGAGCGACGTTGCCGAACAGGTCCACCGCAATCACCGCGCGGGTACGCGGCGTCAGCGCCGCGGCCACGGCCTCGGCCGTGACGCACGCCGTCTCGAGATCAACCTCGCAGAAGACGGGCGTGGCGCCGGTCGGGGGGATCGCCTCGGCGCTCGCGTAGAAGGTGAAGGAGGGCACGACCACCTCATCCCCGGGCCCGACTCCGAGCGCGCGCAGGGCGATCGTGATCGCCTCCGTGCCGTTGGCCACGCCCACGGCGTGCCGCACGCCCAGCCGCGCAGCCCACTCGCACTCGAACGCTTCCACCTCGGGGCCGAGGATGAACGCGCCGCGGTCGAGGACCGCCGCAGCGGCGCGCCCTAAGTCATCGCGGAGGGGCGCGAGCGCCGAGGAGGTATCGAAGAGCGGCACCGGCACCGCGCTAACCCTACGAGAAGGTCGGCGCGTCTACCCTTCGCGCCCATGTGGCGCCTTGCCCCCATCGCGTCGATCACCGGGCCGATCGTCGACTTCGCCACGAAGTTCATCGATAACGTCGGCCTCGCCGGCCTCTTCGTGCTCATGACGCTCGAGAGCGCCAACATCCCGATCCCCTCCGAGGCGACGATGCTCTTCGCCGGCTTCGATGTGTCCAAGGGCAAGTGGACCCTTCTCCAAATCACCCTCGTCGGGACTGCGGCGAATCTGGTCGGCTCGCTGATCTCGTACGCGATCGGCTACTACGGCCGTGCCGAACTGCTGGAGAAACACGGGCGCAAGCTGCACGTCTCCCCCAAGCAGCTCGCCCGCGCCGACCGCTGGTTCGAGCGCTACGGCTCGGCCGCGGTGTTCTTCTCGCGGATGCTGCCGATCGTCCGTACCTTCATCTCGCTTCCCGCGGGCGTGGCCCGCATGCCTCTCCTGCGGTTCTCGGTGCTGACGTTCCTCGGCTGCCTCCCGTGGGTGTTCGCCCTCGCCTTCATCGGCAAGCAGGTCGGGTCCAACTGGGAGGACTGGCGCCACAACCTCGAGTACTTCGACTACGCGGTGGGGGCGCTCATCGTGGTCGGCGTGGTGTACCTAGTCGTGCGCCACAGGCGTGGCGGCGGCGGCCAGAGCCAGGCCACCGCCGATGCCACGGGCTGAGCTCCGGACCGCGCACGCAGCGGTGCTCGGCGCCCTTCATGGGCCGGCCGAGCTCCTTCCCATCTCATCCTCAGGGCACGTCACGCTTGTCCCCTGGCTGCTCGATTGGCCTTACGAGGAGCTCGACCCCGAGCTGCGCAAGGCCTTTGAAGTCGTGCTGCACGCCGGCACCGCGGCGGCCCTCCTGATCGCGCTGCGCGACGAGGTGGCGCAAGCAGCGGGCGATTTGAGCCCACGCCGTTTGGGACTGATCGCGCTTTCCTTCGCCCCTCCCGCCGTGCTCGGATACCTCCTGGAGCGGCCGATCGAGCAGCACCTGGGAACGCCGGCCACGATCGCCGCGGGCCTGGCGGCCGGCTCCTTGGTGATGGCCGCAGCAGACCGCAGTACGCAGCACCGCGCGCGAGAGGAGGTCTTGGCCCTCGACGCTCTGCTCCTCGGCCTGGCCCAGGCGGCGGCGCTCATGCCCGGCGTCTCGCGCAACGGCGCGACCCTGGCCGCGGCCCGCGCGCGCGGTTTCACCCGTGAGGACGCCAACGTGCTCTCCCGCCACGCGGCGCTCCCGATCATCCTCGGGGCCTGTGCGCTCAAGGGCACCCGGCTCGCGCGTCGCGGCCTGCCGGCGGGCACCGCGCCTGCCTTCGCCGCCGGAGCGGCCGCATCGTTCGCCTCCACCCTCGGCTCGACCTGGCTCATCCGGCAGGTCGAGAGAGATCGCTCCCTGCTCCCCTACGCGCTCTACCGCACGGGCCTCGCGGCCGTGGTCGCGCTGCGCATCCGCTCGCTCAGGGAGAATCGCCGGCCATGAGCGACGACGCCTACGCGGCAGCAGGAGTCGATATCGGTGAGGCGGCCCAGGGCGTCGGCGCGCTGGTCGCGGTGCTGCGCACGATCGAGCTCGGTCGCCCGTCGCGCTCGGTGCTGCCGAGCGGTCACTACGCCAACGTCCTGAAGGTCGCCGAGAACCTCGGGATCGCGGTGTGCACCGACGGCGTGGGCTCCAAGGTGATTGTCGCCGAGCAGACAGGCCGCTACGACACGGTGGGCATCGACTGCATCGCGATGAACGTCAACGACGTGATCTGCGTCGGCGCCGAGCCGATCGCCGTGCTGGACTACCTAGCCGTCGAACAGGCCGACCCCGGGGTCCTCCGCGACATCGGCGAGGGCCTCAAGGTCGGCGCTCAGGCCGCTGGAGTGGAGATCCCTGGCGGCGAGCTCGCCCAGCTCCCCGAGCTGATCCGAGGCCATCCCTCGCCGCGCGGGTTCGACCTCACCGGGGCGTGCTTCGGCACGGTTGCCCTCGACGCCGTCCTCACCGGAGATGCCGTCGAGCCGGGCGATGCGCTGATCGGCATACCCAGCTCCGGAGTCCATTCGAACGGGCTCACCCTCGCCCGCCGAGCCCTGCTCGAGCAGGGCGGCCTCGGGCTCGACGACCGGCCCGGCGAGCTCGGGGGAGACTCGGTCGCCGACGTGCTGCTCGAGCCGACCATCATCTACGTGCGGGCGGCCCTGGACCTGTTGCGCTCAGACGTGCCCGTGCACGGACTGGCGCACATCACGGGCGGCGGCCTGCTCAACCTGCTGCGCATAGGCGACGGGGTCGGCTATGAGATCGACGCCCCGCTTCCCGTACTGCCCGTCTTCAATCTCGTGCAGGCGCTCGGCGGCGTCTCCGACGCCGAGATGCAGACGGTGTTCAACATGGGTTGCGGCCTGTGCGCGATCGTGCCGCACGAGCACGCGGCCGAGGCGGCGAACATCCTCGGCGACCACCACCCGGGCGCCGATCGCATCGGCTCGGTCACCGCTTTGGCCGGCGAGGTCGCGCTGCCGTCGGCGGGGCTGCGGGGCGACGAACGCGGGCTGCGCGCGGCTTAGAGCCGGTCTCAAACCCGGTCGCGAGGCGGAGGGGAGCGGGTTCGTGGATGCCGGGCGACGCGGCTGACCGCAGTCGATGCAGCGCATCGGCGAGGATCAGACGTGGCGATCCGGCGCCGCGAGACGGTTCCCTGCGACCGTGAACGGGTTCTGAGACCGGCTCTCAGTAGGCCAATGCGCTCATGCGCTGATCGGCAGCGCCGCTTCGCGCATGACGATCGCGACGGCATGCGCCCGGCTCTGCGCGTCGAGCTTGCGCATGAGGTTGCGCACGTGGCTGCGCACAGTGTGCGGGCTAACGCAGAGGGAGGCGGCGATGTCGTCGGTGTCGTTACCGGCGGCCACGAGAGCGAGAACCCGGCGCTCGCCCTCCGAGAGCCCGTCGCTTCGCCGCAGGGCCTCGCCGGCGTCGGGCGTGAGCGGAGCGTGCGACCAATCGCGCTCGCCGAACCACATGCCGCCGGCCGCGACCGCGCGCAGCGCACGAGCCACCTGGGCGACCGGCCGGCCCTGGCCGACCACGCCGGCGGCTCCCGCGTTCACCGCGCTCGTGATGTGCGCGGGTCCGTCGTCGGGTGCATAGATCACCACGGGCGCGAACAGACCGCGGCGAGCCAGGCGGCCGGGAAGCGACTCCCCCTCGAGCGTGCAGAGCGAAGCGGCCGCGAGAACCGCGTCCGGCTGGTGGCGCTCCACCAGGTCCTCGATGCCGTCCGCGGTCGCCACGACGTCCACGGTGAGCACCGCGTCGGGGCGCAGCAGCGCGGGGAGGCCGTCGCGCACAGCGGCGTGCGGGTCGGCGATGAAGACCCGGACGGGGGCATCGATGGGGAGGTGAGCGATCGACACGAGAAGAACGCAGCCCGGGACGGGCGGGCCGCTGACCACAGCTATCGGCACGCCTTCTTGCGCGCGTGAGGTGTCAGCCGGCGGCGAAAGCGAGCGCTTCGCTGGGCGCGAGCTCTCGCACGAGCTCCCCGCCGGAAGTCCGAAGCTCAGCCCGGAACCCGCGCGGTGTTCGCCGGAAGGCGACCTCGAGACCCTGCTCCGCGAGCTCTTCGCACCGCTGGGCCGCCTTTTCCACGGCCTCGAGCGCTTCAGCCGGAGGGCCCGTAAGAGGGCGAACGCAGAGGGGACGGCGGGGGCTGCTCACGTCCGCGGTGATCGGTCGTGGGGCCATCGCCTTGAGGTCGAATGGGGCCTATCCCCTAAACGTTTGTACGAGGCCATCTACCTCATCGCGGCTATGCGGAAGCGGGCGGCATGGGTCGATACGGGCAGCACAGAGGGTCACTGAAGACCCTCGCTAGGGAGAAGGAACGGGGCACGGATGCTGGATACGAAGCGCCAAAAGCGGATGCCGGCCGACGAGGCCCTGGCTCTCTGGCACGAATACCGCGCCACGGGAGACCGCCGTCTGCGCGATCGCCTGGTGCTCACCTACGCGCCCCTCGTGAAGTACATCGTCTACCGCAAGGTGCGCGAGATCCCCACCCGCTGCGACGTCGAGGATTTCATCTCGTGCGGCCTCGAGGCCCTCATCCACTCCATCGAGCGCTTCGACCCCAGCCGCGGCGCTCCGCTCGAGCAGTTCGCCTGGACACGGATTCACGGCGCGGTGCTCGACGAGCTGCGCCGCCAGGACTGGGCGCCCCGCTCGCTGCGCCGCTGGGAACGCGACATCAACCGCGCTTCCTCCGGATTCTCCGGTGCGCATGGCCGTCCGCCCACCGCGACTGAGCTTGCCAGCGCGCTCGGCATCAACGAGAAGGAGCTCGACCGCCACCGCGGTGACATCGCCCGCTCCGACCTGACGTCGCTGAACACGATGATCTCCGCGGGTGAGGACTCCTCGATCGAGCGCGTCGACACGATCGTCAGCGAGGACAAGCGCCTCGACCCCGAGCACGCGGCAACCTGCGAGGACGCCAAGCTGCGCTTCCGCGCCGCGTTCGAGCGCCTCGGCCGGCGCGAGCGCGAGGTCGCCGTCCTGCTCTACGTCAAGAACCTCACACTGAAAGAGATCGGCGAGGTCCTCGGCGTCTCCGAGAGTCGCGTCTGCCAGATCCACGCCCAGCTCAAGAAGACCCTCCGCCGCGACCTCGCGGCCGAGGAAGCGCTTCTGCTCGAGGTGGCTTAGCGGCGCTCAGCGCTTGCGGCGCTTCTGGGCGCTGCCCTTCCCGCTCGGACGTCCCCGCGCGCCAGGAGCGGGCGGGGCCTTTGGAACCGCGGTCCGCTTGGGCCGCCGCTTCTCTTCAGTCTTTGCCGCCGAACGGCGGGCGTCGCGCGTGATCGCGTAGGCGATCCCCGTCAGCAGGACGATGGCCACGATGAACAGCCCGACCGTGGCTCCCGTGCCCAGGCCCTTGCTGGTGGTCGAGTTCGGGGCCTGAGTCTGGGTCGGCGGCGTGTCGGGCGCCGGCGTGGGCAGGGGAGCGAATGGGCTGTCCTGCGCCAGCGCGGCGGGCGCACCGAGCAGCGCGGTAGCGGACAGAAGAACGAGCAGGACGGAAGCGAGCCGGCGCACTGCCCGCGAGCCTATCCCTCGGCGAGCCGCCACAGCTCGCCGGTGCCGCGCCTCTCGGAGCGCACCTTCCATTCGAGAGCAAGGCGCCACAGCTCGGCCGCTGCCCGCGGGCCCGGCAGGTCGCACACGGCGGCGACCTCGGGCGTTGCCAGGGCACCGAACCGGCCCAGGGCGGCCTCCACGCCGAGCGCGTCCACCGCAAGAGGCGCGGCACCGGCAGCCACCGCGGCCTCACGTAGCTCGCCGTAGGCTCGCGCCCCGTAGACGCCGTGCACGTCACCGCCATCGGCACCGCGGAACTCGAGCGAGGGGAGCCGGACGCGCTTCGCGCCCGCAGCATGGTGCTCGGCCGCCACCGCGCGCGCCCGCTCGAGGTCGGCCCCGAAGCGCTCGACGATCGCATTGGATCGGAGGTCGATGCGAAAACGCTCGACATCGATGCCTCCGGTGACTCGCGCCTCCTCCACCAGCGCCTCGGTGGTGTCGAGCTTGCGGCGCCCGCACAGCAGCGCTTCGCGCACGCGACGCAGGTAGATGGTGGGATCGCCCTGCTCTGCCGCCGCCTTCATCGCCAGGCACGCGGGGAACGAGCTCGTGGGGGCACCTTGGAGCCACAGCCGCACGTCGACAGGCATTCCGCTGCGATCGGCCGCCTCCAGCCACTCGCCGATCAGCTTCTCGGGCCGGCTGAACTCGCGCGCGAGGCCGCCCATCACGTAGGTGACTCGCACCTCTTTGCCGAATTCCAGGCGCAGGCGCACAAGCGCCGGTTCAAGCGCCCACGACCACGGACACGCCGGATCGGTGTAGTAGGTGGCATGAACTGCGGCCATCCGCGCAAAATAGAGAACACACGCCAGATGCCCGAACCGACCTCCCACCTATGAGCGCCGCCCTTGGCACCCTGCTTGCCGACCGCTACCGGCTCGACGCCCGCGTCGGGGCCGGCGGCATGTCGACGGTCTATCGCGCGTTCGACCAGACGCTCGAGCGCGTGGTGGCGATCAAGCTGATGAACCGCGAGATCGCGTCCGACTCCGACCAGCTCGAGCGCTTTCGCCGGGAGGCGCGCGCCGTGGCGCAGCTCTCCCACCCGCACATCGTCACCGTGATCGACGCCGGCGAGGCGACGGTGTTGGACCGGTTCGACCACGACGCCGGCCGCGGGCGGCCCTACATCGTCTTCGAGTACGTGGAGGGCGAGACGCTGAAGGTGCGCATCCGCCGGCTGGCCCAGCTGCCGATCGGTGAGGCCGTCGCCTACGCGATCGAGATCGCCCGCGCCCTGGGCGCCGCGCATGCGCGCAACATCGTCCATCGCGACGTGAAGCCGCAGAACGTCCTGCTCGACGAGGAGGGCTCGGCGAAGGTCACCGACTTCGGCATCGCCCGCTCACTCGACGAAGAGGGCCTGACCGCGGACGGCCGGGTGCTCGGCACCACCGACTACGTCTCACCCGAGCAGGCTCTCGGGCACCCCGTGACCGGCCAGTCAGATCTCTACTCACTCGGGATCGTCCTCTACGAGATGCTCACCGGTGACGTCCCCTTCCACGGCGAGAACCAGGTCGCGGTCGCGATGAAGCACGTGCGTGAGACGGTTCCCGACGTGCAGGCCCACCGTCCGGAGGCATCGGCGGCGCTGGCCGCCGTGGTCGACCGGGCGACGTCGAAGGACCTGGCCCGCCGGTATGCGAACGCCGAGGAGATGGTCGCTGAGCTCGAGGACGCGCTCGCCATCGAGACCTCCCGCGCCGGCACCGTCACCGGCGAGGCGACCGCGGTGCTCCGCACGCTGCCCTCGGGCGCCCGGCGGCGGTTGCCCCTGCGCCTGCGAAGCCCGCGTCTGGCGCTTGCGCTCCTCGCTCTGCTCGTCGCAGGTGGGGCGGTGGCGGCCGTGCTCCTCAGCCGCGAGACCCAGCGAGGCAGTGGGCCTCCTCCCGCCGACAAGGCTCCCGCAAAGCTCCACTTCGTGCGCCTGGGCTCAGACGCCGCGCACGACTACGACCCGTTTGGATCAGGTGCCAAGGGCGAGCACCCCGAGAAGGTCGCCTTCGCCGTCGATCCCGACCCGCACACCTACTGGAACACCGAGAACTACGACGGAGGACTGGGCGACAAGCCCGGCGTCGGGCTCTACGTCGACGCCGCGCCGGCCACCCGCGCGGCCCTGCTCGAGCTGACCACGCCGAGTCCCGGCTTCGACGTCGAGATCTACGCAGCCCACAGCGGGCCGCCGCCGACCCTTCCCGATCCGGGTTGGACGAAGATCGGCGCCGCGGCGAACGTCGGGCGAAGGGAGAAGATCCGCCTCTCGAGCGCGTCAACCGCCTACCGGTTCTACCTCGTCTGGATCACGAAGCTTCCGCCGCGAGCCGCGCAGGCACGCATCGCCTCGGTGGCGATCCTGCGCTGAGCTTCAGCGCACGTAGCGCTGCTCGGCCTCGTGACGCTCGAGCGCCAGGGCGACCAGGCGATCGAGCAGCTCGGGGTAGGCCAGGCCCGAAGCGGCGAACAGCTTGCCGAACACACTCGTCTCGGTGAACCCGGGCATCGTGTTGAGCTCGTTCACCAGTACCCGGTCATCCTCGACGAAGAAGTCGACGCGCGCCAGGCCCGTGCATCCCGCGGCGAGGAACGTGCCCGTCGCCAGCTCCCGCAAGCGGTCGCGCAGCGCGGCCGGGACACCGGCGGGCACCTTGAGCTCCATTCCCCCGGACCGGTACTTCGAGTCGTAGTCGTAGAAGTCGCCGTCGAAGACGATCTCACCGGGCTCGGAGGCCTCCGGCTCCTCGTTGCCGATGACCGAGCACTCGATCTCGCGGCCGGCCGAGAACCCTTCGGCGATCACCAGCGGGTCGTGGGTGAACGCCTCACCGAGCGCGGCGTCGAGGGCGGCCGGCTCCGACACCTTGGCGATGCCCACCGACGAGCCCTGGTGGGCCGGCTTGACGAACACGGGCAGACCTAGCTCCGCAACGGCAGCGCGCACGTTGCCGGGCGACGAGCGCCAGTCGCCGTCGCGCAGCGCCCGGAAGTCCACCTGCGGAACCCCGCGCCGCGCCATGAGCTCCTTGAAGAGGACCTTGTCGAGGCACACCGCCGAGGCGGTCACCCCCGCACCGACGTAGGCGACGCCGAGGCACTCGAGCAGCCCCTGCACCGTGCCGTCCTCGCCGAAAGGGCCGTGCAGCACCGGGAAGGCGACGTCGGCGCCAAGGAGTCCGCGGCCGCCGCGCAGCACCACCTCGTCATCGCCTTGGCGCCAGGTTCCGTCCTTCTCTATCCGCACGTCGATCACTTCGTGCCCCGCACGAGTCAGCCCCCCGCGCACGGCCTCGCCAGAGCGCAACGACACGTCGTGCTCGGCCGAGCGGCCGCCGCACAGCACCGCGACCCGGCGGCTCACGTGGCGCCGGTCGCCCCGCTCGGCCCTGTCGGTCCGCTCGGGCCGGTCGGGTTCTGCTCGTTCGGATTCGGCTTGGCCTTGAAGCGCCCGACCACGATGCCGACCGAGCCGCCCTTCTTGAGCTGGGAGCCCCCGGCCGGGGTCTGGCCCAGGACCTTGCCGTCCTGATCGGGGTTGCTCACGATCTTCTTGCGAACGTTCACCTTGAAGCCAGCGGCCTGGATCGCGCTGATTGCCTGGTTGTCCTGACGGCCCTTCACGTTCGGCACGGAGGCCGTCGTGGGCTCCTTCGACACGGTGATGCGCACCGTGCTGCCCTTGGCCACGCTCGAACCCCCGGCCGGAGTCTGGGAGAGCACCGTTCCGGCCTTCTTGGTCTGCGAGACGAACTCGACGACCGTGGGGCTGAGACCCTTGTCGCGAATGGCGCTCTGGGCGGCGTCGCTCTGCTCACCGGTCACGTCGGGAACCGTGACCTGCTGCGCACCCGAGGAGACGTAGAGGATCACGGTCGAGCCGATGTCGAGTTGCGTAGCGGCCGTCGGGGAAGTATCGATCGCCTGACCACGGGCGACGCCGTCGTCGGGGCGCGTCTGCACACGCACTTTGAACCCCTGCTTCTTGATCAGGGCCACAGCCGCGCTCCGCGACAGCCCTGCGACGGGCGGCACCCCCGCCTGCCCGGGACCGCTCGAGACAGTGAGCTGCACGGTCGAGCCCTTCTTCACCTTCTCGCCGGCGAGTGGGTTCTGGGCAATGACCTCGCCCTTGGGCCGGGCGTTCGTGCGCTCGCTCGTCTCCACCCGGAAGCCCGCGTTCTGCACGATGGTCTGGGCAGTGTCGAGCTTCATCCCCACGACCCTCGGAACCGCGCCCTTGGGCACCGGGTCGGGTTTGATGAACAGGAAATAGCCGCCGACGAGAAGGCCGAGGAGAAGCAGGAGGAGGGCCCACGGCCACCATCCCCGGCGGCGCTCCTCCGAATCCTCCTCGAGGGGCTCGGGAGGAAACTCCTCGGCGACGGCGATCGGGGCGCCCACGGCCACCGGCGCGAGCGCCGTCGCCGGTTCGGGTACGACGACCGGAGGCGGGATGAACACGGCCGTCTGCTCGCCGGAGGCTTCGGCGAGTATTCGCTCCCGGACGTCCTCGAGCGCGGTGATCAGAGCATCGGCGTCGGCCGGGCGGTGCGCCGGATCCTTCGCGAGCGCCCACATCACCACCGAGTCGAGCTCCGGGGGCACGGCGGGGTTGAGGGTGCTCGGAGGCGGCGGGGTCTCCGTGACGTGCTTCAGCGCAACGGTTACCGCTGCTTCACCCTCGAACGGCACGCGGCCGGTCAACAGCTCCCACAGGATGACGCCGATGGAATAAAGATCCGACGTGGCGCCCACCGCGTGGCCCTGAGCCTGCTCGGGAGAGAGGTACTGCGCGGTGCCCATGATCGAGCCGGTCTCGGTCATGTCCGAGGCCCCGGCCCGCGCGATGCCGAAGTCGGTGACCTTGGCGCGGCCCTCTGAGTCGAGAATGACGTTGTGGGGCTTCAGGTCGCGGTGGATGATCCCCCGCTTGTGCGCGAACCGGGTGGCTTTGAGCACCTGCAGGCCGATGTCGATGGCCGCCACCGGCTCGAGCGGCGCGTCGTGGTTGATGAGCTGCTTCAGGGTGCGGCCGTCGAGGAACTCCATGGCGATGTAGTAGGTGCCGTCCCACTCCCCGCGGTCGTAGACGCCGACCACGTTGGGGTGCTGCAGCCCGGCGGCGCTCGAGGCCTCGCGCCGGAAGCGCTCGACGAAGTCGGCGTCCTCGGCGAAGCGCCGGTGCAGCAGCTTGACCGCGACCTGCCGCCCGAGCTGGAGATCCTCGGCGCAGTAGACGTCGGCCATGCCGCCCGAGCCCACGCGGCGCTTCACGCGGTAGCGGTCGTCGATCATGGTCTCGGGGGCGATGTCAGCCACGGGGGAGCAGCGCCTCCAGGACGCGCTTGGCGATTGGCGCGGCCACGGTACCGCCGAAGCCGCCCTGAGAGCGCTCGACGGTCACGGCGATGGCCACCTTGGGGTTGTCAGCGGGGGCGAAGGCGATGAACCACGGCTGGGTGAGGTTGGACCCGAGGGTGCCGACCTGCGCGGTACCGGTCTTGCCGGCGACCGCCGTTCCGCCGATCTGCGCCGCCGTGCCGGTGCCTTCCGGATCCTTGACGACCTGCTGCATCATCTTGCCGAGCGAGCGCGCCGCCCCGGCGGACATCACCGTCGCCTGCAGGTGGGAACCGATGCGCTGCACGGTGCGCCCGTCGCGGTCGACGATGCGATCGGTGAGGTGCGGGCGCATGAGGCGGCCGCCGTTGGCCACGGCCGAGGCCACCATGGCCATCTGCAACGGCGTAACACCGAGCCCGCCCTGGCCGATGCCCACGCGGCCGATGTCGGTCTGCTTGCTGTCCGGCCCCAGCGGGCGACCGCGGAACGAGAAGACGCGGCTGACCGCGAGCTGCGTCTTCGGGTAGTCGAGCTGGGGGGTCTTGTAGAAGCCGAAGCGCTGCATGTACTTGGCCATCGTCGAGCGGCCGAGCCGCACCGCGACCTGGGCCCAGACCGTGTTGACCGACTTGGTCAGCGCCGTCGTCAGGTCTATCGGCCCGAACTGATCGTTGTTGTCGTTGGCCAGGGGAACGCCGGAGACGGTGATGGGCGACTTCCCCGAGAGAACGGAGGAAGGGGTGAAGCGGCGCGTGTCGAGAGCCGCGGCCGCGGTGACCACCTTGAAGGTCGATCCGGGCGGGTAGTGGGCCTGCGTGGCGCGGTTGAGCAGAGGCGACCCGAGGGCGGCCTGCTCCTTACCACTCGGCAGGTTGTTCGGATCGAATCCGGGGAAGCTCGCCATCACCCGTACCGCGCCGGTGCGCGGATCGAGGGCGACGACGGAGCCCTTGCGGTTACCCAGCTGGTCGATCGCGACCTTCTGCGCCACCGGGTCGAGCGTCGTGACCACGTTCTGGCCCTCGCGCTCCTTGCCGCTCAGCTGATCGAAGATCGAGCCCAGCTCGTTCGTATCACCGGTCAGCGCCGCGTTGCGCGAGCGCTCGAGCCCGACGCGCTGGCCGAGCCTCGCGTTCGAGTATCCGACCTCGTGCGAGAAGATCGCCGGCGTGGGGTATGAGCGCTCGAACGTATGACCCGGTCCGCGGACGCTGCGGGCCAGCACCGTGCGGCCATCGGCCGCGAGGATGAGCCCGCGGCGGATCTGCAGCTCCTGGAGCAGCGAGCGTTGGTTCAGCGGATTGTCGCGAAGCCCCGAGGCGCCGAACACGGTCGACCAGGAGGTGGCGACCACCAGCGTGCTGAACAGCACCAGGACGAGCACATACAGGCGGAGGATCGGCTTGCTCACGCCGCGCCCGCCCGCGACCCTGCGTGCGGCCGCCGCGCCCGGTCGGACACCAGGAGCAAGAGCGCCAGAAGGATGAAGTTCGCCACGACCGAGGAGCCGCCGTAGGAGATGAACGGCAGCGTCACCCCCGTGAGCGGGATGACCTTCGTCACCCCGCCGACGATCACGAACACCTGCAGGGCGAACACGGCCGAGAGCCCGACCGCGAGCAGGGTCGAGAACGAGTCGCGCGCCAGCAGTGCGATGCGGAGTCCCCGCTCGACGATCAGCAGGTAGACCAGCAGCACCGCGCAGGCGCCGAAGAGGCCGAGCTCGTCGGTGATCACGGCGTAGATCAGGTCGGTCTGGGGCGCGGGCAGCAGCGACTGACCCTGGGGAAGGTTGAGGATCGCCTCGCCGAAGCCGCGGCCGAAGAGGCCGCCGTCGGCCTGGGCGAAGAGGGACTGGGCGATCTGGTAGGAGCCGCCCGTCCGGTTGTAGAGCGCGGGCTGGAACGGATGCTGCCAGGCGTCCACGCGGCTCGTCACGTGCGCGATGTGCCCGCCGATGAAGTACGCGCCCAGCGCGAACGCCACCAGGCCGATGAGCACGAACGACACGCGGTTGGTCGCCACGTAGAGCACGGCGAGGAAGCCGCCGAAGAACATGATCGAGGAGCCGAGGTCCTTGATCAGCACGAGGGCGAGCATCGAGGCGCCCCAGATCACGAGCAGCGGGCCGAAGTGCTTGAGCGGCGGGATGGTCACGCCGAGGATCCGCCGCGCGCCGAGCACGAGCACCTGCCGGGTGTCGCGCAGGTAGGAGGCGAGGAACACGACGATCGCGACCTTCGAGAGCTCGGCCGGCTGAAAGGCGCCCAGCACGGGGACCTTGACGCCGAGGTAGGCCCCGTTGGTCTGCGCGCCGATGCCGGGGACGCGCGGAAGCAGGAGGATCAGAAGCCCCACCGCGGCGATCGTGTAGCGGTACTGCTCGAGCCTCCGGTAGTCGCGGAAGGCGAAGATCGTGCCGACGAACAGGATCAGCCCGATGACGAAGAACTTGGCCTGCTTGAGCGCCAGGGCGGGATCGAGCCGGTAGATCATGACCACGCCGAACGAGGCCAGGAGCGCGACGAGGGGGAACAGATAGGGATCCGCGTGGGGGAGCGCGAAGCGCAGCACTATGTGGGTCGCCAGGCAGAGGCCCAGGAAGATCGCCCCGTAGGTGAGCGACACGTTGGTGAGCGCGGCCTGCCGCTGGATGAAGACCGCCGCGAACCCGGCGGTCACCAGCAGCGCGGCCGGGACGAGCGCGACCAGCTCGCGATTTCGCGCCCTCATCGCGCGAGCTTCCCCTGCTCGAGGTCGTTCAGGAGGTTCTCCGCGTCGCGCTGCGAGCGCAGCTTGTGGTCGAACAGGCGGGCGCGTCGGCCGGACGGCAGCTCGCCGGAGGGGACACCGGAGACATAGAAGCGCTCGTACAGCCTGATGCCGGCAGGAAGGTCGTAGGGCAGCCCGCGGTAGATCGTGACGATCCCCTGCTTGTTGGTCCCGACGAAGTAGACCGCCCGGGAGGCGAGCCAGCCGCCGACGAGCAGCGGAAGGGCGATGACCAGGACGACGATGGCGATCTTGACCGCGCGCGGCAGCCGGCGACGCTTGTGTTCAGGCGGCGGAGGCGGCGGGCGAGCCTCGATCCGGCCCGAACCGGTGGCGGGCTTGGCCGTGCCGCGTGTGCTCGCCGAGCGGGCGGGCGCCGCCACGGCCGGTGCGGCCACAGCAGGAGTCGAGCCGGTGGGCTGATCGCCGCTGGCCGAGCCCGTGTCGAGCTCCTCGAGGCGGAAGAGCACGACGGTGATGTTGTCCCGGCCGCCCGCTTGGTTGGCCTCGTCGATCAACTGCCGGCCGGCCACGGCAAGCGACACCGCTTCGCGCAGCACGCGAGCGATGGTCTCCTCGTCGATCATCGAGGTGAGGCCGTCGGAGCACAACAGCAGCAGGTCGTCGTGCTCGCCGCGGACCGTGTAGGTGTCCACCTCGACCTGTGCCTCGGGGCCGAGTGCGCGTGTGATGATCGAGCGCTGCGGGTGCTCGGCGGCTCCCTCCTCCGAGAGCTTGCCCTGGTCGATCAGCGCCTGCACGAGCGAGTGGTCGCTCGTGAGCCGGCGCAGCTCGTCGCGGCGCAGGAGGTAGGCGCGCGAGTCGCCCACGTGCGCGAGCGAGATCTCCTCCTCTCCGACGTAGGCGGCGGTCAGGGTCGTGCCCATCCCGGCCCGGTCGCGCTGGGCCTGGGAGAGCTCGTGGATGCGCTCGTTGGCCGAACGCGCCGCGTCGGCGAGCCGCTCCTCCGGGCTGCCACCGTCGGGCAGTCCGCGTCCGAAGGCCTCCACGGCGATGCGCGACGCAACCTCGCCGGCCTGCGCCCCGCCCATGCCGTCGGCGACCGCGAACACGGGCGAACGGGCGAACAGGGAGTCCTCGTTGCCGCGGCGCTGGCGGCCCGTGTCGGTCTGCTCGAAGTGTTCGGCGACGCGAATCATCAATGTGCGGACGGGTCCACTACAGCGCCGTCATCGGGTTTCGTAGGTGAACTCGCTGTCGCCGATCCTGACGCGGTCACCCGGGTGCAGGGGCTGCGGGCCGCTGAGCGGCTCACCGTTCAGGAAGGTACCGTTGGTCGAGCCCAGATCCTCGAGCACGAGCACACCGCCCTGCCGCTCGATGCGGGCGTGGCGGGTCGAGGCGAACTGATCCTCCAGCTGGATCTCGACGTCGCCGCGGCCCAGGGTCGCACCGCGGCCGATCTCGTAGGCGGCCCCCGGCTCGTGCCCTGGCGCGCGCTCCACCACGAGGCGAGGGTCGAGCGCATCGAGGGCGTCCGGAGCCAGGCCCGACGAGGCGTCGTGCATGCCGGTGGCGTCGGCGGGGGGCGAGGACTCCGCGACCGGCCCCTCGTCGTACTCGGCGGGCCGGCGCAGATCGCGCAGCGCGCTCAGCGCCACCCAGAGGAGGAACAGGTAGAGAACGGCAAGGAAGCCGAACTTGAGGGCTACTGACACGGGCTCGAGCACGGGGACTACGCGAGCTCGAAGGTGAGTAGGGAGGAGCCCATCTCGACGCGGTCGCCCGGTGCGAGCACTTGCGGGCGCTCGACGCGGCGGCCGTTGACCGATACGCCGTTCGTGGAGCCGAGGTCGGTGACCACCCAGGATCCGCCGCGCGGGCGCACCTCGGCGTGGCGGCGCGAGACGTTCTCGTCGGCGAGCACGATGTCGCACTCACGGCTGCGCCCGATGGTCGCTCCCCCCGGACCGACGACCATGCGCTTGCCCTCAACAACCAGAAGCGCCGAGGACTGCCGCGAGTGGGCCCGTTCCTCGAGCGGTTCCGAGAGCCGCTCGGCAGCGCTGTAGATCATCGTGTGGCCGGCGTCGCCCTGGGACGGGTCGGTGCCGGGATCGGCGGCGGGCTGAACGACGCGGGCCTGGATGCCGAACTCGCCCAAGCGGAGGCGCTCGTCGGTAAGGAAGTCGATCACCGGGCGCGAGAGAAGCGCGAGGCGTTCGCTGCGGGCGTGCTCGAGCAGGTATCCCGAGAGCTCGGTCTTGAGCGCGTCCTGGTAGTCGCGGAAGCGCTCGTGGTCGGCGGGAGAGAGGTACACCGCGTACTCGTTGGGAACGTAGGTGCGCGAGAGCGAGACACTGCGGTTCTCCTCCATCTCGCGCGCGAGCTTGCGGGCGATCTCCACGGGCCGCACCTCCGAGCGAAACGCACGGCTGAACGTCCCCTCGACCAGGGCGGCGATCTTGCTCTCGATGTTCTTCAGCATGCTCACAGCGCGCTCTCCGGGCCCTCGGCCATGCTACGAGACCCCGGCGGGTCTCCGACTCGGACGGCCAGGAGGGTGAAGAGGGCAGCGAGTATGGCGCCGGCGAGCGCGCCGCGGGCAGGAGCGTCCGCCCGGACCCCCACCGCCTGGGTGGCCGCGGCCAGGCCGGCCGCCCACGCCGTAAGCAGCGGAACGTCGAAGAAGAGCGAGCGCCCGCGGGCCAGGAACGGAAGGGCCAGCGCAAACAGCGCCCACACCAAGCAGACCACGAGCGTGCCCGAAAGCGCCACCTGCACGACCCCGTGCCAGGCCGAGTCGAGCGAGGAGGAGAGATGCGCAGGCGCCGCAAGATGCCCCGGACGGCCGAAGAGGCCCACGCGGCCAGTGCCGAGCTCGAGCAGCTCGATCCACCAGGCGCCGAGCGCCCCGAGCGCCCCGCGCGTGAACCAGCGCCGGTGGAGGCCCGCGACCGCCACGTAGGCCGGAGCCAGCGGCGCGAGAGCGAGCAGTGGCGCGAGCGCCGGCACGGTCCAGACCAACCCGCGGCGGCGCATCAACAGCGGGCAGCCGATGAGGGCGAGCAGGACGAGCAAGGCGGCACCCGGGCGCTCCCCCACCGCGAACATCGCGACGGTGCCCGCGGCCGCGACCAGCCAGCCGAGACGAGGAAGCAGGACGACGAGGCCTGCCACCACCGCGGCCACCGCGAGGTGCGACGGGACACGGCTCCCGGCGTAGGACACAGCGACGGCGGCGGCGAGGCCCGCCGCCAGGCCCGCGGCCCCCCGAGCGGTAAGCCCCCCGGGCCGACCACGGTCACGCGCGCGCTCGAGCGGACTCGGGGCGATCGTGCCCCCCTCGTCGCTCACCTCGGGGAGACCGGTCGCGAGCGCCTCGCGCAGGTCTACGAGCTCGCCGCGCTCTGCGGGCAGGGGCAGCAGAGCGCGATCGAGGCCCGCACCCAGATCGGTTGGGAGGTCGCGGCGGCGGCGGCACAGCGGCGGGAGTGTCATGCCCACGCGCCGGGCGGTGGCCGCAGCCCCGGGCGCCCGCACCGGGTTCGACCCGGTCAGGCCCTCGTAGAGCACGAGCGCCAGCGCGTACAGGTCGGCCGCGCCGGTCACCCGCTGGCCATCCGCCTGCTCGGGCGCCATGTAGGCGAGAGTTCCCACGACATCGCCCGTATGCGTGAGCGCTTCGTCGCCCGCCACATGCGCGACTCCGAAGTCGGTGAGCTTGGCCACACCCGCTCCGAGCTCCGGCTCGTCCGGGATCATCACGTTGGAGGGTTTGACGTCGCGGTGGATGACGCCCTGGGCGTGGGCGTGGGCGAGGGCGTCGCACAGCACGACTCCGATACGCAGAACGTCGCGATCCGACAGGGCGCCGTCTAAGAGCAGCTGCTGCAGGGTCTCGCCGCGAACCAACTCGGAGGCCAGCCACAGCCGTCCCTCCTCGGCGCCGGCCTCGTAGAGCATCACGATCCCCGGGTGGGCCAATCGGGCCGCGGCCAGAGCCTCACGCCGGCCGCGCTCTTCGGCGCCGGGGCGATCGGAGTGCACGGGGATCTCCTTGATGGCCACCTCCCGGGCCAAGCGCTCGTCGTGGGCCAGCCAGACGGTGCCGAAAGCGCCGGAGCCGAGACGGCGCCGTAGGCGGTAGCGTTCGAGCACTAGTGGGCCTCCGGGCACGGTCAAAGGCCCGGACGCCTGCAAAGGGGCGGGAAGAATGCGGGCCACCAGGCCCGCTTCGACGGGGGTGGGCTTGGCCCTGCCGCCGCGCATAAGGTCATACTGCCACTCGTCCCGCAAGGAGCTGATCCGTTTGTCGTTCAACGACGAGGCTGACCGACCGCGCGCGGCGCGCGGCGCCCGCCGCGCCTCCGGAGGCGGCTCGCGACAGCGACCCCCGGCCGACCAGCAGGTGCTCGTGCGCCGCTGGGTGCTGCTCGGCATCGGCGTCGTGCTGCTGATCCTCCTCATCCTGGGCGTGAAGGGCTGCGTCGATTCCTCGGCCAAGCAGGCGCTGAAGAACTACAACCAGGACGTAGGCGCCATCGTCGGCGAGTCCGACTCGAAGGTCTCGAAGCCCCTGTTCGAGCAGCTCACAGGAGCCGCCGGCCGCAACCAGCGTTCCTCCGACGCGCAGAACTCCATCAACGACTTGCGGGTGGAGGCCGACCGCGAGCTTTCGCGCGCCGCCGACCTGAGCGTCCCCGACAAGGTGAAGGAGGCGCAGCGCGAGCTGCTGCTCCTCCTCGAGCTCCGGCGCGACGGGGTCGCGCAGATCGCCGAGCAGCTGCAACCTGCCCTGGGCGCCAACGGCGGCCCGGCCATCACCCGCATCGCCGGTGAGATGCGCCGGTTCGACGCCTCCGATGTGCTGTTCTTTACCCGTGTGGTGCCGCTGATCGACCGCGCGCTCAAGGCCAAGGACATCTCCTCCGGGCCCGGCGGCGAGCTCTTGCCCCACTCCAAGTTCCTTCCGGACATCGGCTGGCTCGACGCCGAGTTCGTCTCGAGCCAGCTCGGGGCAAGCGGAGGCTCGGCCGGGGGCCGTCGCGGCAAGCCGGCGCCGGGCACGCACGGCCATGCGCTCACCTCGGTGTCGGTCGGCTCGACCGCCCTGCAGCAGGGCACCACCACGAGCATCCCGGCGAGCCCGACGCCGACCTTCGACGTCAAGATCCTGAACGGCGGCGTCAACGACGAGACGGGCGTTCAGGTGAAGATCTCGATCACCGGCCCGGGTAAGCCGATCGAGAAGACCAAGACCGTGCCCCGCAGCGCCGCCGGCAAGGAGACCACCGTGTCGATCGCGCTTGGTCAGTCGCCTCCGACCGGCCAGGCGGTGACGGTCAAGGCCACGGTCGAGAAGGTGCCGAGCGAGACCATGGTCGGCAACAACACGCAGACCTACTCCGTCCTCTTCACCGGCGGCTGACCGAGCGCACTTTCGCCGGCGCGGCCGTGGCCGCACCGTCACCTATCCTTGCCGCCGTGCACGAGCTGACCAGCACCACTACGGGAGTCGTCGCGCTCTCGGCCGCCGGCGTGGCGCTTGTCGCGCTCATTGTCTGCGCAGTGCAGGGCTTCAGGCTTCGCCGCCTGCGCAGCGATCAGAAGACCGTGCTCGGCGGCGAGAAGAGCGACCTTGTCGGGCACTCCGCTGGGCTGCAGCGCGAGTTCGAAGGGCTCCACTCCTACGTCGAAGACGCGATGCGCCACCTCCACACGCGCATGGACCAGGCGGAGACGCGGCTCGACGGAGCGATCGCCTACCGGGCGCTCGTGCGCTACGACGCTTACAACGAGATGTCCGGCCGGCAGTCGACGTCGATTGCCCTGCTCGATGCGTCCCGCTCCGGCGTCGTCGTCACCTCGATTCACCATCGCGACCAAGCCCGCCTCTACGTCAAGCAGGTCCACGACGGCCGGGGTGAGCTCGAGCTCTCCCCGGAGGAGCGCGAAGCGGTCGAGCTGGCGACCGGCGGCTCCGCGAAGAGCGCGGCGACGGTCTCATCGTAGGCGCAGTGCGCTTCGGGTACTTCGGGCCGGAGGGCACCTTCACGGCGGAGGCGCTGCACGCGGCCATGCCCGCCGGTGAGCACGAGCTCGTTCCCCTGCCCACGATCCACGACACGGTCACGGCGGTGCACGACGGCGCGGTCGAGAAAGCGCTTGTGCCAATCGAGAACTCGCTCGAAGGATCGGTGAACGCGACCCTCGACGCACTGGCCAGCAGTGGTGAGTCGGTTCGGATGGTCGGCGAGACCGTGCACCCGATTCGGCACTGCCTGATCGCACGGGGTGCGCTCGCTCTCGACGACGTGCGGCGCGTCGTCTCTCACCCGCAGCCGCTCGGCCAGTGCGCGCAGTTCATCCGCGAGTGCCTCCCCGGAGCCGACGTGCTCGCGGCGGCGTCAACCGCCGAAGCGGTTCGCCTCGTCGCGGCGGAGGACGGCCCGTGGGTCGCGGTCGGTACTCGCCTCGCCGCCGAGCTGCACGGGTGCACGGTGCTCCGCGAAGGGGTTGAAGACGTCGCCGGCAACGAGACGAGGTTCGTGTGGCTCACGGTCGCCGGCGGCGAGGTCCCTTCTCCCCGCGAGGGCGCGCCGGGTAAGACCTCCGTCGTCTTCTGGGGAGCGGGGTCTGACGCGTCGGGGTGGTTGGTGCGCTGCCTGTCCGAGTTCGCACGGCGCGGCGTCAATCTCACCCGCATCGAGTCCCGTCCGCGGCGGGAGGGGTTCGGCCACTACATGTTCTTCGTCGACATCGACGGTTGGGAGCACGACGACGCCGTACGCGCCGGCATCGAGGGAGTCGCTGCCCACGTCGGGCACCTGCGCGTGCTCGGGTCCTACGAAGCGGCGGGACCCGGCGGCCTTCCCCGGTAGACTGAGCCGCGGTCCAAACGGCGATGAGCACGACCTTCGTACCACCCGCTGAGCCGCGATCCGCGCCAGGCAGTGAGCACTCCCGGCGCGGGCGGGAGCGTGGCCGGGTGCTCGTCCTCAACGCGACGTACGAGCCCATCAACGTCTGCACGGTGCGCCGAGCCGTCGTGCTTCTTCTCAAGGAGAAGGCGGAGATGCTCGAGCACGGCTCGTGGGAACTGCGGGGTGAGCACACCCGCGTTGCCCGGCCGATGGTGATCCGCTTGCGTGGCTACGTGCGCGTGCCCCGCGACACGCACCGGCGCAAGATCACCCGCCGCGCCGTCTTCGCCCGCGACGGCTGGGCGTGCCAGTACTGCGGCACGCGCGGCAGCCTCACGGTCGACCACGTCATCCCGCGCTCGAAGGGCGGCCCATCGAGCTGGGACAACATCGTCGCGTCCTGCGCACCGTGCAACCGGCGCAAGGGAGACCTGCCGCTACACCGGGTCGGGATGGTGTTGAGCCGTCCGCCGCGAACGCCGGGCCCGCGGGTGTTCATCAGCGTCGCGAGCCCCACCATCCCTGCGTCGTGGCGGCAGTACTTGCCCGAAGCCGCGTAGGGAGTCTGTTCACAACTGCATCGAGGAAGGGCGAGGTCAGGAAGGCCCGACCGGGTCGTTCTGCCGAGTGGCGAGTTGACCCTCGATAATCGACGGTAGATCACCACTCGCCGGTTCATCCGTGTCGTTTGCCCCTCAAGCCCCGTCACGGGGCGCCCGCCGCGCCCCCGGCCGATCGGGCGGGTGGGCAGTGGTCCTACTGCCGATTCTCGCGTAAGCGAGAACGGGTCAGGGACCTCTGACAGGGCCCGACCGCAGCAACGCGAGACAAAAGGCGAGGGGCCCCGTCGACACGGGGCCCCTCGCGAGCTGCTTTGGCTGCCTGGAACCGACGCTGGCCAGTGCTGCACCGGATGGGACTAGGCCCGACACCAACGACGATGGTGATTCGGCGTGGACTCCGCTAAGCGGGGTCAGCCATCCGACCTAGCGGCCGAACACCTCCAGGGTCCCGCAAGAACTGTCAGTCAGAATACGGACCACCTCCTTTCTCTGGTCTGGCCAGATTAGCGAAAGGAGGCGACGCTTTCGTCAGCTCTCAGAGGGCTCCTCGGGCGAGTCGGGGACGTCGTCGATCGCCACCGTCTCGGCCGCACCTCCGTCGCCTTCGGTGAGCTCCACGACCGGCTCCCCGGTAGGCGCCTCGGACTCGACGACAAGCGCGGTTGCACTGACACGGTCGTCATCGCGGATGTTCATCACGCGCACTCCCTGGGTGCTGCGGCCCTGCTGGGAGATCCCGCGCACGCCGGTGCGCTGCACCATCCCGTTCTCGGAGATGAACACGAGCTCCTGGTGCTCGCGCACGACCAGAGCGCCGGCGAGCTCACCACGATCCTCTGACAGCTTGATGGTCTTGACGCCCTTCGCGCCGCGCTTGGTCTCGCGGTACTGCGAGATCGAGGTGCGCTTGCCGTAGCCGTTGCGAGTGATCACGAGCAGCTCCTGCTCGTCGCGCGCCACGTCCATCGCGATGACCGGCGCGCTCTTGCCGACGTCCATGCCGCGCACCCCGCTCGTGTCGCGGCCCATAGCCCGCACCTCGGACTCCTTGAAGCGCACCGCCAAGCCGGCAGAGGAGACCAGGATCAGCTCGTCATCCTCGTCGGTGCGCCGCACGGCGACGAGCTCGTCGTCGTCGCGGATGTTGATCGCGATGATGCCGTCGGCCTTGATCGGCGTGTTGTAGGCGAGGAACTCGGTCTTCTTCACGACGCCCTGCCGCGTGGCGAACACGAGGTGCTTGCCCTCCGTGAAGTCGCGTGTCGAGAGCACGGACTGCACGCGCTCCCCCTCCCGCAGGGGCAGGAGGTTCACGAGCGCGCGGCCCTTCGCCGTGCGCGAGGCTTCGGGCAGCTCGTAGACCTTGAGCCGGTAGACCTTGCCGCGGTTGGTGAAGAACAGCAGGTAGTCGTGGGTCGAGCACACGAAGAGGTGCTCGATGTAGTCGCCGTCCTTCATGTCCATGCCGGTGACGCCAACGCCCCCGCGGCGCTGCATCCGGTAGGTGGCCAGGGGCAGCGACTTCACGTAACCCGTCTTCGTGATCGCGATGACCATCTGCTGATCGGCGATCAGGTCCTCGATGTCGATGTCGCCCTCGGCGTAGGAGATCTCCGTGCGCCGGTCGTCGCCGTAGGCCTGCGCGATCTCCTCGAGCTCTTCCTTGATGATCCTGAGGACTCGCTGCTCGTCGCCGAGGATCTCGCGCAGCTCGCGGATGCGTTCAACGATCTCGCCATGCTCGGTGCGGATTTCCTCAACGGACAGTGCGGTGAGCCTGCGCAGCGTCATGCTCAAGACGGCCTCGGCCTGCCGGTCGCTCAGCTCGAAGCGGTCGATCAGGGCGGCACGCGCGGCCTGCGGATCCCGCGAGCCGCGAATAAGGGCGATGACCTCGTCGAGGTTGGCCAGTGCGATCAGGAAGCCCTCGAGGATGTGGAGGCGGTCTTCCTTCTGCCGCAGCTCGAACTTCGTGCGGCGCACGACGATCTCGCGCTGGTGGTCGACGTAGTGCCCGATGACCTCGCGCAGCGAAAGAGTGCGCGGCACGTTGTCGACAAGCGCGACCATGTTCACGCCGAAGGTCGCCTGCATCGAAGTGTGCTTGTAGAGCTTGTTGAGCACGACCTTGGGGATGGCGTCGCGCTTGAGCTCGATCACGATGCGCATGCCGTTGCGGTCGGACTCGTCGCGCAGGTCGGAGATCTCGGTGATCTTCTTGTCGTGCACCAAGTCGACCATCTTCTGGATCACGCCGCCCTCGCCGCCCTTGCGCACCTGGTAGGGCAGCTCGGTGACCACGATGGCCTCCTTGCCCTGCGTGAGCGGCTCCACGTGGGCCTGCGCCTGGACCCTCACCCGGCCCCGGCCGGTGGCGTAGGCGTCACGGATGCCGTTGGTGCCGAGGATCGTTCCGGCGGTGGGGAAGTCGGGGCCCTTGATGTGCTTCATCAGGCCTTCGACGTCGATCGACGGGTCGTCGATATAAGCGGTGGTCGCGGCGACAACCTCGCGGAGGTTGTGTGGCGGGATGTTCGTCGCCATGCCGACGGCGATACCCGATGAGCCGTTGACGAGAAGGTTCGGGAAGCGCGCCGGCAGCACGAGCGGCTCGTTGCGCGAGGAGTCATATGTCGGCGCGAAGTCGACCGTGTCGGCGTCGAGGTCGCGGAGCATCTCGGTGGCGAGACGCTCGAGGCGAGCCTCCGTGTAGCGCATGGCGGCAGCTGAGTAGCCGTCGATGTTGCCGAAGTTGCCCTGCCCGTCTACGAGCGGAGAGCGCATCGAGAAGTCCTGCGCCATGCGCACGAGCGCGTCGTAGATCGCCGAGTCGCCGTGCGGGTGGTACTTGCCCATCACCTCGCCGACGATCTGCGCGCACTTGACATACTTGCGGTTGGGTTGCAGGCCCAACTCGTTCATCACGTAAAGCACGCGACGGTGCACCGGCTTCAGACCGTCGCGCACGTCGGGCAGCGCGCGGCCAACGATGACGGACATGGCGTAGTCGAGATACGCCGAGCGCATCTCCTCCTCGAGCCCGCGGGGCTCGATGTTGCCGCCGGTCAGCTGATCGGGAGTGCTCATGACCTACACATCGAGATTCACCACGGAGCGTGCATTGGACTCGATGAAGTCGCGGCGCGGCTCGACCTGGTCGCCCATGAGCATCGAGAACACTCGGTCGGCGGCCGTGGCGTCCTCGAGGGTGACCTGGGCCAGCGTGCGCGACGCCGGATCCATCGTCGTCTCGCGGAGCTGATCGGGGTTCATCTCGCCGAGCCCCTTGAAGCGGGAGAAGTCGACGCCCTTCTGGGCGACGGCCATGACGCGCGGCCGCAGGTCCTCGAACGAGACCGCCTCGTCGCGGGTTTCGCCCAGCTTCATGGAATACGGCGCGTGCCCCACCAGGGCCGCGAGCTGCTCGTGGACGTCGCGGAGATGGCGGTACTCCACCGAGTCCAGCAGCGCCAAAGGGATGCGCAGGAGACGGGCGAGACCGCTGCGCGTCTCCACGACACGGACCTGCAGCACGTCAGTGCTCTGATCCTTGATCTCCGTCGTGTAGGGCGTGCCGTCCTCGTCGGCCTCGGCCAGTAGGCGCACGAGCTCGTCGCGGCCTGCGACGTGAGCGGCGAGCACCCCGGAGGAGTCGAGAAACGTGACGATGTCCTGTCCGTGCTCGGCCCGCAGCGCTGAGGACCAGCCTTCGTATTGCTTGAGCAGCCGGGTGTACTTCTTCCAGCGGGTCTCGGTGAACTTGAGCGGCGTGTTGTAACGGTCGAAGATCTCGAACTTCTCGAGCTTGTCCCCGAGCACGATCTCCTCGAGGTCGCCTTCCTTCTCGATGTAGCGGTCTTGCCGGCCTTGCTTGATCCGGTAGAGCGGAGGCTTCGCGATGTAGACGTAGCCCGCCTCGATCAGCGGCTGCATCTCACGGAAGAGCAGCGTCAGCGCCAGCGTGCGGATGTGGGCTCCGTCGACGTCGGCGTCGGTCATCAGGACGACCTTGTGGTACCGGGCACGTTCGATATCGAACTCCTCGCGCACCCCGGTGCCGATCGCGGTGATCAGCGCCTGGATCTCCGTGTTGGCAAGCACCTTGTCGATGCGGCTCTTCTCGACGTTGAGGATCTTCCCGCGCAGGGGGAGGATGGCCTGGGTGGAGCGGTCGCGGGCGCTCACGGCCGAACCGCCGGCGGAGTCGCCCTCGACCACGAAGAGCTCGGCCAGCGACGGATCTTTCACGGAGCAGTCGGCGAGCTTGCCGGGAAGTGTCGAGTTCTCAAGCGCGGACTTGCGGCGCGTGAGGTCGCGGGCCTTGCGCGCCGCCGAACGGGCCTGTGCGGCCTGCACCGCCTTGAGGATGATCGCCTTCGCCTCGGAGGGGTTCTCCTCGAGGAACTCAGCGAGGCGCGCGTTGACGATGGACGCGACGAAACCCTGCATGCCAGGGTTGCCGAGCTTGGTCTTCGTCTGGCCCTCGAACTGGGGGTCAGCGAGCTTGGCGGAGATGACCGCGGTGAGGCCCTCGCGCACGTCCTCGCCGCTCAGGTTCTCGTCCTTCTCCTTGAGCAGCCCCTTGTCGCGCGCGTACTTGTTCAGCGTGCCGGTTAGGGCGCCGCGGAAGCCGGATAGGTGGGAGCCACCCTCGTGCGTGTTGATGTTGTTCGCGAAGGAGAAGATCGACTCCTGGTAGGAGGAGTTCCACTGCATGGCGACCTCGACCGCGCCCTCGCCGCTCTCGCCTTCGAAGAAGACGATCTTCTTCTGGATCGGGTCCTTGTTCTCGTTGAGATAGGCGACGAAGTCCTCGATGCCTCCCTCGTAGCGGAACTCGGCCCGGCGGCCTTCCCCGCGGTTGTCCTCGAAGGTGATCTTGAGTCCACGCGTGAGGAACGCCGTCTCACGGAGCCGCTGCTCGAGGACATCGAACTCGAACTCGAGGGACTCGAAGATGTCGAGGTCGGGGAGGAACGTGATCGCGGTGCCCGTGCTCTTGGTGGGCGCGCCCTTCTGCAGCTGGTTCTGCGGCGCGCCGCGCGCGTATTCTTGGTTCCAGGAGTGCCCGTCGCGGCGCACCTCGACCCAGAGGTGCTCGGAGAGAGCGTTGACGACGGAGACGCCAACGCCGTGCAAACCGCCCGAGACCTTGTAGCCGCCGCCGTCTCCGAACTTGCCGCCGGCGTGCAGGACGGTGAGCACGACCTCGATTGCCGGCTTGCCTTCCTTCTTCATGGTCGCGACAGGGATGCCGCGACCGTCATCGACAACAGTCACCGAGTTGTCGGGATGGATGGTCACGGAAACCTCGCTGCAGTGACCGGCGAGGGCCTCGTCGACGGAGTTGTCGACCACCTCGTAAACGAGGTGGTGAAGGCCACGGACACCCGTCGAACCGATGTACATACCGGGCCGCTTGCGTACCGCCTCGAGACCTTCGAGGACCGTTATGTCCTGGGCGTCGTAGCCCGCATCCTTGCGTGGCTTGTCTTTGCCGCCGTTATCCGTGGCCAAAGCCCCTCCGATGACGTGGGAACGCCCCGACCGCATGCGTCTCACAGCGTGCCGGGGCGGGGTGCTTAAGTAGACATAAGGATAGCAGGAGAGGGTGTCTCAAGGGCTGCGCAGACAGTACGGAAAGTCCTGCAATTGAGCGCTTTTGGTGACGGCGTGCGGAGAGATTGGGAGGAGGTGTCATCGAGGACCTCGCACGGGCGCCGCCCGGCAGCGCAGGCGAGTGACGACAGTGCCGCTCATCGACGCGTTCAAACGCTCCATGAGCACGGGCGACATGAGGTCGAGCTCGTGCGCCCAGACCGCGGAGGAACACGTCACGGTGACCACCCCGCCACGCTCCGCGGCGGGGTGCGCTTCGGCGGCGATGAGCTCTCCAACTGCCTCGGGCCACGCCCGCTGGATCATTGCCAGCGGCGTGGCCGGGACGAGCTCATCGGCCAGCGCGGTGACGGCCGACCCGACTGGTCGCGGTGCGCGACGCCTCACGCGGCAGCCTCGAGCGCAGGCACATCACCGGAAGCCACCGGCACCACCGCACCGTCTCTCACCGCGATGTGCGTGACACCGACTCTTCCGCCCGACGGGAGGTCGGCGGGGTCCGCCGTGGTAATCACGCTCTGGCCGCCGGCAACGAGCAGGTCGACGAGCATCGCGCGGCGATCAGGATCGAGCTCGCTCAGAACATCGTCGAGCAGCATCAACGGCGGCGCGTCGCGGGTCGAGGCGATGGCTGCGCGCTCGGCGAGCAGCAGCGCAAGCACCGCGAGCCGCTGCTGGCCCTGGGACCCATAGGCGCGCAGTTCGCGACCGGCGCGGCGCAAGACCAGGTCGTCCCGGTGCGGGCCGTGTGAAGTGAACCCGCGGGTGAGATCGAGCTCTACCCGCTCGGCGAGCTCCGAAGCCAGCTCGCTCGCGTCGGTGGCGTGCGAGCGCGGCCGGTAGCCCAGCTCCGGCTCACCGTCGAGGCCGAGGTCGCCGGCGCTGGCGGCAAACCGCGAGGAGAGCTCCTCAACCGTGGCAGCGCGATCGGCCATGAGCGCGATGCCGTGGCGGGCCAGCTCTGCGTCCCAGGCACCGAGCGAGTCTCGGGAGGCCGCGCCTGAGCGGATGCGACCAAGCAGCGCGTTGCGCTGCGCCAGAGCACGGGCATAGCGGCGGCGGTTGGCCACGCGGGCCGGCCAGAGGGCGGCGACGACCTGGTCGAGGTGAGCACGCCGGACCTGCGGCGTGCCCTTGACGAGCTCCAGGCGATCAGGGAGGAACACCGCCACCAAAGGGCGCTCGGGCGCATCCTGCAGACGCTCAACCCCGACGCCGTCCACGTTCATCTTCTTCGCATCGCCGGGTGAGAAGCCGACGCTCAACTCGTGCGGCCCGGTCGCGCTCTGGGCCGAGACCTCCACCCGCGCGACACTCTCGCCGAAGCGCACCAGCTCGCGTTCGTTCGACGTGCGGCAGGAGCGCCCGACGCATCCGAAGTAGAGCGCCTCGAGCAGGTTGGTCTTGCCCGCCCCGTTGGGGCCGCTCAACACCGTCAGCCGCTCGCCGAGCGTCAGGGTCGCCGCGGCGTAGGAGCGGAAACCGCGAACGCTCAGGTGCGTGACCCGCACCTCGAGATCAGACGTTCAGCCGGATCGGCATGATCAGGTACTGGAAGCCGCTGCCGTCAGCCGCGCGAATCAGGCCCGGCCGTAGAGGGCTGATGAGCGCGAGCGTGACGTCGCCCGACTCGACGCTCTCCAGGCCGTCGCGCAGGAAGTCGGGGTTGAACCCGATCTCGAGTGGTTCGCCCTCGAAGCGGACCGGCATCGATTCACGCGCCTCGCCGACGTCAGGCGTCTGCGCCGACACGGTCAGCTCGCCCGGAGCGAACGCGAGCCGCAGCGGCGCGTTCTTCTGCGCGAGCAGGCTGATGCGGCGCACCACATCGGTCAGCTCCGCGCCGGCGATGGTCAGCTCGTGCTCATAGGCGTCGGGGAGGAGCTGCCGGTAGTTGGGGAACTGCCCGTCGATCAACCGCGAGGAGAGCACCACACGGCCGAGCTCGAAGACGACCTGGTTCTGGCGAACGCCCACAGTGAGCTGGTCGCCCTCGCGGCCTTGTGCGATACGGGCCAGCTCCTGCAGCGCGCGCGCCGGCACGTTGGCCTCGAAGGCGCCGTCGAGCGGCGCCTCGAGCGCGGTCTCCTTGATGCTCAGCCGATAGGAATCGGTGGCGACCATCCGGAGCTCCTTCTCCGAGGCCGACACGAGGATCCCGGTGAGCACCGGCCGTGTCTCGTCCCGCGAGGCAGAGCGAGCCACCTTCTGGACTGTGGCGACGAAGGCCTCCGCGGGTACCGAGACGACAGCATCCCCACCCGGCTCGGGCAGCGGGGGGAAGTCCTCGGCCCGCAGAGTGCGGATGTGGAAGGTCGCACCGCCGGAGACGAGCTCGATGTCCTGCTCGGAGGTGCGCAGCTCGAGGGTCACCTTGGAGGCGGGAAGCGCACGCACCACGTCGACGAGGAGGCGGGCAGGAAGGACCACCGTCCCCTCGCGCTCGACCTCGGCGGCGAGCGGGAGCCGCAGACCGACCTCCATGTCGGTCGCGCGCAGCTCCGCGCCGGCGGAGGTGGCTGCGAGCTCGACTCCGGACAGAGCCTGAATCGCACTACGGGTGGAGGCGACACGACTTACCGTCTGAAGCTGAGCGAACAGCTCGTCGCGGGGGACAGAGATCTTCATGAGAAAGGAATTACGGAAGAAGTCATAAGAAGGAGGCAAGTGTTGGTGGAGCGGCGATACCGGCGCAGAATGCGGGTTATCTGCTCACAAAGGAAGATGGAGGTGTCGGCAAGTGTGTCAGTCGAGACGGTCGCCATGGGGCTCCTGGAGACGCTGGGTGATGGAGTTGACGATGGAGTAGGCCTCGCGGTCGGCGCCGATCCGTTCGGCAGTGCGCTTACAGGCGTGAATCACGGTTGTGTGGTTGCGGCCGCCGAACTCGCGTCCGATGGCCGGCAGGGTCTGGTCGGTCAGCTCGCGCGCGAGGTACATGGCGACCTGGCGAGGCCAGGCCAGGCGCTGGGACCGGCGCGCGGAAAGGAGCTCTTCGAGCGAGATCGAGAAGGCCTCGCAGGTGGCTCTTTGCACCTCGTGCACTGAGCGGCTCGGCCGGCGGCGGGCCGCGGGGTAGAGGGTGTCGAGGACTTCGCGGGCGAGCGCCGCGTCGATCGATCGCCGGGTCAGGGAGTGGTAGGCGACGACGCGGACCAGCGCTCCCTCCAGAGCACGCACGTTCGCAGTGATGCGCTCGGCGATGACTTCGAGTGCTTGAGGGTCCGCCAGCGTTATCCTGTCGTGTTGCACGCGTTTACGGAGTATCGCCAGGCGAGTCGCCATGTCGGGGGGGTGGATGTCGGTGACCAACCCGGACTCGAAGCGCTCGCGCAGGCGGTCCTCGAGCGCGGCGAGGTCGCGTGGCGGCCGGTCGGATGTGAGCACCAACTGGCTACCCGACTCGTAGAGCGCGTTGAAGGTGTGGAAGAACTCCTCTTCGGTGCGCGCCTTGCTCTGAAGGAACTGGATGTCGTCTATCAGCAGGACGTCGCTCGCGCGGTAGCTCGCCTTGAACTGATCGGTGCTGCCGGACTGCAAGGAGTGGACGAAGTGGTTCGTGAAGCTCTCGACCGTGGCGTAGCGGACGCTCAACGAGGCGTCGTGGGCGGTCACGTAGTTGCCGATCGCGTGCAGGAGGTGTGTCTTGCCCAGTCCGGGCGCGCCGTAGATGAACAGCGGGTTGTAGGCCTGACCGGGCATCTCGGCGATGGCGAGTGCGGCCGCGTGCGCCATGCGATTGGTGTCGCCGATGACGAACTGCTCGAACCCGTACTTCGGATTGAGGGTGGGCATCGGCTCGGGCTTGCTCCACGACGGTGTCCGGGCAGCTCTCGGTGCAGGGGGAGCCTCGGTAGCCGGCACGATGCTGGTCGTCACCTCCGGGCCGAGCTCCGCGGCGACGCAGCTCTGAAGCACGCGCGCGAAGCGATCGGACACCCAGGAGCGGATCTCGTCGGGTGCGGTGAGGAGAAGTACGTCGCCCTCGCGGCCTCGGAGCTCAAGAGGTGCCAACCAGAGTGCGTAGGTGCTCTCGCCGACCGCCCGCCGGAGCTGGTCCTGGACGTTGGTCCAGAGTGCGGGCAGCGGGCGTGGGTCGGGCACAGGCAGGGGCCTCCGGGCCCGGGCTCGGGCACTCTGGCAAGTCTTGGCGAGGAGCGGCCGCAAGGCGCCGCGCGGCGCGAATATAGCGGTGATCCCGGGCGCCTCGGAGCCTTCAGCGGAAGGCAGCTCGCAAATCGCGGGGAAAAGCGCAAAACCCGGTTCTTCGGGCCCTGTTGGCGCGGTGTGCACGGCGTGTTGACAGAGCCCTTCGGCGCTACACTTGCCGCCCGCTGTGGTAGTTGCCGCGCGGTCGTTCTAGGACTCCTTGTGAAGCGCACTTACCAGCCCAAGAAGCGCAAGCGCGCGCGCACCCACGGCTTTCGAGCCCGGATGCAGACGCGTGCCGGGCGTGCGGTGCTCAAGCGCCGGCGCACGAAGGGCCGCAAGCGCCTCACGGTCTAGTGACCTCCTCGCCGCGGCCGCCCCGCCGCGGCCGGCTCTCGCGCAGTGCCGAGTTCGAGCGCGCTTACCGCCAGGGAAGGTCGCACGGGAACCGCTTTCTCGTGCTCTACGCGTTCCCCCGCGGCGACGAGGAGCCGGCACGGCTGGGGCTATCGGTCTCGCGCAAGGTCGGCGGTGCGGTGGATCGCAACCGCGTCAAGAGGCTCGTGAGGGAATCGTTCCAGTCGCACGTGTCCGACCTCCGCGCTGGCTACGACTTCGTCGTGGTGGCCCGCCCCGACGCGCGCGAGCTGGCTGAACGGAGCGGATTGGCCGGCATCGGAGAAGCGCTCGGAGAGCTCCTCGCGCGTGCGAGCGCTCGCGAGGAGGAGCACGCGGCGTGAGGGTGCTGCATGCCGTGATCCGCGGCTATCAGCGCTTCGTGTCGCCGGCGCTGCCGCAGCGGTGCCGTTACGAGCCGAGCTGCTCGGCCTATGCGTCCCGGGCACTGGGGGACTACGGCATACTGCGAGGCTCAATTCTCGCCGCGTGGCGACTGTTGCGTTGTAACCCTTGGAGCCATGGAGGCTTCGATCCGGTGCACTCGCAGGCCTTGTTCACGCGCCGACCGTCCGTGCGGTAGCCCGTGACCCCCGTCCTCGCCAGCAACCCGATCGCCGATGTCCTCTCGCCGCTGATCAAGGCGTTCGAGTGGATTCTGCTGCGCTTCCACGACCTGGGTGCCGGCTGGGGTCTGTCGATCATCCTGCTCACGGTCGTCATCCGCGCGACTCTCATCCCTCTGACGCTGCGCCAGTTCCGCTCGATGCAGGGCCTGCAGCGGATGCAACCCGAGATGAAGGCGCTGCAGGCGAAGTACAAGGACGACAAGCAGCGGCTCAACCAGGAGATGATGAAGTTCTACCGGGAGAACAAGGTCAACCCGTTCGGGTCGTGTCTCCCGCTGCTGTTCCAGATGCCGGTCTTCATCTCGCTGTTCTACATGCTGCGCCAGGACCTGCGCTTCGACATCTGCCAGGACGTGCAGCGCGGCGCCGGGATCCTCGCTCGAGGCGGCAAGACGGTGCCCTGTGGGCCGGGTGCCGACCATGGTTTTCTGGGTATCCCCGACTTGACGAACAAGGCGACGGGCACCATCCTGATCGTCCTCATCGTCATGTACGTCGGGTCGCAGGTCGCCTCGACCCTGCTCATGTCGGTCACCACCGACAAGAAGCAGCGCAACCTCATGCTGCTGCTTCCTTTGGTGTTCGTGTCGTTCATCCTGTCCTTCCCCGCCGGCCTGATCGTCTACTGGATCACCACCAACTGCTGGACCATCGTGCAGCAGTACATCGTGAAGAAGCGCGTAGGGCCGATGAAGGCGCCGGAGCCCGCGACGAAGAGCTCCAGCGCGGATGACGAGGGCGGTGGAGGCCTCAGGAAGATGCTTTCGGGTGGCGCCGTCGCCGCTGTGGCGAGTCCGGCCGCCAAGCCGGCCACGAACGGCGGAGCGCCGAAGGGTGGTTCCCCCCCGCCCCCGCCGCGCAAGAAGAAGAAGCGCTCCGGGCGCCGGCGCTGATGGCGACAAGCGCCGAAGCGAGCGAGCGAGCTCGCGTCCTGACGGAGCGCGTGGTCGAGGCACTTGGGCTGAATGGAGAGATCGAGATCCGTGAGGACGACGACGCGATCACGGTGGAGGTGCAGGGCGATGACCTGGGCCTTCTGATCGGCCGCCACGGGCAGACGATCGACGCCCTGCAGCACATCGCCTACCGCGTCGCCTTTCGCGGCGGGGAGGAGCGCAAGCGCTTGATCGTCGACGCGGCGGGCTATCGCGACCGGCGTGCAGCGACGCTGAAGCACGACGCGGAGCGGGCGGCGGACGACGCGGCTCGCCTCGGTCGGCCGGTCGAGCTCGAGCCAATGAACGCGGTCGAGCGGCGCGTCGTGCACGAGCACCTGCGCGAGCGCGGCGGAGTGGAGACGCACAGCGAAGGCGATGAGCCCGAGCGGCGTCTCGTCGTCTCGCCACTGTCCTAATCGGCCGACCGTTTCACGTTTTACATGACGGTGAAACAGATTCCTCTCACCGAATTCGAGCGGGGGCTGCTCATCGGTGTCCTCATCGGTGAAGGATCGTTCGGGGGCGATGGCAAGCAGCCGCAGGTGACTCTGCGCATGCACACGCGCCATGAGGCCCTCTTCCGCTGGCTCGAGCGCACGTTTCCGCGCTCCAAGCTGTACGGCCCCTACCACCACGGTAATCGCTCGTACTTCCAGTGGATGGCGCGCGGCCGGGCGCTTGTGGAAGACGTTCTTCCGGTGCTCGAGTCGGCGCTCGGGCCCGAGATCGACGGTTATGCGTCAGCTCGCCTCGACGACATGCGCGACCGCTACGCCGACTTCATCGCGCGCGCACAGGCTCGCGCCCCCGCGTGAGTAGCGAGGAGCGCGCCCTCGCGGCGCTGACCCGCGCTCACGGTCTGCCGACCACCGCACGCCCCGGGCTTTCGCTACTCCTCGATGCCCTGGCTGACCCCGAGGCCCCGACGACGATCCACGCTCGGAAGCAGGCGATCGACGCTCATCTCGCCGATTCGCTGGTGGCCCTCGAGCTCCCCGAGGTGGCCGAGGCCGCCGTGATCGCAGACCTGGGGGCGGGGGCCGGCCTGCCAGGGCTCGCCCTGGCCGTCGCGCTCCCGGGCGCGCAGATGACGCTCGTCGAGAGCACGGGCCGCAAATGCGCCTATCTGGAGCGCACGATCGACTCCATGGGGCTGTCCGAACGCGCTTCGGTCGTCTGCGAGCGCGCCGAGGCCTGGCCGGCCGGGATCGGCCGTTTCGATGTTGTCGCGGCGCGAGCCCTTGCGGCGCTGCCCGTGCTCGTCGAGTACGCCGCTCCGCTGTTGCGGGTCGGAGGGTCCCTCGTAGCCTGGAAAGGCCGCCGCGTCCGGGAGGAAGAGGCCGCTGGAGTAGCCGCCGCCGAAGTCCTCGGGATGGAGCTGACGCAGGTCCGCAGAGTCCGCCCCTACGCCGACGCGCATTATCGCCATCTCCACGTCCTGCGCAAGGTTCGGGCGACGCCGTCCGGGTATCCGCGACGGCCTGGGATGGCCGTGAAGCGGCCGCTGGCGGCGCCCGAGTCCGACCGCGTGCGCCAGTAGATTCCTGCGCGTGGGCAGTGTCTACGCGATCGCGAACCAGAAGGGCGGGGTCGGCAAGACCACCACCGCCGTGAACCTCGCTGCCTGCGTCGCTGAGGCGGGCTACGAGGCGCTGCTGGTCGACATCGACCCGCAGGCCAACGCCACGGTGGGCCTGGGTGCCGCGAAAGACGCGGAGCCGAACGTCTACGACGTCTTGTCTGGCAAAGCCACGATGGACGAGACGATCTGCCCGACCAGCATCGAGCGGCTCGCGCTCGCTCCAGCCAGCCCCGACTTGGCCGCGGCCTCGATCGAGCTCCCGCGGCTGCCCGGCTCGGAGACCCGCCTGCGCGAGGCACTTGCCCCGGTGGTCGACCGCTACTCCTTCACGTTCCTCGACTGCCCGCCATCGCTGGGCCCTTTAACAGTCGGCGCCCTCGTCGCAGCGGACAAGGTCATCGTGCCCGTGCAAGCCGAGTACTTCGCGCTCGAGGGTCTCGCCGGCCTGCTCGACACGCTCGGCCTCATCCGCCGCGAGCTCAACCCGCGCCTGACCGTGGCGGGCATGCTGCTGACGATGCACGACGCGCGTACGCGTCTGGCCCAGGACGTCGAGCGGGAGGTCCGCGAGCACTTCCCCTCGCTCGTGTTCGAGACCGTCATCCCACGGAATGTGCGCGTCGGCGAGGCCCCGAGCTTTGGCCGCCCGGTGATCCACCACGACCCACACTGCGCGGGTTCCGACGCCTACTTCGAGTTGGCCAAGGAGGTGACCGCCCGTGGCTGAGCGCCCCCGTGGCATGGGGCGCGGCTTGGCCGCCATCCTCTCCGCGACGCCGGGCAACGAAGGCGAGGAACTGCGTGACCTCCCGGTCGAGCTGATCACCGCGAGCCCGCGGCAGCCGCGCCGCCACTTCGAGGAGGACGCACTCGCACGCCTCGCCGAGTCGCTCAAGGCCCGCGGCGTCCTGCAGCCGGTGCTCGTCCGCCCACTCCTCGGCGGCCGCTTCGAGCTGATCGCCGGAGAGCGGCGTTGGCGCGCTGCTCGCCTGGCGGAGCTCGAGACGATCCCGGCGCTCGTCCGCGCCCGAGCCGACGCGGAGGCGCTCGAGATCGCGCTGATCGAGAACATGGCGCGCGAGGACCTCAACCCTGTCGAAGAAGCCCGGGCCTGCGCCGCGCTCGTGGAGGAGCTCGGGCTGACCCGCGAGTCCGTCGGGCAGCGCGTGGGGCGCAGCCGTGTCGCCGTGTCAAACCTGCTCCGCCTGCTCGATCTTCCCGACGAAGCCCTTTCGCTGATCGAGGCGGGCAACTTGTCGGAGGGCCACGGACGCGCTCTGCTCATGGCCGAGGACCACGGCTACCGGCGGCGCCTGGCCCGTGACGCCGCGGAGCACGGATGGTCGGTCCGAGAGCTTGAGGCCCGCGCCCGAGTCGCGGAGGAGCCGCGGGTCAGCCGTCTCCGCACGCCGGCGCAACACCCCGACGTTGTCGAGGCCATGGCGCGCGTGTCGACCGCCTTCGGAGGTTTCCTCGGCACCGACGTCCGGGCGTCCGTACCGCGCTCGGGAGGCTGCCGGGTGCAGATGTCGTTCGACTCGGTGGAGGAGGCTCTCGAAGTCGCCGAGCGGCTCGGCGCGGCCACGCCGTCGCACTAGAACCGCGGGGCCGAGCGGCGCTAAGCTTCGCCGGTCTGCAGGGGGCGGAACGCCGTCACGGCGGGCGATGCGGGCGATTAGCTCAGTCGGTTAGAGCGCTTCTCTGATAAGGAAGAGGTCCCAGGTTCGAGTCCTGGATCGCCCACTGTGCAGTTAGACCTCTACGTAGCTCAGGTCGAGGGGTCGGCGGTTGCTCACCGACCGCCGCGGGCTCGCGCGTATGGCGGATCATCGGGCGGGTGACAGTGGTCCTACTGCCGATTCTCGCGTAAGCGAGAACGGGTCAGGGACCTCTGACAGGACCCGCCCGCAGCACCGCCCGAACCTGCCGACAACACCTCGCCCGCTTTCCGGTGCGTCGGAACGGTGCCCACCTCGTCCCTATACTCCCGCCCCCCCGCTCAGGAGCCGTTTGGTGCAGGAGATGGTCATCTATGGCGTGAGCTTCGACATGGTCGGCAAGCAGCCGATCGTGCTTCTGAAGACCGCCGACTCGAACAAGTTCCTGCCCATCTGGATCGGCCATCCCGAGGCCGCAGCCATCCTCATGAAGCTCCAGGGCGCAAGCACGCCGCGGCCGATGACGCACGACCTGATCTCTGAGGTCCTCGGGGAGCTCGAAGTTTCGTGCACGCGCGTGGCGGTCACGGAACTGCGTGAGAACACTTTCTACGCGTCGATCACCCTCGCGGTGAACGGCCGTGAGCTTGAGATCGACTCCCGGCCCAGCGACGCGCTCGCCCTCGCGGTCCGTGCCGGCGCGCCGATCTTCGCGGCTGAGGAGGTCATCGCCGAATCGGCGATCGAGTTCGAGCACGAGGTCGAGGACACCGAAGAGGTTGTCGAGAAGTTCAAGGACTTCCTCGACCAGGTCTCGCCGGAGGACTTCGCCGGCGAGGAGTAGGCCGAGCTCGCCTGTGGCGCTACCGCGCCACAGGCAACGCGAGCTGCACTATCCGTTCGACGAGCTCGGCGAACGCAAGCCCGGCGGCCTCTGCCGCCTGCGGCAGCAGGCTCGTCTCGGTCAGCCCGGGAATCGGGTTGAGCTCGAGCACGAAGAGGTCGCCGGTCGCCTCCTCGAGCATCACGTCGACCCGGCCGAAGCCGCTGCACCCGAGCGCGCCGTAGGCCTCGAGCGCCACTTCGCGCGCCCGGGCGGCGACGGCATCATCAAGCTGCGCCGGACACTCGAAGCGAGTCCGGCCGATCTCGTAGCGCGCAGTGAAGTCGTAGAAGTCCTCCTCGCGTGGGACGGCCTCGACGATGGGAAGGGCCTCGGGACCGCTCGGCCCGTCGAGCACCGAGATGGCCAGGTCACGGCCGTGCACGTGGCGCTCGAGCAGCACCTTGCGGTCGTAGGAGAAGGCGGCGACGAGCGCCGTCGGCACGTCGGCGGGAGTACGCGCGAACTTGATGCCGAGCGCCGAGCCCTGGCCCGCCGGTTTGACGACGATGGGGAACTCGAGGCGCTCCTCGATCGCTCCGAGCGCCTGTGCCGCGCCGAGCTCCTTGAACGCCGTCTCGTTGAACGAATGGAAGTCGGGCGTGGGAATGCCGGCGTCGCGCATCACGTGCTTGGCCAGCACCTTGTCGGCCGAGCGGATGCACGCCGACACGCGCGAGCCGGTGTACGGGATGCCCAGCGCTTCGAGCAGCTCCTGCACCGTCCCGTCTTCTCCGTCGCGGCCGTGCAGCGCCACGAACGCCACGTCGGGCTCGCCTTCGCGCAGGCGTTCGACGAGGTCGTGCCCGACATCGAGCCCCAGCACCTCGTGCCCGAGGCGCTCGAGCGCGTCCTGCACCCGCGCGCCGGAACGTAGCGACACCTGCCGCTCGAGCGACCGCCCGCCCTGGAGCACAGCGACACGGCTCACGGTCGCGCCCGCTTCGCGCGCTCGGGCCGCTGCGGCAGCTGAAGCACCTCGGCCAGGTCGGGATCGGCCTCGCGCGGAGCGGGCTCCTGCGCGGGTGCGGGGTGCGCGCCCGTGAGCGTCCCGTAGAGAGAGACCTGCTCCGAGACAACGGCGCCGATGCGCCGGATGCCCTCACGGATCTCGTCCTCGTTCACTCCGGAGAAGTTGAGGCGCATTGACGAGCCGCCGCGCCCGTCGACGAACGCCGCGCGGCCCGGGACGAACGCCACGTTGTCCTGCAGGGCGCGCGCGAGCAGGTCGGTCGTGTTGATGTAGCCGGGTAGCGTCGCCCAGATGAAGAGGCCGCCGTGCGGATGCGTCCACTCCGACTCACGCGGGAAGTGCTCGGCGAGAGCGTCGAGCATCACATCGCGCCGCCGCTGATAGATCTCGATCAGCGAGCGCAGGTACTTGTCCCACGGCCCGGCATCGAAGTAGGCGGCGACGAAGTGCTGAGTCATCGACGATGAGCAGAGATCCGCCGACTGCTTGCCGATGTTCATCTTCTCGAGGATCGGCCGCGGCGCGACCGTCCAGCCCAGGCGCACGCCCGGTGAGAGGATCTTCGAGAACGTCCCGAGGTAGACGACGAAGTCGCCGCCGTCGAGCTCGAACAGGGTCGGAAGGCGCTCCCCCTCGTAACGCAGCAAGCCGTATGGGTTGTCCTCGAGCACGATCAGCTCGCGCTCGCGAGCGATGCGCACGACACGCTCTCGCCGCGGGAGCGACATGGTGACCCCGGCGGGGTTCTGGAAGTTCGGGATCGTGTAGATGAACTTCGGGCGCCGCCCCTCGGCTTCCAGACGGTCGAGCGTCTGCTCGAGGTCATCGACACGCATTCCGTCGCGGTCCACCTCGATCTGCACGACGTCGGCCTCGTAGGCGCTGAACGCCGGCACCGCGCCCGGGTAGGTGGGCGCCTCGGCGACGATGACGTCGCCCGGGTCGATCAGCGTCTTGCACAGCAGGTCGATCACCTGCTGGCCACCAGTGGTGACGAGCACGTCGTCGGAGTCGATCGTCATGCCCTCGGCGGCCATCACCTGCTGGATGCAACGCCGCACGACCGCAAGGCCCTCCGTCGGCCCGTACTGCAGCGCGCGCGCGCACGACTCGGCCGCGACGGTCTGCATGAGCGCGGCGTAGGACTCGGGCGGGAACGTCGAAGTGTCAGGAAGACCGCCGGCGAGCGAGATGATCTCGGGCCGTTCGGTGATCGCCATGAGGTCGCGCATCGCGGAGGAGCGCATCCCTCGCGTGCGGCCCGCGAACAGGCCGGCGTAGCGCTCGAGCTGGCGCGTCGTCGTGCCGGGTGTCTCCCTGCGCGTCATGCGAATCGACCTCCACCCCGGAGTTCGGCGCCGGAGGCCGACTCCCTCGGGGTGTCGTCTATCTTCATCGGAGTTCCAAGCTAGCGCACCGTGCACCTCGCTTTCGTCATCTTTCAGGGGATCGGACTGGCTGTCGCCGCCGGTATTCGCCCCTTCCTGCCCGCGCTGCTCGCGGGGGCTCTTGCCGCGGGCAACCTCGGCGTGGACTTCGATCACACGAAGTTCTCCTTCCTCGAGAAGACGCCGTTCCTCTTCGCCGTGGCGGTCGCGCTCGTGGCCTACGTCATCGCTCAGCGCCGGCTCGGCCCCCAGCAAGTCGAGGGTGGGCCGATCGGCGCGGCGGTTGGAGGCGTCGGCATCGGCATCGGCGCGTTGCTCTTCGCGGGTTCGATGGCCGACGAGCATCATCCCGCCTGGATCGGGCTCGTCGCCGGTCTGGCGTGCGCCGCGCTCGCGCAGGTGGCCACCCGCTCCCTGTTCTCCCGGGTGCGAGCTCGCCTCGACCGCGCCGCTGCCGCGGCCCTGCCGGTCTACGGCGAAGGGACCGGCCTGGTCGTCGCCGGAGCGTCCGTTCTGGCGCCGCCGTTCGGCCTCGTCGCGCTCGCATTCGTGGCGTGGCTGCTCGTGACGGGCCGCCGCCGCGAGGGCCGCAAGTACGCGGGCCTGCGCGTGCTGCGGTGAGTGAGCGCCCACCCAAGCTGATCCTCACCGTGATCGACGGCTGCAAGCCGGAGATGCTCGAGCGCGCCATCTCCTCCGGCCGGGCCCCGGCGCTGGCCGCGATCATGGAGCGTGGCACCTACGTCGACGACTGCGTGGCCGCCTTCCCGTCCGTCACGCCCGCCTGTGCGGCGAGCATCGCGACCGGGGTCGGGGTCGACGAGCACCTCATCCCGAGCATGAACTGGTACCACCGGGAGGAGAGTCGTTACGTGGAGTACGGGTCGAGCTTCAGCGCCTCGCGCCAGTTCGGCTTCGTGCGTTCGCTCACCGACACGATCTACAACATGAACCTCGCGCACCTGTCGACCGACGTGCGCACGGTATTCGAGCATCTCGACGACGCCGGCGTTCGCACGGCGGGAACCACCTACCTGATGTACCGCGGGCGTCACCGCCACGAGGTTTCGGGGGAGTCTGCGCTCGCGCGGCTCGCGACCTCAACGCTCTTCCGCCATGCGGTCTACGGCCCGAAGGAGCTCTTCTACGCCGACATCTTCGCGTCGCGGCGCACGGGCTGCCGCGGCCAGCTCGGACTGCCCGGGGCGCGCGATCAGCATTCGGGCTGCGTGGGCGCCTACATGATCGAGAACGACCTCTTCGACTTCATGTTGTTCTCGCTGCCCGACAACGACACCTTCTCGCACAAGCGCGGGCCGCACGCACAGGTGACGTCGATCGCCGAGGCCGACCGCCAGCTCGAGCGTCTCATGCACGCCGCCGGCGGCCCCGACGCGTTCTTCGCCGAGTACGCCATGATCGTTCTCGCTGACCACGCGCACGCGCTTGTCGAGGCGCTCGTTCCGATCACCACCGCGTTCGAAGGCCTCAACGTCCTCACCCCGGCTCCCTCGCGAGTCGATCCCGGTGAGCCCGAGATCGCCGTGTGTCCCTCCCAGCGCTCGGCGCAGCTCTACATCCTCGACGAGGGGCGCCGCGACGAGCTCGTGCCGGAGCTGGTCGCTCGGTCTCTCGACATTGAGGGCGTCGACGTCGTCATGCACTCCGACGAGAACGGCGGCGTCTTCTCCTCCTCGCGCGGTGAGCTGCGCTTCGCGCCCGGGGGAGACGTGCGAGACGAGCGGGGCGATGAGTGGAGCGTCGAAGGCGACCTTGCCGCCCTCGAAGCGCGCATCGACGACGGCACGCTTCATTCTCCCGAGTACCCCGACGCGCTGCGGCGAGCTTGGGCGGCGCTGACCTGCTCCCGCACCGGCGACGTGCTCATCTCGGCCGGGCCCGGCTACGAGTTCATCGACTGGGGCGGCCAGGGGCACATCGGGGCCGGGAGCCACGGGTCGCTGCACCACTCCGACTCCCTCGGCCCACTGCTGTGGTGCGGCACGGGCCCGAGCCGCCGCGACGCTCAGCCGGTGTGGACGCTGCGCGACGTCGTGCCCATGGTCTGCGCTCACTTCGGCCTCGAAGACTGATGCGCGTGGCGCACCTGCTGGCGGCGCTGCTCGTGCTCGCCGCAGCGGGTTCCGGTGCTGCCCGCGCAGCGAGCACTGCCACGGATCCGAACGCGCTGCGCTCGCCCAACAGCGACGTGACAGTGCCCACCGGCCACCGCCTCAGCGCGCGCCGGGTGATCGCCGTCGCCGACGGGGTGCCATCGGTGCGCGGCGCCCGTCGCGCACATCCCGGATTGACCAGCAGCGCGTTCCTGAAAGGCGCTACGCGCTGGCAGGTCTCCTACTACGGCAAGAAGGGCAAGGAGATCGCTCAGGTCACCATCAACGACGCGACCGGCACGGTGCAGGAGGCGTGGACGGGCTTCCAGGTCGCGTGGACGATGGCCCGCGGCTACCCAGGGGCATTCGGTCGAAAGGCGAGCGCGCTGTACCTGTGGATACCGCTCTGCCTGTTGTTCGTGATCCCGTTCGTCGACCGCCGGCGCTGGCGGCGCTGGCTGCACCTCGACCTGCTCGTGCTCGTGAGCCTGTCCATCTCCCTCGCGTTCTTCTCCCACGGGAAGATCGGCCTGTCGGTCCCCCTCGCCTACCCCGTGCTCCTCTATCTCCTCGTGCGTATGCTCGTCCTCGCCCGAGGCCGAAACCGGCCCTCAGGGCCGCTGCGGCTCTCCGTGCCGGTGTCGTGGATGGCGATCGCGCTGGTGTTCCTCGTCGGCTTTCGCATCGGGCTGAACGTGACCGACTCGAACGTGATCGATGTTGGTTACGCGGGTGTGATCGGCGCGCACAAGATCGCGGGGGGCGACCGGCTGTACGGCGCGTTCCCAAAGGACAACGCGCACGGCGACACCTACGGGCCGGCCTCCTACGAGGCCTACGTCCCGTTCGAGCGGACGTTTGGGTGGAGCGGGCGCTGGGACGACCTGCCGGCGGCCCACGCGGCGTCGGTCTTCTTCGACCTGCTCACGATGCTCGGCTTGTGGCTGCTCGGCCGCCGCGTGCGAGGGCCCACCCTGGGAATCGCGCTCGCCTACGCGTGGGCGGCGTTTCCGTTCACTCTCTTCACGCTCGACTCGAACACCAACGACTCGCTGGTCGCGCTGCTGATCGTCTTCGCCCTCCTGACGGCTACCCACCCGGCCCGGCGGGGGGCGCTCGCGGCGCTGGCCGGGTTCACGAAGTTCGCTCCTCTGGCTCTCGCTCCGTTGCTCGCCCGCAGTACAGGCGAGGTGCGTGTGAGGCCCCTCGCGGTCTTCGCGGCGGCGTTTGCGGCGACCACGGTTCTGGTCGGCCTGCCCGTTCTCACTGGGGCGAGCGCGAGCACGGTCTACCACAGCACCATCGGCTACCAGAGCTCTCGCGGCTCGCCGTTCTCCGTCTGGGGGCTGTGGCGCCTGCCGCATGCAGCGGAGCTCGCCGTCCAGCTGGCCGGAGCTGCGCTGGCGGTGGTCGTCGCCTTCGTGCCGCGCCGCCGCGACATCTTCCAGGTCGCGGCCCTCGGGGCCGTCGTGCTGATCGCCCTACAGCTCGGCATCTCACATTGGTTCTACCTCTACGTCGTGTGGTTCTTCCCGCTCGTGATGCTGGCGTTGCTCGGGCGGTATCCGGAGGGGAAGGGAGAGCCCAGTGGCTTGTGAAGCCCTGTACCCCCTATAGGGGGTAGAAGGCTGCACTGGACGTTCTGGAGGTCGCTCCGCGTACTTCGTGCTCCCTTCCTAAGACGCAGTTTGGGACGCCTAGCTGTAGTTCCTAGGAGCGTTGGTCCGTAGTCATCCGGTGCCCCTTGAAGGCTGGTTGGTGTCGAAGCCACCAGTCTCAAGGAGGACACCGGATGAAGTTGCACGCTAACGCGAGGACCTGTCCGAAGAGCA
>JBBPXY010000057.1:0-38247 GCA_038200435.1 Solirubrobacterales bacterium
CGGTTGATCATGTCCTTCTGGCGATCGACGATGTAGAGCAGTCCGTCGGCGTCGATGCGCGCCAGATCGCCGGTGTGCAACCAGCCGTCGACGAACGTCTCGGCGGTGGCCTCCTCCTTGTTCCAGTACCCGCGCACGACGTTTGGGCCACGAACGAGGAGCTCCCCCACTCCGGTCTCCGCGTCGGGGTCGTCGATCGCGATGTCGACGACCGGCATCGCGTACCCCACGGAGTCGGCGTGCTCGGCCGCCTCCTCGTGAGGCAGGAACGAGGTGAGCGAACACGTCTCCGTCAGGCCGAAGCCGTTGCCCACCCGCGCGTCGGGGAACGACTCCATGATCTTGTGCACCATGGTCGCGGCGATCGGTGCTCCGCCGTAGGAGACCCACCGCACGCTGCTCAGGTCGGCCTGCTCAAAGGCCGGGTGGCGAGTCAGCGCGTGGTAGATCGCCGGTACCGAAGTGAGCATGCTCACCCTGCGCTCGGAGACGGTGTGCAGGAACCCTTCGAGATCCATCGGGTTGGTCAGGATGTAGACGGCGCCGCCGAGATCGAGCAGGACGATCAGCTGGCTGTTGCAGCCGGTGACGTGGAACAGCGGCACGTTGATGAGCGTGCTGAGCCCGCCGCCCTCGCGGCGGTCGATGCCGATGCACCGCACCGCGTTCTCGCTGTTGGCGAGGAAGTTCGCGTGTGTGGTCATCGCGCCCTTCGGGAAGCCGGTCGTGCCGCTCGTGTAGAAGATCGCCGCCAGGTCCTCGGGCGCGGCATCCTCGACCGGTACGGCGGGCTCCCCGTCGGGCAGCGGCTCACCGGGAGCGAAGACGTACGCGCTCCCGGAGTCCTCGACGACGTAGCGCACCTCCTCGTCCTTGAAGCGCGTGTTGATCGGGACGGCGACCAGTCCGGCGAGCTGCGCGCCCCAGAACGCCAGCACCCAGTCCAAGCCGTTGCCGAGGCGGATGGCCACGCGGTCGCCTCGCTGCAGGCCGCGCTCGAGCAGGCCGCCGGCTACCCGCGAGGACTGGTCCCACAACTGCTGGTAAGTCGCCGATTCGCCGCCGACCTCCTCGACGGCCAGCGCGGAAGGATCTCTCTCGACACTCGCGCGCAGCATGTGCACGAGCGAGGATGGCTGGCCGCCGTACTCGGCTACACCTTCGGCCCGGCGGCTGACCCCGGACTCTGAGAACGGATTGCGCCCCCGCGGCGCGGGTTCAGGCACTGGCGTCGGCGCTGCCCGTGCGCGCGCGCCGCGTGCGAGCGATGAAGCCCCCGATGCCGGCGAGGATCATCCCGACTATGGCGGTGACGACCGGCAGGAGCGGCGGGAAGGAGCCGAGTGAGACCTTGGCGTGCTTGCCCGTGACGTAGTGCGTGAGCAGCAGCGCCCCGCCGTAGATCAGGCCGCCGAAGAAACCACGATCTGCGCCGCCCCAGCCGTCGACGTGCTCGAACCCGGACACGAAGCCACCGACGCCAGCAACGGCGGCAACCACCCAGTAGCCGGTGGTCGAAACCCCGAGCAGGATCCCGGCGACCACTCCGATCACGGCCGGTATCACACCCCCCAGCAAGACCTGCACCGGTCGTGACCGGTCGCGGAACAACGTTGGTCCGTGCATCCTCTGCCTCCCTCTCGTCTGTCAGCGCCCGCCCTCGGTCACCCTTCTCGCGAAGGCGGCCAACGGGGTCGTCGGATCGTCAAACGTACGGCCTTTCAGGTTCTTGCGCATTTGAGAGATCAGGATGCGGTCGACAACGCGCCGCGGAGCGAACCGCGTCACCCCGTTGTTGAGCCGGCCGGTGCACGTGGTCGTGATGTCGCGCGCAGGCGGATCGTCGAGGGCGGCGCGTACGAGTGCCGCCACGGCGTCCTCGATGCTCTCTTGCGAGGAGGACACCTTCAGCCCGAACTCGATGGAGTCGCGATGGATCGGGGTGTCGATGTTGCCCGGGTAGACCGTCGTGACCGAGATGGCGTCGCCGTGCTCGAGGCGGAGCGCGCCGGAGTAGGCGACCACACCGTGCTTGCTCATGGCGTAGGCGGGTGCGAAGGGCAGGGCGACGAACGCCATGCCCGAGGCGACGTTGACGACCCGCCCGCGCGTCCCGCGCAGCTCCGCCAGCGCGGCGCTCGTCACGCGCCAGGGACCGACGAGGTTCACGTCGAGCACCGCCAGAGCCCTTGCGTCCGGTGGCAGCCCGGCGCTTTGTGGGGTAGCGAGGCCCGCGTTGTTGATGAGGACGTCGAGGCCGCCCAGGCGCTCGATCGCCTCGCCCACCGCGCGGTCGACCGAGGCCTGGTCGCGCACGTCGCACTCGATCAAGCCTTCCTGTTCGGCGTTCAAGTCGAGGCCGGAGACGCGAGCGCCGCGGCGCTCGAGCTCGGCCTTCGTCGCGGCGCCGATGCCGCTGGCCGCGCCGGTGATGAGGATGCGCTTGGCGCTCATGCCGCCACCGGGACCTTGGTGTCGCCGGTCACCGTGTAGGCGCCGGAGTCGAAGCGCACGGCGCGCTGCCTGAAGCGCCAGGTCCAATCGGGCCACAGGGTGGCGTTGCGACCGGTGTTGTCGATGTAGAAACTCGTACAGCCTCCGGTGTCCCACACCGTGCCGCGCATCTGCTCATCCACGTCCGAGTTGTACTCAGCAAGGGCTTCGGCCCGAATCTCGATCGTGGTCGCCTCTTCGCCGTCCACGGCCTTGATCGCCCGCAGCACGTGCTCGACCTGCGATTCGATCATGTAGATCATCGAGCTGTGGCCGAGCCCCGTGTTGGGGCCGAGGAGCAGGAAGAGGTTCGGGAACCCCGGCACGGAAGTGCCCATGTAGGCACGCGGGCTGCCTTGCCAGAGGTCGCTCATCAGCTGCCCGCCGCGGCCTCGCAGCTGGTAGGCGTACGGCGTTTCCGTGACCTGGAAACCAGTGCCGAAGATGATCGCGTCGACCTCTCGCTCGACCCCGTTCGCGTCGACGACGGAACGTTCGCGCACCTCACTGAGACTTCCAGTCACGAGCTCGACGTTCGGCTTGCCGAGCGCCCGGTACCAGCGGTTCGACGGAAGCATCCTCTTGCAGCCGAGCGTGTAGTCGGGGGTAACTTTCTCGCGCAGCTCCGGATCGGAGATCTGCTTGTTCCTGTGTGCGCGCGCGAGCTTCTCCAGCAGCCCCATCAGCCGGGGCTCCTTGGCAAAGCCGAGCACGAGCAGTTCCCTCCCGGCGTAGACACCGGCGCGGACGAGGCGCTGGGCGAGCGGGACGCGGCGGTAGAGCTCTCGCTCGACATCGCTGATCGGGCGGTCGCCGTGGGGCATGATCCACGGCGCGGTGCGCTGGAAGACGTGAAGCTGCTCGACCTCGGGCTGGATCTCCGGCACGTACTGGATCGCTGAGGCGCCGGTCCCGATGGACGCCACGCGCTTGCCCTTCAGGTCGTAGTCGTGATCCCACCGCGCCGAATGCATCGTCTTGCCCTCGAAGCGGTCGAGCCCGGGAACGGCGGGCAGCTTCGGCTCGGTCAAGGGCCCCATGCCGCTCACCACAACTCTTGCCGTGAACGTTCCCGCGGTCGTGTCCACCTGCCAGCGCGCGTCGTCCTCGCGCCAGGTGGCCGCCTCGACCGCGACACCGGTGCGGAGGTGAGGGCGAATGCCGAACTCGTCGGCGCAGGAGCGCAGGTAGTCGCGGATCTCGGACTGCGGCGAGTAGGTGTGCGACCAGTTCGGGTTGGGCGCAAACGACAGCGAGTAGAGGTGCGACGGGACGTCGCACATGCAGCCCGGGTAGCTGTTGTAGTGCCAGACCCCCCCGACGTCTTCCGCCCGCTCGAGCACGACGAAGTCGTCGATGCCCTCCTGCTTGAGCCGGATCGCCATCGCGATGCCGGAGAACCCGCCGCCGACGATGACCACCTTCGCGTGCTCCTGCGCCATGCCCTCAGACCCCTGTCCTCTAGGTTGCACCTATGTAGGTTACATACTGGCAACCCAGAGCGTAGTCTGACCCCCAGCAATGGCTGCTCTCACCACGGCTCCGAACCGCATGACCGCTTCCGAGCGCCGCGAGCAGCTGCTCGACGTCACGCTCGCGATCGTCTCCGATCAGGGGTTCCCGGCCGTCTCCATGAGGTCGGTCGCGCGGCACGCGAGCATCTCCCGCCCGATCGTCTACGAGCACTTCGGAGATCTCCCGGGCCTCCTGACCGCGGTGGTCGAGCGCGAGATGGCGCGAGCCCTCGTGCAGGTCTCAAAGACCGAGCTCGCCGACTTGAGCGAAGGCTCTCCGCGCGAGCTCATGATCGAAAGCCTCCATGCCTACCTGCACGCGGTCCGGGACCACCCCACCACGTGGCGCCTCGTGCTGATGCCGCCCCAGGGCGCGCCCGAGCTCCTGCGCAAGAGCATCGAATACGGTCGTGCCGCCGTCCTCGCGAGGCTGGCTCAGGCCGTGCAGCCGGCGCTCATGCAGGATCGTGAGGCCCCTGACGCGGAGCTGACCGCACGGGTGCTCTCGGCGATCGCCGACGAGTACGCGCGGCTCGTGCTCATCGACCCCGACCGGTTCCCCCCGGACCGGCTACTCGAACACGCCCGCTGGTGCGTCGATCAGGTGGCCGTGTAGCCGGGAGCTACTGCCCGGCCTGCTCGAACGCCGCGCCCACCACGGCCTGCGCCGTGGCGCCGTACGGGGGTGCGAAGGCCTCGATGAGGTCACCCTCGCCGCGCACGAAGACCCCGCGCGGATTCGAGAACTCGCGAAAGCCCTCGACACCGTGATGGCGGCCCGTGCCACTCTGCCCGACGCCGCCGAAGGGAAGCGACGGCAGCGCGCCGTGCACCGCGGCCGCGTTCACGCACGCACCGCCTGAGGTGGTGCGCCGCAGCACGTCGTCGGCCACCCCTTCGTCTTTCGAGAAGACGTACAGGGCGAGCGGGCGCTCACCGGCGTTGACGTGTCCGATGGCCTCGTCGAGCTTGTCGTAAGCCTTGACCGGCAGGATCGGGCCGAAGATCTCCTCCTGCATGAGGGCAAGGTCGTCCGGTGGGTCGAGCACGAGCGACATGGGCAGCTGACGCGTGTTCGCGTCGATCTCGCCGCCCTCCTCGAGGGGCCGCACGTCGCACCCGCGCGACTGGGCGTCCTCGATCAGGTTCTGAATCCGCTCGAGGTGGCGCTCGGTGATGATGCCGGTGTTGTTCTCGGAGTTGTAGAAGCTCGGCATGTTGTCGCGCACGTGCTCCTTCGCGAGACGGGCGAAGTCGTCCATGCTCTCTCGCGGCACCAGGCAGTAGTCGACCGAGATGCACATCTGCCCGTTCTTGAGGGCCTTGGTGCCGAGCACCTGCTTGATCGACTCGGCGTCGATCGAGTCCTCAGTGAGGATCGCCGGGCACTTGCCGCCCAGCTCGAGAGTCACCGGAACGAGTTGCTCGGCCGCGGTCATCGCGATCTGCCGGCCGATCTCCGGGCTGCCCGTGTAGAGCAGGTGATCCCAGCGCACGCGCGTGAACGCCTTGGCCAGCTCCACGCCCCCGACCGCGACGTCCACGCGGTCTGAGTCGAATGTCGCCCGGATCATGTCGCGCAACAACTCCGAGCAGGCCGGAGAGTGCTCGGAGGGCTTCAGCACCACGCGGTTGCCCGCGGCGAGCATCTCGACGAGGGGGCCGAGCGACAGATCGAACGGGAAGTTCCATGGGCTGATGTTGCCCACGACTCCCTTGGGCTGGGGCGCCACGAACGCACGGCCGCTGCCGTAGAGCGCGGGGTCCGAGTAGCGGGGCTCCGGCGCCATCCAGGCCTCGACCTGCTCGGCCACGTACGCGGCGCGCCCGGCCACACCCAGCACCTCGATCAGATCCGTAGCGAGCGTGGGGTGCACGCCGAAGTCGGAGCTCATCGCCTCTTCGATCTGCGTGCGATTGCTCATGACCATGCCGGCCAGGGCCATCAGGAGCGCTTGGCGTTCCTCGAGCGCCGGGAAGGGATTGGCCAAGAACGCCGTTCGCTGGCGTTCGACGATCTCTCCCAGCTCTTGGATCGCGGCGGCATCGCCGGCCTCGGTCGTGGTGCCGTGCTCGATCGTAGACATGCGCTCTCTCCCCTGCTCGATGGCCTCCGGAGCGACGATACTCCGCCCGCCGCGGAGCGGCGTAGGCATGATGTGGGAGTGGCCGCCACCGTCGATGCCCTCGCCGCGCCAACGCCCGACATCGACGTCGCGATCATCGGTGCCGGGTTCTCGGGGATAGGCATGGCGATCGCGCTCTCGCGCGCGGGTCTCGAGCGATGGGTCGTGCTCGAGGAGGGCGACGGCGTCGGAGGTGCCTGGCACTGGAACACCTACCCCGGGGTCGCAGTCGACATCCCGTCGTTCTCCTACCAGTTCTCCTACCGCCAGCAGTCGGACTGGTCGCGTGTCTACGCGCCCGGCTCGGAGCTGAAGGCCTACGCGGAGGAGTGCGTCGAGCACTACTCCTTGAGTTCGCGCATCCGGTTCGGCACGCGCGTAACGGACGCGACCTGGGACGACCAGAACCACCTGTGGCGGCTGTCGACAGCGGCCGGCGACACCGTGACGGCCCGCCACGTGGTCGGGGCGACCGGCGTTCTCACCAAGCCGAAGCCCCCCGACATCCCGGGACTCGAGCACTTCGCCGGCACGACGATGCACACGGCGCGCTGGGACGCGTCCGTCGACTTGCGTGACAAACGCGTCGCGGTGATCGGCACGGGCGCTTCGGCAGTCCAGCTCGTCCCGTCGATCGCCACGCACGTGCGCGAGCTGACGGTGTTCCAGCGCACTCCGATCTGGTGCCTGCCGAAGCTCGACGGAGCGCTGCCCGGTGCGGCTCGCGGCGTGCTGCGCCGGGTTCCGGGGTTGCAGCAGGCGATGCGGCTCGCCTCACAGGCCTACGTCGAGCTCACCTTCCCGGTCGCCGCCCACTACGCCACCGTCGTGCCCGTGGGGGCGGTGGCGAAGCGCTTGGCTCGTCACCATCTGCGCCGGCAGGTCAGAGACCCAGAGGTGCGCGACAAGCTCACGCCGCGCTACGGCCTCGGTTGCAAGCGCCCGGGCTTCTCCAACGACTACCTTCCGGCGTTCAACCGGCCGAACGTACTGCTGGAGACCGCGCCGATCACGCAGATCACGACCGATGGCGTGCGAACCTCAGAGGGCGAGCACAGGCCGTTCGACATCCTCGTGCTCGCCACCGGCTTCAAGGTCTTCGAGCCGGGCAATATGCCGCCGTTCCCCGTCCGCGGCCGCGACGGGGCCGACCTCGAGGCGTTCTGGGGCGCCAACCGCTACCAGGCCTACGAGGGCGTCAGCGTCCCGGGCTTCCCCAACTTCTTCACGATCCTCGGCCCGTACGCCTTCAACGGCGCCTCCTACTTCACCCTCATCGAGAACCAGGCGCGGCACATCGTGCGCTGCCTGCGACGGGCGCGGCAGATCGACGCCACGCGCGTAGAAGTGACAGCCGAGGCCAACGACCGCTACTTCGCCGAGATGCTCGGCCGGCGGCACCGGCAGGTGTTCTTCCAGGGCACCTGCGCCGGCGCGAACTCCTACTACTTCGACGCCCACGGTGACGCGCCGTTCCGGGCGTCAACCACGCCCGAGGTGAGGTGGCGCAGCGCGCGCTTCGACCTCGACGACTACTCGTTTGCGAGCTCAGCTTCCGGGCGCTGACGGTTCTGCCGCCGCGCTGCGCGGATCGATGAGGATCTTCGCGTGCGTCTCAGGATCGCCTAGGGCGTCGAAGGCCGCGCCGACTCCATCGAGGCCGACCTCACCGGTGATGAGGCGCCGCGGGTCGACCTCTCCCTCGGCCAGCATGTGCAGCGTGTCGCGAAACTCGAGGGGCGTGTAGCCGACCACGAAGCGCAGGTCGATCTCCTTGTTGATCGCCATCGCAGGCTTGAACTCGTCACTCCCGACGCAGACGCCGACGACCACGACGCGGGAGAACAGTGGCGCTTCGTCGACGATGCTCTCGATCACGCCGCGCACCCCGACGCATTCGAAGATCACGGGATGCTTCGGGGCGGCGCCGAGCTTCTCGGCCAGGCGCCACGTGTGCCACCAGCCGACGGGCAGCTTGCCGAGCTTCTCGCGCGTCCCGACGGCGAGCTCGAGCGCGTCGGGAATGCCGTCGAGGTGCCCATGCCCTTCGGCGGCCGAGAAAGGGGACGCCTCGGCCGGGTCGATCATGACATCCGCTCCGCAGGCCTGCGCGAGCGCGCGGCGCGCAGGTGAGAAGTCGCTCGCCACGACGGTCTTCACGCCCTTGGCCTTCAGCATCAGGATCACGCCGAGGCCGACGGGCCCGCACCCGATGACGATGGCGACCTGCTTCTTGCCGACTTCGCCACGGCGCACGGCGTGCCAGGCGACGGCCATCGGCTCGGTCAGCGCCGCGACGCCGGGCTCGAGGCCGTTCGGTACCGGCACGGTGAGCGCCTCCTCGGCGAGCACCTGCTCGGCGTAGGCGCCGGGCGCATGAACGGACAGGCCGACAGTGTCGATGCCTTTCGCGCCCGCGCGAATCAGCGGGAGGGCGACGACCGGCGTGCCGGTCGGCACGCCGCGCTTGCACTTCGGGCCATACTCGGCGATCGCGCCGGAGAACTCGTGGCCGAGCACGATCGGCTCGTTCATCCGGCCGAAGCGGCCGTAGCCGGCCCGCGCGGCCAGGTCGGCCCAGTCGTCGAAGCCGTGGCGAGCATGCAGATCGGATCCGCAGATCCCGCAGCGCAGCACTTCGAGACGGACCTGCCCGGGCCCCGGCGTCGGCTCGGGCCGCTCGACGACTTCGAGTTCGGCGTTCTGGCAGGTGACGGCTTTCATGAGGTCAAGTGGTGAGCGGCGAGCCAGGAGCGCACTCCAGTCGCTCTGGCGGCGGCGGCCATGGCGCACCCGGCACACATGAGCCGCAGTTTACTCCCGTCCTGGCAGATGAGACTGAGACTCATTCCTGTGTATGCTCGCTCGGATGCTCGAGCCATTCCGCCTTCCCTACGTTCAGCGCGCGATCGTCGAGGTCGTGGTGCTCTCAGTGGGCGCCGGGATACTCGGCACCTGGATCGTGCTGCGGGGTCTCGCCTTCTACGCCCATGCCGTCGGCACCGCGGCCTTTCCCGGGCTGGTGCTTGCGAACGGACTGAACTTCGCGGCTCCTCTGGGAGCGTTCGCGAGCGGCGGCGTCTTCGCCGGGACGGTGGCGCGGCTGGCTCGGCGGGAGCGCACCAGCTACGACGCGCTGACCGCGCTCGTGCTCGTCGGCGCTCTCGCAACCGGCGTGATTCTCGCGAGCGACGTCTTCCACTCGGGCGGCGGCGTCGAGCAGCTTCTGTTCGGCTCGCTGCTGGCCATCGGCTGGAACGACGTCGTCCTCGCCGCCGTCGCCAGCGGTCTGGTTCTGGTGGCCGGCGCCGTGCTGGGCCGGCGCTGGCTCGCGACAGGCTTCGACCCTGCCTCCGCCCCCGCGCTCGGTCTGCGCTCCGCGCTGCCCGACCTCATCCTGCTCGGGCTCATCGCACTGGCGACGACGGCCGCCCTCTCGGCGGTCGGCGCACTCCTGGCCACCGCCCTCTTCGTCGTGCCCGCCGCCACGACCCGTCTGTGGAGCCGGCGCACGCTCCCCTGGCAAGTGGCGACCGTCGCGCTGGTCGCGGTCGAGGCGATCGCCGGCCTGTGGCTTTCGGTGGAGACCGACGCTCCTCCCGGCGCCACGATCGGCGTTCTGAGCTCCGTTGTCTTCGGGCTTGCGGCCGCGGCGCGGCATCTGAGGCAACCGGGGAAGCGGTTCGCGGTGTCCACCGCCGTGCTCGCGCTCATGGGCCTCGCCGGCTGCGGCGGGTCGGGCGGGTCGGGTGGGTCGGGTGCGTCCTCTGGCACGACGCTCGACGTAGTGGCTACGACCACGCAGCTCGGCGACTTCGTTCGCGAAGTCGGCGGCTCGCGCGTCGACGTCCACCAGATCCTCAAGGCCAACAGCGATCCGCACGACTACGAGCCGCGTCCCTCCGACGTGCAGGCCACGGCGAGCGCCACGGTCGTCTTCTTGAGCGGAGACAACCTCGACCCTTGGATGGACAAGGTCGCGGAGGAAGCAGGGGGCTCGCCCACCCGCGTCGTCGTAAGCGACGCGGTGCCGGTGAAGATTTCGGGCAACCCCTCGGGCCCCGAGGCTTCGACGTACGACCCTCACTGGTGGCATGACCCGGTCAACGCGAAGGCGGCAGTCAAGCGCATCGCCGCAGCCCTGAGTGCCGCAGACCCGAAGTCCGCCGCGGTGTTCAAGAGGAACGCCGCGGCTTACGAGCGCAAGCTCGCCGCCCTGCAGGCCGGTATCGCATCGTGCTTGAAAGCCGTCCCGGTCACCCAGCGCAAGCTCGTCACCGACCACGACGCGTTCAACTACTTCGCCAAGCGGTTCGGCATAGCAATCGTCGGCGCCGTCATCCCCTCCCAGTCGACCCAGGCCCAGCCGTCGGCGGGCGACCTGGCCAAGCTCTCCAGCGTGATCAAGAAGCAGGGAGTTCGAGCGATCTTCCCGGAGAGCTCGCTGAACCCCAAGCTGGCCCAGGCGATCGCGACGCAGACGGGTGCGACGTCGAGCTACACGCTCTACGGCGACACGCTCGGTCCCGCCGGATCGGCAGGAGCCACGTACCTGACGATGGAAGAAGCCAACGCCGAGGCGATGACGCGCGGCCTCACCGGAGGCCGGCGAGGGTGCGTGGTGAGGGGCTTGTGACCGGCTCACCGCTGATCGAGGCCCGTGACCTCTCCGCGGGTTACGGCGGGCCGCTTGCCCTCCGCGACGTGACGTTCGCCGCGGCGCCCGGCGAACGCATCGGCGTGCTCGGACCCAACGGGGGCGGCAAGTCGACTCTCTTCCGCGTGCTGCTCGGGGAGCTGCCGGCCGCGCACGGTTCGGTCACGGCGCCGCCCCGGTGCGGAACCGTCCCGCAGACCGAGCGCTCGCGGCTCGACTACCCGGTGAGCGCGCTCGACGTCGCGCTCATGGGCACGCTGTCGCGCCTGCCCTGGTGGCGGCGCCCGGGCCAGTCCGAGCGCGAGCAGGCGTTCGATGCCCTGGAGATCGTCGGCCTGCGCGATCAGGCCCGGGCGAGCTTTGGCGCGCTCTCGGGCGGGCAACGTCAGCGAGTGCTCGTCGCGCGGGCTCTCGTTCAAGACACGCGCGTTCTGCTCCTGGACGAACCGTTCTCGGGCGTCGACGCGCCAAACGCCGACCGGCTCATGGCGCTCATCGACCAGTTCGCGGATGAGGGGCGCACGGTGATGATCGCCACCCACGACGTTGAGCAGGCCCGCACTTGGGACCAGGTCCTCTGCCTGAACGGATCGCAGATCGCGTTCGGCGCACCCGGCGAGACCCTGACCCGGGATGTCTTGGAGGCGACCTACGGCGCGGCGATCGTCACCCTCCCGCCGACCCTCGACGGCGTGGAGCGCGGGGTCCTCGCCCCCCATCACCATGACCACTGACGCGGTGCTCGCCCCCGTCTGGCATGCACTCGCGGACCCTTGGTCGAGCTCGATCATGGTCCGCGCCTTCGTCGAGGTGGGGCTACTCGGGGTCGCCGGAGGGGCACTCGGATGCTGGGTCGTCTTCTACGGGCTCTCATACAGCGCCGAGTCGCTCGCGCATTCGCTCTTTCCCGGGCTCGTGATCGCGGCGCTCCTCGGCCTGCCGCTGCTTCTGGGTGGGGCGGTTGGCATCGTCGCCGCCGCTCTGGCCGTGGGAGTGGCCGCCCGCGCGCCCGGCGTCGATCGCGACACCGCGGTCGCCGTCGTCGTCACAGGGCTCTTCGGTCTGGGAGCTCTGCTTGCCCTGTCGCCGGCCACGCCCGCGGGCGTCTCGGAGCTGCTCTTCGGAGACATCCTCGGGATCTCGGACACCGACCTCGCGCTGGCGGGAGGGCTGGCGGTGATCGTTCTCGTGGCGCTGCGCCTGCTCCACGGCCGGCTGCTCGCGGTGGGATTCGATCGCACGAGCGCCCCCTCCCTCGGCATCTCCCCGGGCTTCATCGACGCGGCGCTCCTCGTCCTTTTGGCCCTCGCGGTCCTGGTCGCCGTGCAGGGTCTCGGCAATCTGCTCGTGGTCGCGGTGCTGGTGGGTCCCGCCGCATCCGCTCGGCTTCTCGCCCGCCGTATCGTGCCGATGATGGTCACCGCCGCTGCGCTGACGATCCTCGCCGGTCTCGGTGGGCTCTACCTGTCCTACTACGTGCAGACGGCTGCGGGTGCGTCCATCGCCGGCCTGACCGTCGTGCTCTACCTCATCGCCGCAACGGCAAGCCGCGTCCGGAGCGGCGCGGGCGCGCCGGACAACCTCAAACGCGGCATTACCATCGGCGCATGAGCGGCGAGGAGTCTGCAACGTGGACGGAGCACGCCTTCGACTCACTCGAGCAGGCCGGCTACCGGCGGGGCGGGGCACGGAGGGCAGTCGTCGAACTGCTCGGCCGGCAGAGCTGCGCGGTCACGGCAATCGACATCGACGCCGCGCTGCGTGCCGGCGGGCAGACCGTGGCCCGCGCCAGCGTCTACCGCACGCTCGAGCAGCTCGCCGAGCTCGGGCTCATCCAGCGCCTCGAGGTCGGTCAGGGCACAGCGCGCTACGAGCCGGTCAACCCGAGCGGCGAGCACCATCACCATCTCGTGTGCGACCGCTGCGGCGACGTCGTCCCGTTCGAGGATCGGGAGCTCGAGAAGGCCATTGCCCGTCTCTCCCGCCGCGTGGCGTTCAAGGTCGATGATCACGAGGTGGTCCTGCACGGCGCGTGTGGCGCCTGCGCGGCTTAGCACCGGCGGTCAGTCCGCGGGGTAGCCGTTCTCGCTGAGCAGGCGGGCGAGATGGGCGACGTTGCGCGCCCCCGTCGCGATGGCCGTCGCCGTCGGGTCGGGAGTCGGGCTCTTGTCCTTGTAGTCGATGCCCTGCATCGCCTCGCCGACCCAGTAGACCGATCCTTCCGGCGGGATCGAAAAGCCCGTGTCGCTCAAACCCTGGGCGAGCTCGGCGAAGACGTGGTGCGCCCCGTCCTCGTTGCCGACGACCGCGACCAGCGCGGCTCGGTCGTAGGAGACCATCCGGCCGAGCTCGTCGGTCTCCGCGAGAAACGCGTCGAGGCGCTCGAGCACCCGCTGACAGACGCTCGACGGGTGGCCCATCCAGATGGGTGTTCCGAGGACGAGGATGTTGGCGTCGAGGATGCGCTTGCGCACCCCGGGCCACTCGTCGCCGTCACCCTGGTCGCTCAACACGCCGGGCTTGATGTCGAGGTCGACGAGCCGAATGATCTCGCCGTCGGACTCGACATCGTGGTCGCTGAGCGCGGCAAGGAGCTGGGTGAGCAGCAGGTCGCAGCTGGACTCCTCCGGCGAGGGCTTCAGCGTGCAGTTGAGGGCAACCGCCTTGAGGGTCTCTGCGGGCATCGATTCGTTCTCCTGGTCAGTTCGGGAATGTGGTTCGGTACGAGCGCTAGCGGCGAGCCCGCACCGTCGTGGTGCGCCGCTCTGGCGCCGACCGATTACCTACGGCGTCCTCGGCCAGAAGGGTCACGCGGTAGCGGCCGGCCTGTAGCGGCCGCGTCGTCCCGGCGAGGGTGCGCAAGCCGGCGCGGATTCACAGCCGGTGCAGGACTTCGCCCGCGGCGCGCTCGCCCGAGCGGACCGCGCCGTCCATGTATCCGTTCCAGTAGGTCGAGGTCTCGGTACCCGCCCAGTGGATGCGCCCCACGGGCGGGCGCAGCGCGTGACCGTAGGCCAGGAGCGTCCCCGGCCCGGCGATGCCCACGGGGCAGCCGCGCGTCCAGGGCTCCTGGGTCCATGCCGTGTCGAAGTACTCCTTTGGGTGAAGCGCTTCGGGGCCGAACAGGGTCGCGAACTCCTCGAGCACCCGCCTGCGCTTCTCGGCCTTTGACAGCCGGGCGTAGGCCCGCGCCGAATCGCCGCCGACGAACCCGAAGAGCACCCCGGGCTTGCCGCTCGGCGGAGAGTCGTCGAAGGTCGCGCTCACGAGGCCGTCGCTCGACACCGCCGTGCCGTTCAGTCCCTTCTCGCGCCAGAACGGCCGGTAGTAGCTCGCCGCCACCTTCGTGAGCGCTCCCTGCCCGAGCCGCTGGGTCAGCTGATCGCGATCGGGCGGAAGTGCGGGGTGATAGTCGATGCGGCCCGCCAGCGTCGGCGGTACGGCCACGATGACGCGCTTGCCACGGACGGTGAGGCCGTCGCACTCGACCCGCACGCCGCGCGAGCTCTGCACGATCCGCCGCGCGGGCTTGCGGAGCAGCACGCGGTTGCGGCCTAGGGCTCGGGCCATGCGGATCGGGATCGCTTGCGACCCGCCGACGAAGCGGTACATCTGCGCACCGTCGCGCGTGTCGAAGTTGCGCTCGAACGTTCCCTGGTTCTTCTCGTTGCCCGACGCCGCGATGTAGAAGAGCACGAAGAGCAGCGACAGGTCACGCGGTTCCGCGCCGAAGATCGGCCGGGTGGCGGCCGAGACGAGGTCGCGGAAGCGTTGCGTCTTCGAGTTGTTCTGGATGAACGTCTCCAAGGTCTGCCCGTCGTATTCGGCCGCCTTCTTCGCGTGCCAGGGCGCGTCGACCGGGATCTCGGTCGCCATCTGGTCGAGTTGGGCGACCACCGCGGTCAGCTCGGGCAGGATGGTCGGGTCGAGCGGGGCGGTGCCGGTCGGGCCCGTATCGCTGTAGGTCTGGCGCTGCCCGCCCGCGAGGAAGACATTCTGCCCCGTGTCGTAGGTCAGGAAGGTGCCGACGTTATGGGCCTTGGCGATCCCCAGGATGTGGTCCTGCGTCGGCCCGGCGAAGGTGCCGCCGCGTTCGGAAATAAGTCCGTGGCCCAGCGAGTGATTCCAGACCCGCCCGCCCACCCGGTCGCGGGCCTCGAGCACGATCACCGAGTGATGGGAGCGGGCGACGCTGCGAGCGGCGGTGAGCCCCGCGAGGCCGGCGCCAATGACGATCACGTCTGCATGGCGCGAGTGCGAGGTGCGGTGGGGCTTCGCGCGGCGGGTTTTCGCGTCGGCGGCTTCGGTGCCGGTGCTTAGCACAGCCCCCGCGCCGGCGGCAGCGCCAGTGCCGATGAAGCCCCGGCGGGTCAGTGCGTCTTTGCTCATGTACGCTCCTGGCCCGGGGGGCCGTCGCCTGTAGCGGTCCGGTTTGAGGTTAGGGTTCGCCCGATGGTGTCGCAAGGGCAAATCGATCTGGGTCGCGAGCGAGCTCTCGTGGCCTCGGCGTCTCGCCGGCTGGCGGGCGCCGGCCTGGTGCGCGGGACGGGCGGCAACGTGAGTCTTCGGGTCGGCGACCGCGAGGTGATAACCCGACGGGATGCGAGCTCGCCTCGGTCGAGCGCGGGCAGGTGACGCGTGACGATCTCGATGGCGCGATCGGGGCAACGGAGCTACGCGAATGGGCTTCCGAGGTTTTCTGGCGCGCGAGCCAGATCCGGCGTACACGTTCTCGAGGTGCTAGTGCGACCGGTCGAAGCGATCCCGGAAGGCCAAGCGGTCAGCTCGTCGACGAGATCCGGATGCACTCGCGCGCCCAGCTTGCCCAGCCGCGGTCGGTGCCGAGTCCCTGAGCCACGAGCGCGGCGGTAGCGCAGCCCAGGGTCGCCGCCTCGCGGCCGGATCCGCGCTCGTGCGAGGCCACGGCGCCCGTTCGCTCGCGCGAGCATCCCCGACGTCCCTGGCGTGGGGACTCCGCGCGCACTGAGGTCGTTGCGGAACCGGAGCTACGGGCATGAACTGCCGGCCCATCGCTCGCTCAACTTGTCGAAGTGGTGCCCCCCGCCGAGCATGTGGAGCCCCATCTGTCCGGCGCGAGCAGCATCCCCCTCAAGACGCTGGACGCGCTATTCGCCACGTAGCCGCGCGAAGGGTCGCCGGAGTTCACCTGATCTCGGTGCCTTCGTGCTGGGCGGGCCGGCCGGTCCACGCGGTCGGCAGAGCGCTCGGGCGCTTCTTGAACCCTCCTCCGCGCGGGCGCGCCCGGGTCATCCGAAGCACGCTCTTTCCCGAGTGGGCGCGGGTGCCGGGGGGTTGGAGGGACACGTCGAGATAACCGTAGTTGCGCCGCAGACGGGGCAGCCGCGCGACGAGCCGGCCGGACGCCGAGACGTCGCCGAGTGCATGCGCGTCCTGCCCCGAGTTGTAAGCCCACAGGCGGTAGGTGCCCTGGGGCTTGGGCATGCCGGTGACGTGCAGGCGGACGAACACTCTTCCGACGGTGCGCACGATCGCCACGTCGCCGCGTCCTGTGGCCGGCGCGCCCGCGAGCGGCTTGAGGGTGGCGCGGAGCAGCGTGACCGGCCTGGTGGGGGAACGCGGCGCGCCGGTGGCGCGCGGCGCGGCGGGCGGCTGCCGGGCCGCTTCGGGAGCCGTACCCCGCCCGGCGTTGGCTCCGGCGAGCCAGGCCAGCAGCGCGATGGTCGATCCGACCGCGAGCAGCGCGAGCGCCACGGCTCCGCGGCGGCGCCGGGACACGCGCGAGACGGCGCCGGAGGGCGGCGTGGCCGGGGCGCCGCACTCCGGGGCGAGCGCACGAGCCGGGTCGCGCTCGGGCTCCGCAACCCGTTCCGGCTGGGGCTTGGCAATGTCGCCGGCGGCCCGGCGGATGGCACGGCGCACCTCGTCCGGCGAGGTGTCGAGCTCGTGGGCCAGGGCCTCCAGCAGGCGCGCGCGGCGCGCGGCTACGCGATCGGGGGTCGCGAAGATCAGCTCGGCGATCCGCTCGTTGCTCAGGTCACGGTGCAGCCAGAGGTTGAGCAGCGCCTTTCCTGTCGGATCGAGAACCTCGGAGGCAGCAACGAGGTCGGGTGTCGCGATGGGCATGGGGTTCAGGGTGACACGGCCGGCGGACTAAGGACCGCTGTGTCACACAAGTGTCACAGCGCGGAGGCAAACGGTTATGGGTCCGCCTCCATAAAAGAGGAAAGCTCACGGATCGATGACGTTGCTGGGGTCGGGCCGGCGGTCGGGCGGCGCCTGGCCGTAGTCGCCGAAGGGCGCATCTCGTGCGGCGACGGCCGCTCCGACTCCCTCCGTCTTCGCTTGATCGATGAACTGCCTGGCCTCGGGCGTGTTGCGCATGAGGCCGTCGAGGATCGGCCCGAGTGTCTGGGTGGAGGCGAGGCCCATGTTCTCGTAGGCCTGATTGACAATCAGCTTCATCGCTGTCAGCTGGGAGGCCGGGATCCCGGTCAGGTCGGTGGCGAGCGACGCGACGGTCTCCTCGAGCGCCCCGAAGGGGACGGCTTCGTTGATGAGGCCGGCGTCGGCCGCCTCCCGTCCGGAGAGCGGCCGGCCGGTCAGCGCGTGGTACTTGACCCGCGTCAGGCCGAGCCGGTAGATCCACATGCCCGACAGGTAGCTGCCCCACATCCGCGAGTACGACGTGCCGATCTGGGCGTCCTCGGAGGCGACGACGAGGTCGGCGCACAGCGCGAAGTCGCTGCCGCCGCCGATGCACCATCCGTGTACCTGCGCGATAACCGGCTTGGGGCAGCGCCAGACGCTCATGAACTTCTGGGTCGGAGCCAGCTCTGGGGCTGTGGCGGATGCGAAATCCTTGCCCGGGTCCCAGGCGCCGTCGCTGGCGATGAGGTCGTCCCATTCGTGGAAGCCGGCGGAGAAATCGTAACCCGCGCAGAAAGCGCGGCCGAGGCCGCGCAGCACGATGACCTTCACCGCAGCGTCGCGGATGGCCAGAGCCACCGCTGCCTGCACCTCGTCGGGCATCGGCGGCACGATCGTGTTGAGCTGCTCGGGGCGGTTGAGGCTGATCGTCGCGATCGCCCTCTCGGTGGAGTACAGGATCGTCTGGAACGCCGGGGGCTCGGCGGGATCCGTCACTGCCCGACCGCCACGCGCCCAGGCGTGTCGAGAGCGAGCGCGTCGCGGGCGATGACCATGCGCTGCATCTGGTCGGTGCCCTCGTAGATGGCCATCAGCTTGGCGTCGCGCATGAGCTTCTCAGCCGGACAGCTTCGCAGGTAGCCGCAGCCGCCGTCCCGAAACTCGGAGTCGTCTTCGGCAACCAGAATCCACGCGTTCAACATGCCGCTGAGTATCGCTGCACGCAGCACGACGAGCGGCGGCCCGCCGAGGCGGACCGCCGCTGTCCTTCGCTGGTGCTATTGGAGATTGCCCCTAGTGCTGCCCCTCCTGCTGGCCGTCGGCGTTCGAGTTGCCGTCAAAGCCGCCCGGGCCGTCGTTGCCCGACGCCTTCTCGCTCCCTGCCGACTCGGACTCAGACGACTTCTCGCCGTCCCTCGCCCCGGGCTTGTCGGGGGTCGTCTGGTCGCCGCCCTGGGTGTCGGCGTTCGGGTTGCCCGGCTCGTCGGCATGGCCGCCCGCGCCGTCGTTGCCCGCCTTCTCGCTCCCTGCCGACTCAGACGCCGACTTCGCCCCCGGCTTGTCGGGTGTCGTCTGGTCGCCGCTCTGGACGTTGTCGCGGTCGTGCCCCGCGGACTCGTGGCTCGCGGCCGGCGTCGCCGGCTTCGTGGTTGCCGCCGCGCCGGCGAGCGCCGACCCTCCGAGCGCCAGAGCCCCGAGTGCGGCCAGGGCGCCGAGGCCCGTTCTCATTCGCTTGAACATGATGATTCCTTCGTTTGATGGACCGAACGAGGGGCACGCTAAGCGCCGCGAATGAGACGGCCGTGAGAGCCCCAGACCCGGCTCCCGGGCAGCCAACATTGTCTATTGGTCGCGCAGTATCCGGTCGTTGGTTCCGCTCCATTGCTCACCGGGGCGATCCTTTCGTGAGGCCGGCGGGCTTCACGCGCAGGCGGTCGCCACAACATCGCCGCGCGACGTGACACGACGGTGAGACTTTCCCGATCAAGGGCTGGGCTCCGCGTGCAGCCGGTAGCCGACACCGCGTACGGTCTCGAGGGTCTTCAGCCCGAAGGGCCGGTCGATCTTCTCGCGGAGGTAGCGCACGTAGACGTCGACCACGTTCGAGCGATTCTCGTACTCGCCGTCCCAGGCGTGCTCGAGTAGCTCGAAGCGCGTCAGCACGCTCCCGGGCCGCGACATGAAGACCTCCAGCAGCGAGAACTCCTTGGCCGACAGCGAGATGTCCGTCTCGCCGCGCCAGACGCGGCGAGAGGCCGGATCCATGTGCAACCTTCCGATCTGAAGCACGGCTCCGCGCTCGACCGGGCCGCGGCGCGCAAGCGCGCGCAGGCGGGCGAGCAGCTCTCCAAACGAGAACGGCTTGCTCAGGTAGTCGTCGGCCCCGGAGTCCAGGCCCGCTATCCGATCCTCGACCGCATCGCGCGCCGTGAGCATCAGGATGGGGCTCTTCACGTTGTCGGAGCGAAGCCGCTCGCAGACGAGAAAGCCGTCCATGTCGGGAAGCATGACGTCGAGGATCACGGCGTCGTACTCCGTCGAGCCCGCCATCCAGAGCGCATCCTCGCCGGTGATGGCGACATCGGCCATGAGGCCCTCCTCCCGCAGTCCCCGGCGGGTCAGGCTCGCCAGCTTGACGTCGTCCTCGACGATCAGCACTCGCACGTCACACCGAGCCGGGTGGAGAGCCGAGCGGCAACCGGATCGTCAGCTGGCCGCCGCCCTCGGTCGCGTTGGCCACCGACGCGCTCCCGCCGTGAGCCTGGGCGATCCCCTGGACTATCGCGAGCCCGAGTCCCGCGCCGCCGCCCCCGCCTCGTGCCGCATCCGCGCGACTGAAGCGCTTAAACGCGCGAGACGCGAACTCGTCGCTGAACCCGGGACCCTCGTCGCGTACGCGCAGAGAGAGGCCACCGTCCTCGAGCGCGGCTTCGACTCGAACCACTCCCGCGCCGTGACGCAGCGCGTTGTCGATGCCGTTGCCCAGCGCCTGCTCGAGTCGCGCTCCGTCGGCGACGACCTCGAGGCCCTCCGCGCAGCGCACCTCGACCGGTCGCTGCTGCTCAGCGGCCCGGCTCGCGAACCGACCGGCGACCCGATGGAGCGTGGCGCACACGTCGGTCGGTCCGAGCCGAACGGGAAGGCTTCCGTCTTCCGCGCGGGCCAAGACGAGCAGGTCATCGGTCAGTCGAGAGAGTCGATCGGTCTCGTGCGCCGCCGAGCTCAGCGCGCCCTCCAGGGCGGTTCGAGGACGCCCTGGGCGGAGGGCCAGCTCGAGCTCGGCCTTGAGGATGGCCAGCGGCGTGCGCAGCTCATGGCTCGCGTCCGCCACAAAGCGCCGCTCGTGCAGCAGCGCCGCCTGGAGGCGGCCGAGCATGGCGTTGAGCGTAGTGCCCAGCCGCGCCAGCTCGTCGCGCGCTCTCCCGACGGGAAGTCGGTCCTCCGGTGAGGCCGCCGAGATAGCCGCGGCGCGGCGCCGCATCGCCTCGACGGGGCGCAACGCCGCCAGCGCCACCCCGTAGCCGGCGAGGGAAGCCAGCAGCAGCGCAGCCGGACCGCCCAGGACGAGAACCTTGCCCAGGCTGCTGAGTGCCTCGTGCCGCGTCTCGAGCGAGGCGCCGACGACGACCACCACGCGCTGATCCTGAGCGGCGGCGGGCACGGCCAGCAGGCGCACGGTTCCCTCGAGCGCGGCGACTCCTCCCCGGTCGAGCAGGATCGGACGGCGAGCCGCTCGCGCCAGGTCGGCTGGTGACAGCAACCGGTGTCCGCGCAACAGCGGCGTGGCGTCGAGTACGCCGCCGCGAAGGGAGAGGATCTGGGCAAAGCTCTCGGACCGCTTGGTCAACGGACTCTTTCCGGCCTCTCGCAAGCCGGAGTCGGCCTGTTGCACCAAGGCCACGACATCGCCGGCGCGGGACCGCAGCCCCTGGTTGATGGCGCGATCGAGCCCACCGCGAAACTGGAGATAGAGGAAGGACCCCGTTGCCACGAGCACGACGGCCATCACCAGGGTGAACGCGAGCGTCAGCCTCCAGCGAATCGGCAACCGCGCGGTCACGCCTCGCATGGACAGGGCGTTCGCGATTGTCCGCGCCATGGTCCGAAGGCTTACCCAGGAAGTGGTCAGGCGACCCGCGCCAACTCGTGGCGCTGCCGTGGCGACCGCATGACCCTCCGGCTTCGGGAAGAGGTCACAAACGTACTCCAAAAGAACCCAAACCGACTCGAAAGCGCCTTGGCCGCCAGCCGCGTCGCAAGATGTCCCGCCACAACTGGCAAGCCCTCTTCCGGACTCGAACCGGAGACCCCTTCCTTACCATGGAAGTGCTCTACCAACTGAGCTAAGAGGGCGCGAAACGGCAGCGTAGCCGATCGAGGCGACGCCGCCTTCGAGCAGTATCGTCAGCCGGGCGGTGTCCTTGAACCCGGCCCTCGAAGACGCGCGCTACTGCCCGCGTTGCGCCGCCGAGGCGCAGATCACCTTCCCGCGGTCACTGCGCTGCGAGAGCTGTGGCTACGGCGCCTACTACAACCCGAAGCCGGTGGCCTGCGCGATCCCACGCGACGCGGACGGCCGCATCTGGCTGCTGCGGCGCGCGTTCGATCCGGGCGCCGGGCGCTGGACGTTCCCGGGCGGGTTCGTCGACCTCGGCGAGTCGGTGCCCGACGCCGCGCGCAGGGAGACGCGCGAGGAGATGGAGATCGAGATCGAACTTGGCCCTCTCGTCGGCGTTTACTCGCACCGGGGCGACCGGATAGTTCTGGTCGTCTACGAGGCGCGGGCGCTCGGCGACCCCATGACGACGGAGGAAGCCACGGAGGTTCGCGCCTTCCCGCCCGCCGAGATCCCGTGGGACGGTCTCGCGTTCTGGTCGACCGAAGCCGCTTTGCGCGACAGCCTGGCGTAGGGTCGGGCCCATGCCCAGCTGGGACGACGTCGTGGAGATCGGGACGCGGTTCGCTGACGTCGAGGTCTCCACCTCGTACGGCACGCCGGCGCTGAAAGTTCGCAAGAAGCTGTTGTGCCGCATGCGCACGGATCCCGACGCGCTGGTCCTCCGGGTGATCGACATGGGCGAGCGCGAAGCGCTGCTGCAAGGTCAGCCGGAGGTCTTCTTCACGACACCGCACTACGACGGTTACCTCTACGTGCTCGTCAGGCTTGAGAAGGCCGACCCCGTCGAGCTCGAGGAGCTGATCGAGGAGGCGTGGCGGCTGCGGGCTCCCAAGCGGCTCGTGGCCGAGTACGACGCTTCGAGCCCCGGCACCTAGGCTTCCGCGCCGTGAGCGACCTTCCGCACTACCGCACCATCGCCGACCACTACCGCGCGGGCCGGGGCGAGCCCGTGCTGCTGATCCACGGGTTCACCGCGACCTGGCGTGCGTGGGGCGAGGTGCCGGCGCGGCTGGCCCAGGAGTACGACGTGCTGGCGGTGACCCTGCCCGGGCACACCGACGGGCCGGAGCTGCCCGAAGGGGACTCGATCCCCCTGCTGGTCGACGCGCTCGAGGCGATGCTCGACGAGGTCGGCTGGACCGACGCTCACCTGGTCGGGTTCTCGCTCGGCGGATGGCTGTCGCTGGAGCTGGCCAAGCGTGGGCGGGCGCGGACCGTGACCGCAGTGGCCCCCGGCGGAGCCGAAACCGAGCACCACGACCGCGAGTCGCGGCGCATCAGGTGGTTGTTCGCCCGGCTGCACCTCGGTGCGCGGATGATGCTGCCGCTCGCCGACGACCTGTGCCGCCGGCCCCGCTTCCGCAAGCTCGCCATGCAGGATCAGATGGTCGACGGGAGCAAGCTGAAGCCGCGCGAGTCGGCAGCGATGATCAGGGCGTTCGCGACGACGCCGGTGTTCAAGCGGTTCCTGGCCGAGATCGGGAGCAGCGGCGCGGGACTGACGGAGCTCGACCAGGTGAAGGTGCCGGTGACGGTGCTTTGGGGCGAGAAGGACCGCGTCCTGCCGGAGCGCCTACACGGCTCGTTCTTCCGCCGCGAGCTGCCCCACGCGACCTACCGGACCATGGCGAACGCCGGGCACGTGCCGTTCTGGGAGGCGACCGAGGCGGTCGTGGACGGCGTCCGCGACACGGTGTCGATGGCGGGAGCAGGATTCGAACCTGCGTAGGCTGAGCCAACGGATTTACAGTCCGCCTCCTTTAACCACTCGGACATCCCGCCGGGGCGGCGAGCATTCTACTCGGGCCCGAGACAGCTACGACGCGTCGCGCAGGCGCTGCGCCTCGGGCAGCGCCTCGAGCTTCTTCAGCGTGTGGGTCTCGATCTGGCGCACGCGCTCGCGCGTCACGTTGAAGGCGCGGCCGACCTCTTCGAGGGTCCGCGCCGGTTCGCCCGTCAAGCCGAAACGCATCTCGATGACCTCGCGCTCGCGGGTCGGCAGCGCGGCGAGCACGCGGCCTACCTGGGTGCGGCGCATGTTCTCGGAGGCCACGTCGAAGGGCGATTCGGCCATCTTGTCCTCGACGAAGTCGCCGAGGGAGGAGTCTTCCTCGTCGCCTACGGGCTTCTCCAGCGAGACCGGCTGCTGGGCCATGCGCAGGTACTCGTGCACCTCCCCGGCCGTGCAGCCGTACTCGGCTGCGACCTCCGTCGCGGTCGGCTCGCGGCCCAGGGTCTGCACGAGCTGACGCTCGATGTGCACGACCTTGTTGAGCCGCTCGACCATGTGGACGGGGATGCGGATCGTGCGGCCCTTGTCGGCGATCGCGCGGGTGACGGCCTGGCGGATCCACCACGTGGCGTAGGTCGAGAACTTGTAGCCACGGCGGTAGTCGAACTTCTCGACCGCGCGGATGAGCCCGAGCGAGCCTTCCTGGATCAGGTCGAGGAACGTGAGCCCGCGCCCGAGGTAACCCTTGGCGATTGATACGACGAGGCGCAGGTTGGCCTCGATCATGTGCTGCTTGGCCTCGAGGTCGCCGCGCTCGATGCGCTGCGCGAGGTCGACCTCCTCGTCGGCGGTGAGCAGCGAGACGCGGCCGATCGAGCGCAGGAAAAGTCGCAGCGAATCGAGGCTTGGCTCGACGGTGAGGTCGATCTGCGGCTTGCGCGGCGCCTCAGAGATCCGGCGCTCGGCCGCTGACTCCACGCGCCCGTTCTCCGACGTGGCGAGGCGCCCGTCAGCTCCGACGACGTCGATCGCGTGCTCCTCGAAGTAGGCGTGCAGCTGCTGGACCTGCTCCTTGCTGACGTCGGTCTCCTCGAGACAAGACGAGACTTGCGCGAAGGTGACGAAGCCCCGTTCGCGTCCCTCGGCGATGAGCTCCTTGAGCCCATCGAGCTCGGTAACAGGGCCTTCGGAGGCGAGCGGTGCAGCGGCCATGCGCCATGTCTATCACGCTCCCGGGCGATCCGGCGGCCGGTAGGGCCATCGCTACCATTTTCATTCCATCCTCATACCTGACTTGTCCGAAACAGTCATCCAACCCGCCTCGCTCGACGTTCAGGGCCAAGCGCCGGGTCTCGCCGTCAGCCTTTCTCGCGTCGGCGTCACGGGTGTGGAGAAGATCATCCGGATCGGGCGGGGGTCCGACGAGAAGCTGCTCTCGGCGCATCTCGAGTGCGTCGTCGATCTCGGCCCTGACCAGAAGGGCGCCCACATGTCGCGTTTCGAGGAGGTCATCAACGACGCCATCGGCGAGGTCGCGCTGAGTGGTGCGGCCTTCCGCGCCGAAGACCTGGCGGCGGCGATCGCCGGCCTCGTGCGCGAGCGCCAGGGTGCGCGCCGCGCGGAGGTGACCGTGCCCGCGCGCTACCCGGAGCACAAGCCGGCGCCCGTCTCGGGCATCCCCACGCAGGAGATCTACTCGCTGCACGGCGCGGCGGTCGCCTCTGCAGCCGGCACGCGCCGTCTCGTCGGCGTGACCGCTCAGGGCATCACCGCTTGCCCGTGCGCGCAGCAGCTCGTCGCCGAGCGGGCGAGCGAACGGCTGGAAGAGGACGGGTTCACTCCGGGCGAGATCGAGCGCGTGCTCGAACTCGTGCCGGTAGCGACGCACAACCAGCGCGGCCTGGGAACCCTGTATGTCGGCTGCACCGAGCGCTGCGAGCAGCCCATCGACGCCGAGCGCATGCTGGCGATCGTCGAGGAGGCGATGAGCTCCGAGGTGTACGAGCTGATGAAGCGCAGCGACGAGGTCGAGGTGGTCGAGAAGGCGCACCGCCGCCCCCGCTTCGTGGAGGACTGCGTTCGCGAGATGGTCCGCGGCGCGGTCAAGGCCTACGGCCACCTCGACGACGAGACCTTCCTGCTCGCCCGGCAGGAGAACCTCGAGACGATCCACCAGCACGACGTGGTGGCCGAGCGCTTCGGGCTACTGGGCGAGATCAAACGCGAGCTTGAGAGCGGCGAGCCCTCGGCGGTCCACGTGACACGCCGCGCCTGGCTCGACGGCGACGTCTAGGAAACCGTCCGTCTACGGAGCTTCGGACTTGGCTGCGCGGCGGCTGGCGGCCTCCTCCAGGCGCCGGCGCAGGCCGAGCAGGTAGTCGGCCCCTGAGACCAGGGTGACCGCGACCGTGAGGTAGATCAGCGCCTGCACCCAGACGGGGTGGCCGGGAACCGCGATGAGGGCAAAGACCATGGCGACCTGCACCATCGTCTTCAACTTGCCGAGCGGGCTGGCCGCTATCACCACCCCCTGCCCCGAGGCCGCGGCACGCAGGACGGTGACCGCGAGCTCGCGGGCGATGATGACCATCGCGACCCAGGCGGCGAGGCGATTCAGGGACACCAGAGAAACGAGCGCCGCGATGATCAGCAGCTTGTCGGCGACCGGGTCCATCAGCTTGCCGAAGGTGGTGACGGAATCGCGCGAGCGCGCGAGATAGCCGTCGAGCAGGTCGGTCAGGGACGCGGCGGCGAACACCCCGGCGGCCAACAGGTCACCGTGCTTCGTGCCACCGAGCAGCGCGACTACGAGCACCGGAACCAGGAGGATCCGGAGCACGGTGAGCACGTTGGGCGCGTTGACCGGGAACACGGCTCGAACGGTACCGCGCGACCCGCTTCGCGCGCGAACGATCCTCGGCGCCGGGCCTCTTACGCGTCCGCGCTGGAGTGCTGGTCGGTGTCGCCGGCCTCCGCGTCGTCGTCGGTCGGTTTGGCGGGGAGGCTCTCGGCGCTGTCCTGCGAGCCGCCCTCGGGGCCGGGCTCGCCGTCGTGCTGGTCGGATGTTTCGGGGTGATTGCTCATGGCCAATCGAGTACCCCCGCCCAGGGCGCGACAAACCGAGCGGGGTCGGCACCCGGCGCAGCCGCGCTAGGCCTTCAAACGCCGGCCCGTCGCAAACAGCCACGAGGTCCAGGCGACCATCAGGGTGGCGAGCACCCCGGTGACCGCGAGGCATAGCCACACGGGCACGTCGGATCGCCCGAGGAAGCCGAAACGCACCGCGTTGATGAGGTAGAAGATCGGGTTGGCGTGCGACACCTCCTTCCATGGTGAGGGCAGGCGCCCGATCGCGTAGAAGACCCCGCCGAGGAAGCTCAGCGGGAGGATCACGATGTTGTTGACGAAGCCCGCCTGGTCCCACGTCTGGGCGTAGATACCCACGACGATCCCGAGTGAGGAGAACAGCACCAGCGCGAACGTCACCGCCACCACGAGCTCGAGCGGGTGGCGCACCGGCACGTCGGTGACCGCCAGCGACAGCCCGAGCAACGAGAGGCCGATCAGCAGCGCGCGCACGACGCCTCCGAGCGAGAGGCCGAGGTTGACCTCCCACCCCTTCATCGGCGCCGCGAGGATGTCGTGGATGTAGCGGTCGAAGCGCGCCTGGAACAGCGACGAGGAGTTGTTCTGATAGGCCGCCTGCACCATCGCCATCGTGATCAGGCCGGGCACGATGAAGACCTCGTAGGGCACGCCGTCGATGCTCTTGATCCGACCGCCCAGCGAGAGGCCGAACACGAGGATGAACAGGAACGAGGCGACGACCGGGGCGAGGATCGTCTGCGACCAGAGCTTCAACACGCGCAGGACCTCGCGGCCGCCCAGCCACGCCAGGCCGCGGTGCCGCGCCAGCAGGCGGCCGGTCACGACGCCGTCCCCATCGCCTTCACGTAGACGTCGGCCAGCGAGCCCGCGTCGTAGGTCTCGCGCAATCCTGAGGCGGTGTCGCGCGCGAGCAGCCGGCCGCCGCGGATGAGGGCGATCTCCTCACACAGCTCCTCGGCCTCCTCGAGGTAGTGCGTGGTGAGGCAGATCGAAGTGCCCTCTCCGTGCAGGCGCCGGATGTAGCGCCAGAGCTCCAAGCGCAGCTCGAAGTCGACACCCGCCGTCGGCTCGTCGAGGATCACCAGCGCCGGCTCGTGCATGAGCGCCCGCGCGAGCAGCAGCCGCCTCCGCATCCCGCCCGAGAGCTTGGGCGCGCGCACCGCGGCTTTCCCGCGCAGGTCGAAGATGTCCATCATCTCCTGAGCCCGGCGGCGCGCGGTCGGCCGGTTCATCCCGTAGTAGCCGCCGTGATACATGAGCGTCTCCTCGACGTCGAGGAAGCGATCGAGGTTCACGTCTTGCTCGGCCAGCCCGATCAGGCGCCGCGCCTCCATGGTGGTGTGCTCGTGGCCGAAGATGCGGATGTCGCCCGCGGTGACGCGGATGAGGTTGCAGACGGCGGAGATAAGCGTGGTCTTGCCGGCTCCGTTAGGGCCGAGCAGGCCGAAGAAGGCGCCCGCCTCGACGCGCAGGTCGAACTCCTCAAGGGCAAGCAGGCCATCGTCGTAGCGCTTGGTCAGACCGGTCAGCTCGAGCGCGGGGGCGGGAAACTCAGTCACCCGGTCGACGTTAGCGAGGGGGTGGCGGCGCCTCCGCGCCCTCTTGTGCGGGCAACGGCACATCGGGCGTACGGCAGATCATCAGGGCCGTCACGACGAAGTGGCCTCCGCGCTGGGCGCGCTCGACCTGCTCGGGATGGGGCGCGTGGCGCGCCTGGCCTTCGAGAAGCGCGAGGATCGAACGGTAGGCCTCACCATGTGGCGCTTCGGGATCGACGTCACACGCGAGTCGCGCCAGAGCGAGTTGCTCGGCGGCCTCCCCCGTAGTGAACAGCGCGACGAGCGCGCCCACCAGGTAGGTGTGCACGCGGTCGAGCAGCGGATCGGGCACGTAGCCCTCGAGGCCAGGAGGATCCCCGAGATCCAGTGGGTCCTCACCGGCGAGCAGGCGGGCGACCTGGCCGCCCGCGACCCCGCGCAGCTGCTCCGTGGAAAGGCCCAGCTGCAGTCCGCCGCGCATCTGGGCGGCCACCGTGGTGAGCGTTGTCCCGTACGGCACGTCCGAGCCGAACAGGATCTGGCCGGGCGGCACCAGGCCGAACAACGCCATGAGGTCGGGTGCGCTCCACCATGCCGTGTCGAAGTAGAGGTTCGAGTGCTCGCGTGCGGCGCGCCAGATCCAGCCGAGGTCCGAGAGGCCGACGTGAGCAAGGATCAACCGTGCGTCGGGAAACTCGGCGGCGAGGGAGACCGCGTGGCGCCCAAGCGCGGGGATCCCCCGGCCGGCGTGGACGATGACCGGTACGCGGCGCTCGTGCGCGAGCGCGCACAGCTCGCGCACCTCGGGATGATCGAGCGTGAACTCCTCAGCCCGGGGATGCAGCTTGATCCCGGAGGCGCCCGCGTCGAGGCAGCGGCGAGCCTCGGTGCTCGCGGCCGCGCCGTCATTCGGGTTCACACGGCAGAACCACCACAGGCGATCGGGCGCCTCGGCGACCTGGCCCATGACGCGTTCGTTGGCCTCGGCGTAGCCCTCCAGCTCGGCCATCGGGTAGGTCACGGCGCGGGCATTTGCCTGGTCGAGCGCTTCGAGCAGCTCGGGCAGGGAGCACTTGTAGCCGTCGGGATCGTTGAACCCGAGATGCGTGTGAACGTCGATCAGGTCGATCCCCGGCACCGCGCCGGCGACCACTTCGAACCAGGGGCGCAGGGCATCGTCGGCGTACACGGCGCGGGGACTGTAGACCGCCGCAGGGCGCGGGGACGGGTCCTCTAGAGTGTCGGCATGCCTCTCGTCCCGATGGTCATCGAGCGCACCGCACGCGGCGAGCGCGAGTACGACATCTACTCGCGGCTGCTCAGCGAGCGGATCATCTTCCTCGGCTCAGCGGTCGACGACCAGGTCGCGAACCTGATCGTCGCCCAGCTACTCCACCTCGAGTCGGAGGACCCCGATAAGGACATCTCGATCTACATCAACTCGCCGGGCGGATCGATCTACGCCGGCCTGGCGATCTACGACACGATGCAGTTCATCAAGCCCGACGTCTCGACCATGTGCGTCGGCATCGCCATGTCGATGGGCTCGCTGCTGCTGACCGGTGGCGCGAAGGGCAAGCGCATGTCGCTTCCCAACTCGCGCATCCTCATCCACCAGCCCTCAGCCGGTTTCGAGGGCCAGTCGACCGACATCGAGATCCACGCGCGCGAGATCATCAAGACGCGCGAGCGCATCGACGAGATCTACGCCCACCACACCGGGCAGCCGGTCGAGCAGGTGCACACCGACATGGAGCGCGATCGCTTCTTCAAGCCCGACGAGGCCGCGGAGTACGGGCTCATCGATCGGGTTATCGATAAGCACTAGGCGAGCGCGCGCCAGCGGCGCTTGGGTGGCAGGTCGCAGAGTGCGGTCAGGCGGTGATCTTGTGCTCGATCGCCCCCAGGGCCTCGACCTCAATTTTTACTACGTCACCTTCTTGCAGGAACTGTGGTGGGTCCATTGCCATCCCTACTCCTCTCGGCGTTCCGGTGAGGATCAGGTCCCCTGGCTCGAGGGTGCAGGTCTCCGAGATGAACGAGACCAGCTCGTCTGGGCCGAAGATCAGGTCGGACGTGTTGCCGTCCTGCCGCAGCTCTCCGTTCACCCAGGTGCGCACCCGCAGCCGGCCGGGGTCGGGCACCTCGTCGGCGGTGATCACCCAGGGGCCCCAGGGGCAGAACGTGTCGCTGCCCTTGGCCCGCGTCCACTGCGGCTCGCGCCGTTGCAGGTCGCGGGCGCTCACGTCGTCGGACACGGCGTACCCGGCGATGCGACCGCCGGCGCCCATGACGATCGCCAGCTCGCCTTCGTAGTCGAGGCGGCGCACAACGGGCGGGCAACGCACCGGACCGCTCGGCGGCGCGGAGGACGCCGGCAGCTTCGTGAACACGATCGGCTGCTCGGGCGGCTCGCGACCGGTCTCGGCCGCGTGGGTCGCGTAGTTCAGTCCGATCCCGAGGATCGCGCCGGGTCGCGGCACCGGCGCCAGCAGCCCCACCTCGGCGAGCGGCCAGCTCTCCCCCGTGGCTTCCGACTGATCGCCCGAGGCCAAGCGGTCGCGCACCGACTCGCCGTCGGTGAAGGCAACGACGCGCTCATCGCGCACCTCACCGCCGACCGGCCTATCGCTGCTCGAAGGGATCCACGTCGCGAGCTTCATCAGCCCGCCGCGGCAGCCGCCCGCTGGCACATGTCACCCGTCTTGAAGTCGGGCGACCCCGGGACGACCTTCCGGGCGAAGAAGACGAGGATCTTGTCGTCGGGCGAGTTGTATGCCGCGTAGCTCGGGTGCTCCTTCAGAATCCTCACTTCGCCGGCGCGGGCACCGCCCTTGGCGCCGTACATCGCCAGGACGATGACGTTGCGGGTCGGAAGCAATCCGGCGACCGCGGGCTGGCCGTACTGCTTGGCACCCTTGAGCTTCTTCGCGTAGCGGGACAGGCAGGCGACCGCGGCGATCGTCTCGGCCCTCTGCTCAGGGGTTGCGTTGCCCGACACCTTGGTCTTTGTCGCCGGAGTGCTCGAGGTCGGGGTCGAGGTGGTCGCCGCGGTATCGGCCTTCTTGCCCGAGCCGCACGCGCCGAGACCGAGGGCGAGGAGCAGCGAGACGCTGGTGGCGGCGAGCTTGGCCAAGAGTCAGACCTTAACAGCGGCTACGGCGAGGCCGGACCGGACAAGCGGTCCGCCGCGGTGTAGACGTTCATGCGGCCGCCGCGCGCGAAGCCGCATAGCGTGAGGCCCCGGTCGGAAGCCAGTGACACGGCCAGCGACGTCGGGGCCCCCACCCCCACCAGCGCCGGTGCCCCGGCGCGAACGGCCTTCTGGACGAGCTCGAACGAGAGCCGGCCGCTGACGCACAGGACGTGGTCGCCCAAGGGCAGAAGCCCCTCCCGCAGCGCCCACCCGATGACCTTGTCCATCGCGTTGTGGCGCCCGACGTCCTCGCGAACGAGGACGGGTGCGCCGTCACGTTCGAAGAGCCCGGTCGCGTGCAGCCCGCCTGTGCGCTCGAACCCCGGCTGGCGCAGCCTGTCGGGCAGACCGGCGAGCACGGAGCGCGACAAGAGCGGCCCTTCGGGGATCGCGCCCGCGTGCACCGCCACCTCCTCGAGCGCCCCCGTCCCGCACACCCCGCAGGAGGAGGTGGTGTAGAAGCGCCGCGCGCCGGGGTCGCGCGCGAGCGGGCCGGCGACCTCGACCGTGTTGTGAGCCAGGTCGTCGGTGGGCCCCGCCGCCGCGGGGCCGTCGATCAGCGCCTCGCCATAGAGGAACCCGAGGGCGAGCTCCTCGTCGTGCCCCGGGGTGCGCATCGTCACGGCCAGCGGCGCGCCGTCCACGCGGATCTCGAGCGGCTCCTCGACGGCAACCTCGTCGCGGACACCCTCCCGCTCGATCTCCGCGTGCAGCCCGCGCAGGCGCACGCCCGTCCCGAACGGGACGGGCATCGCTATTTCTTGTTCAGCGTGATTGTCGGGCAGGGCGGTTTGGAGCCCTCTTCCTCGCGCACGGGCTGGCCGTTCTGGTCCTTGGCCTGGATCACGAGCTTGTCGCTGCTCACCGTCACCTGGCCGTAGGAGAAGACGTTCAGCGCCGAGCACGTCATGCCTACGCCGGTGGGCGGCGGAGGAGTGAAGAAGACGGAGTCGATCGACTGAGCGGAGCTGCCCGTGCCTGGGTCGCCGCCCGTCGCCCCGTTGATCTCACGCTTGTAGGTCATGGTCGCCACCGGCCCTGTCGAGACATCCAGCAGGCCCGAGTCCTGCGACGGGCTCTTGTCAGCCGGGAACGTGTCGAAGCGCGCGTCGTTGACGAGGTTCGCGTGCACGTCGGTGGTGAGGAAGATCGCGTTCCTCACCTTGTTCTTGACGAAGGAGAGGACGCGCTGGCGGTCGGCCTCGTAGCCTTCCCAACGGTCGTAAGGCAGCGCGAAGTACTGCTGGATGTTGACCTCGTTCATGATGACCTTGAACGTCGCCTTGGAGTGGCTGACCGCGTTGAAGAACTCGGCCTCCTGGTTCTTGCCGAGCATGGTGCGCTTCGGATCGCGCAGCCGGGCGAGGCACGCCGGCGTGACGTCTTCCTTGAGCGACGGCACGAGAAACGAGAACAGCGTGCGCTTGTCCGCCGGCGCCGTCGGAGCGAGGTCTGGCTCGTGCGTCTGGGGGTTGTCGCACACGTGAATCGACGGGCTTCCGGCCTTTACGCTACGGAACGAGCGCTCGTCGAGGAAGAAGACGTCGAGGTTCTTGCCCCAGTGGAACACGCGGTAGAAGCCGCGCTTGCGCGAGTACGTGACCGGCGCGTAGTCGCGAAAGGCGCGCACGCCCGGGTAGTAGACGCTGCGGCCGCTGACGAACGTCCTCTGTCCGTTCGGCTTCGTCGCCGCAAGCTGCTCGCGCAGCGCGAAGTCGTTGACGAACTCGTGGTCGTCAGGGTGCGAGTAGAAGTTGCCCGAGGAGCGCAGGTTCGTCAGGTTCCGCAGACCTAAGTTCTGTTTGTACTTCGCGTCCTTCTGGGCCCGAGTCAGCGCCAGCGCGTTGCGGCCCCCGACCTCCGAGTCGGAGTAGATCGTGTCGCCGAGGTTGACGTTGAAGTCGTTGTGCTCGCCCTGCATGGCCCGGTACACGGCGAACGAGTTGTCGCCCAGGGTGTTGTAGAAGGGAGTCTTCGATCCCGGGGCGGGCTGGGCGTCCGCGTCGCCCGACCATGCGAACCGGATCGTCCTGGATTCGGTCGACCGCGGCGCGGTCTGGAGCCGGCCGACCCGGCTGAAGATCACCCGCGAGGCGGCGGCACGGCCCGTGAACGCGGGGGTTTGCCGAGCGGCCGGTCGCGCCACGACTCCCGTGCGCCAGCGGTAGAAGTAGCGCATGTTCGGCTGCAGGCGGCCGACGGTGACCTGCACCGTCCGGTCGGCGGAGCCCAGCGCGCGCACCGCGACGCGTCGGGTTGCGCCGCTCGGGAACCGCGACGAGCGACTCACCTCGACCATGACGATCCCCGTGCGCGGCGCCCGCGCCCACACGCGCGCCGAAGTGCTGGTTGCGTCGCCCGCCGCCACGCCGTACGAGAACGACGCCGCCGAGGCGCCGGCGGGAACGGCTAGCGCCCCGAGTACAACAAGCAGCGGAACGAGCGAACGGCGGGGCAATGGATCTCCTAGTGCGGAATCGGGCAAGCCAGACGATAACCGTTCGCTGTTCGCGCGGGTGCCGCAAGGAAGGGCCGCCTGAGCCTCTAGGTTTCGCAGAAGATGCAACAGCACATGCCCAGCGGCCTCACCGCGCGGATGCTCACCGCGAGTGTCGCCCTCGGAGCAGTTCTCATAACGGTGCTCGTCTTCCTGCTCGTCGCGCTCGACGCGCAGAGCGAGGCCGACTCCGACGTGCGCCACACCGAGCAGGCGATCGCCGCCGCAGTCGAGCTCAAGAGCACGCTGCTCGATATCGAGACCGGTATGCGCGGTTACGTCATCACCCGCCAAGAACCGTTCCTCGGGCCGTGGCGCAACGCTCGCGCGGCTCTCCCGCGGGTCACGGCGAACCTCGAGCTTCTCGTCCGCGACGAACCGGAGCAACTCCTGCGTGCGCGCGAGATCGGCCGCGACATCCGCTCCTACCTGACCGAGTACTCAGAGCCGATCGTCCGGGAGGTGAGCTCCTCACCGCGGCGGGCGAGCAGCGTGATCGCGACGGGCAGCGGGCGGCGGCGGGTCGACGCCCTGCGAAGGCGGTTCGATGAGTTCACGCAGTTGGAGAACGGCCTGGCCGCCAACCGGCGCTCGCACTCGCGCGCGAGCGCGAGCCGCGCCGAGACGATCGCCGAAGTGGGGCTGGTGGGCTCGGTACTGCTGGTCGCGCTCTACTTCCTCTATCTCGTGCGCGCGATCGTGCGGCCCGTCCGTCGCGTGGCGGGGGCGGCCCAGGGATTGGCGGCGGGCGATCTCACCGCGCGAGTCGTCGCCCGCGACAGCTCGGGCGCCGAGACCGCCGAGCTCGGGCGCGTCTTCAACACCATGGCCGCATCGCTCGAGGAGTCGCGAGACCGGCTGCAGACCCAGAACACCGAGCTCGAAGACCAGCGGGGAGAGCTGGTGGGTGCGGTAGAGAGGCTCGCCGCCGAGAAGACACGCGTCGAGCGATTCCTGCGCTTCGGCCGGCGCATCGCCGGAGAGACCGAGCGCGAAGCGCTTTGCGAGACCATGCTCGAGGAGCTCTCGGAGCTGGCGAGCGCCGACTACGGCGCGGTCTACGCGCTCGACGCTCTGCCTGGCGAAGCGCTCACGCGAGCCGCTGTCAGAGGCATCGACCCGGCGCTGACGCCGGCGGCGCTAGGTGAGGACGACGCCGCCGGGGCGCATCAGGCCGCGGCCCAGCAGCGCGTCATCCGGCGGGGGAGCGAGTCTGTGCGCAGCTCACCCGATGGGCGCGAGATCGCCGACGAGGTGCACGTTCCGCTCCTCCAGGCCGACCGCACCATCGGGCTGATCAGCCTGGTGCGCACTGGCGACAGCCCGTTCGGTCCTGGCGCGGTCGAGGCGGTGGAGGATCTGGCCGGCCAGTCGGCAGTGACCCTCTCCTCGGCGCTGGCCCTGCGCAGCGCCCGCGAACGCGCAACCGTGATTCGCGCCGTGCTCGACGCCACTCCTGACGCCATCGCCCTGCTCGACGGCGCCGGCAACACGATCGTCGATAATCCGCCGACCCACGAGGTGCGAGCCGCGCTTGTGGAGAGCGTCCGCCAACCGGGTGGCGGGTATCGCACCGAACCGGTCAGCGATCCGTCGGACTCCGGTGAGAGCCGCGACGAGATAACCATCCTCGGCAGCGGCCGTACGTTCGCGCGCTACGCCGCGCCCGTGCTCGACAGCGCGGGCACGTTCATCGGCCAGCTCGTGGTCGTGCGCGAGGTGACCGGCGAGCGGCAGGCGGAACGCATGAAGGACGAGTTCTTCGCGCTCGTCTCGCACGAGCTGCGCACTCCACTGACTTCGATCATCGGCTACCTCGAGCTCGTACTCGACGACGATGTTGGCGCCCTGCACCCGGTGCACCGGCGCCATCTCGGCGTCGTCGAGCGCAACGCGGGCCGGCTTCTGCGGCTCGTCGGCGACATGCTCTTCGTGGCTCAGGTGGAGGCGGGCAAGCTCTCGCTCGAACCGGGGCTCGTCGACCTCGGGCAGCTGGTTCGCGAGGCGGTCGACGCCGCGCGCCCTCGCGCCGAAGAGGCGTCGATCGCCCTCTCGGCCGACGTCGATCCCGTGCCCACGTGTCCTGGCGACGCCGACCGCAGCGGCCAGGTGCTGGACAACCTGATCGTCAACGCGCTCAAGTTCACCGCCGAGGAAGGCCGCGTCACGATGGCGCTGCGGATCCAAGGCGCCTCGGCCGTGCTCGAGGTCGCCGACAACGGGCTCGGCATCCCCGGCGCGGAGCAGGAGCAGCTCTTCGATCGGTTCTTCCGGGCGTCGAGCGCCACCGCGCGGGCCATTCCCGGAGTGGGCCTCGGCCTCACCATCGTCAAGGCCATCGTGGAGGCGCACGACGGCGAGGTTTCGGTGCAGAGCGAGGAAGGAGTGGGGACGAGCTTCCGCGTCGAGCTGCCGCTCGGCCCGTGGGCCCCGGCCTCCGCGTCAGAGCAGAACGGTCAGGAAGCGGGAGCGAGCCCGGACTCGCCGGTTTCTTCGCCGCCGCGAGGACGAAACCGGTAGCCGAAGCCGCGGACGGTCTCGATGGGTGGCGAATCGAGCTCCTCCCAGCCGAGCTTGCGCCGCAGGTAGCCGACGTAGAGCTTCACCTGATCGGCCGCGACGCTGTCCGCGTTGCCCCATACGAGCTCGAGCAGCTGCTCGCGGCTCAGCACCTGGTTGGGGTGTCGAACGAAGGTCGACAGGAGACGAAACTCGAGCGGGGTGAGCGTGACGTCCTTCCCGTCGGACTTGACCTCACGGCTGACGAAGTCGATCGCCAGCACTCCGTCCCCGTAGGCCTCGTTCATGTCGGTCTCGGCTCCGGAGCGGCGCAGAAGCGCCTCGACGCGCGCGAGCAGCTCCTGGCGGCCGAACGGCTTGGTCACGTAGTCGTCGGCTCCGCTCTTCAGTCCTCTCACCTTGTCGAGCTCCGCGGCGCGAGCGGTGAGCATGAGCACCGGAACATCCGAGACGTCGCGGATGCGTTCGAGCGTCTCCCATCCGTCGAGATCGGGCATGGTCACGTCGAGCACGACGACATCGGGCCGAACGGCGTGCAGCTGACGCAGGGCCTCACGCCCGTTCGCGGCTTCGGTGACGTCGAGGCCCGAGCGCTCGAGCAAGATCTTGATGAGCCCGCGAATGTCCTCCTCGTCGTCCACGACGAGCACCGAAGCGTTTTTCATACCGGTTCCATACCAGATTCAACCGATAACTGGCGTTCGGGCAGTGCATTGTGCGCCGCATGACCCGAGTCCTGATCGCGGAGCCTTCACCGGATATACGGCTGCTCCTGCGCCGCGCGGTGAAGCGCCTCGGGTTCGAGGCGGTGGAGCTCACTTCGCGCGAGCGCGCCGACCCGTCCTCAGCCGACGTGCTTCTCCTCGAGCCCGCGATGCGCGGCGGCGTCGAGCTCGCACGCACCGCTCGCCGCACCCGGCCGGGGTTCCCGATCGTCATCTGCAGCATCTACTCGGCGACGCCGGAGCTGGCGGCGCTCGAGCCGGTCGCATATCTCGTCAAGCCGTTTCGGCGCGAAACGCTCGACCGGGCACTCGCGCGAGCGGACTCGGCGGCAACGCCTCACATCGAGGCTGCCTAGGCCGCTACAGCCGCGCCGCCATCCCCCGCGCGTTCATGTGCGCGATCGACTGGATCGACACCTGCGGGTTGACTCCCGAGGCGGTCGGGAACGACGAGCCGTCGCTGACGTAGAGGCCGCGCACCTCCCACGTCTCGCCCGTCGGGTTGCACGCCGAAGTCGCGGGCGACCCGCCCATGCGGCACGAGCCCATGATGTGGAATGACCCCATCTGGTTCTGCCCCGCGCCGTAGCCGCAGGCGTCGGCATCACGCATGAACTGCTCGCGGCTGCCCTTGGTGCCCGGGTCGTAGGAGACCCACTTCGAATGGGACGAGTAGATGCGCCGGGCGCCGGCGGCTTCGAAGATCTGTGCGGCACCCTCATAGCCGGCCCGGATGTGCTGGGTGTCGAAGGCCGAGAGCTTGTAGCGCACGACCGGCTCTCCGTCCTTGGAGACCTTCACCTCGCCCCCGTCGCGATCCCGCAGCAGGATCCCCATGGGTGCGGTGTGGGAGAGCGCCTGCATCAGCTCGTGGTGGGATCGCCCGCCGCGCCACGGGGCGAACGGCACGATGAGGTGCGGGTGGGCCGGGGCCGTCTCGTACTTGACGCCGTAATTGCCGTGCAGGTAGCGGTGCTGGTCGGAGTAGAGAGCCTGCATCGCTCCCTCCCACGGCTTGATCTCGTCGTCGAAGACGCCCCACGCCACTGTCGCCGGGTGCAGCTTGAGGTGGCGCCCGATGTTGGGGTTGGTCAGCCCGGAGCGCTTGAGCAGCGCCGGCGTATGCAGCGCGCCACAGGCCACAACGACGGACTTCGCCTTCACCGACACGCGATGGCCCTCCACCGTCTTGGCCTCCACCCCGCGCGCGACGCCCGCCTCGATGACCACCTTCTGCACGCGCGTGCGCACGATGAGCCGCGAACCGGCTTCGAAGGCGTCGGCGAGCCACGTCTTGACCACCGAGCGCTTCGCGCCGATGCGGCACCCCAGGCCGCAGTAGCCGCACTCCTTGCCCAGGTCGCAGCCCTTCACGTTGCGTGGCATCGCGTCGACGTGCCAACCGAGCTTCACGCACCCTTCCTGCAGCTTGCGCTCGCGACTAGAAGGCTCGTTGTTCTCCTGATTGACGCCGAGCCGCTCGACCACGGCGTCCATGCTCCGGGCGTACTCGTCGGAGGTGAACGCCGGAACGCCGTACGCGGCCCACTCCTCGCGCACGTCGTCGGGCGTCTTGAACGAAGTGGAGTAGTTGATGACGGTGCCGCCGCCAA
>JBBPXY010000058.1:0-19878 GCA_038200435.1 Solirubrobacterales bacterium
ACCGGGTTGCGCTTGCGAGGCCACTCGCGGCGCTTCCCGGCGGCGAGCGCGAACCTCCGCGCGATCTCGGCGCGGAGGTCCTCGGGCTGCACGACCCCGTCGATCACGAGCTCAGAGGCAAGGTGCAGGAGGTCGACGCCCTCGGCGTACTCGGCGCGCAGCTCGGCCACCTTCTGCGCGCGCTCCTCCTCGTCCTCGATCCCCTGGATCTGGTTGTAGAAGACGGCGTTGACCGCCGCGCTCGGACCCATCACAGCGATCGAGGCCGTGGGTAGCGCGATGCACGCGTCGGGGGCGAAGGCCGGCCCGGCCATCGCGTAGAGCCCGGCTCCGTAGGCCTTGCGCACGACGACCGACAGCTTCGGAACCGTCGCCTCGGAAACCGCGGCGATCATCTTCGCGCCGTGGCGGATGATCCCCTGGCGCTCGACCGCGGTGCCGATCATGAACCCGGGCACGTCGGCGAGAAAGAGCAGCGGCACGTTGAACGCGTTGCAGGTCTGGATGAAGCGCGCCGCCTTGTCGGCCGAGTCGACGAACAGCACTCCGCCCTTGAACTTCGGCTGGTTGGCCACGACGCCGACGACGCGTCCGTCTATGCGCCCGTAGCCGACGATCAACTCCTTGGCCCAGCGTTTGTGCACCTCGTGGAAGGAGTCTGCGTCGAGCAGGGCCTCGAGCAGCCCGTGCATGTCGAACGGCTTGTTCTCATCGGTGGGCACGAGGTCGCGGATCGGGGTCGAGGAAGCCGGCTCGGCGGGGGGAGCGGGGGGTGGCTCCTCCTCCCAGTGGGTCGGTAGATAGGACAGGTAGCGGCGGGCCCAGTCGATGCCGTCCTCGTCGGTCTTGACCAGCGCGTGGCCGCAGCCCGAGATGCCGGTGTGCATCTTCGCCCCGCCCATCTCCTCGAGCGAGACCGTCTCGCCGATCACCATCTCCGCCATCCGCGGCGAGCCGAGGTACATCGAGGCGTTGCCCTCGCGCATGATCACCACGTCGCAGAAGGCGGGGATGTAGGCCCCCCCGGCCGCGCTCGGGCCGAAGAGCACGCACACCTGGGGCACTACCCCCGACATCTGCACCTCGTTGTAGAAGATGCGCCCGGCGTGACGCCGGCCCGGGAACATCTGCACCTGCTCGGTGATGCGCGCGCCGGCCGAGTCGACCAGGTAGACCATCGGGATCCGGTGCTCGAGCGCCTTCTCCTGGATGCGGATGATCTTCTCGACGGTCTTCGGGCCCCACGACCCGGCCTTGACCGTCGGGTCGTTGGCCATTACGGCGACCGGCCGGCCGTCGACGCGCCCCTGACCCGTGACTACGCCATCGGCCCCAAGGCCATCTTCCTCCCAGTTGGCGAGCAGCCCGTCCTCGACGAAAGAGCCCTCGTCGAGCAGCCGTCCCACCCGCTCGCGAACGGGCAGCTTGCCCTGCTCGCGTGCCTTCTCGTGATGGCGCTCGGGCCCGCCGCCGTGCGCGCGGCCGACTGCCTCGTCGACGTCGCTCACACCGCCGCCATGAGGTCGCGGAGATCGAGCGACTCGGTGACTATCGCGACGTCTCCGTCGGGCGTGCGCGGCCATTCCTCGCGCGGGCGGTCGCGGTAGAGCTCGATCCCGTTGAAGTCGGGATCGTGCAGGTACACGGCCTCGCTCACCGCGTGATCAGACGCTCCGTCCAGCCGCACCCCTGCCTCGAGAACGCGGCGGACCGCCTTCCCCAGCGAGGCGCGCGTCGGATAGGCCATCGCGAAGTGGAACAGGCCAGGCGCACGCGGTGGCGCCGGCGGAGCGCCCTTGCTCTGCCACGTGTTGAGGCCGAGGTGGTGGTGGTAGCCGCCCGCCGACATGAACGCCGCCTGATCGCCGTAGCGCGCCTGCACCTCGAGGCCGAGAACGGACTCGTAGAAGGCGACCGACCGCTCGAGGTCGGAGACCTTCAGATGCACGTGCCCGACGTAGGCGCCGGGATCGATCGGGTCTGGCACGGCGCTCATCTACGCCGTGATTCCAGCGTTGGGCTTCGGCTCCTCGCCCGAGTAGTCGTAGAAGCCCATGCCCGACTTGCGTCCGTACCAGCCCGCGGCGAGCATCTTGCGCAGGATCGGCGGCCGGGCGAAACGGCGCTCGCGGAACTCGTCGAACATCACGTCGCAGATCGAGCCAAGCGTGTCGAGACCGACGAAGTCCGACAGCGTGAGCGGCCCCATCGGGTGCCCGGCGCCGGCCTTCATGGCTGCGTCGATCTCCTCAATCGTGCCGACGCCCTCTTCGTAGGCGCGCATCCCGTCTAGTAGGTAGGGCACGAGCAGGCGGTTGACGATGAAGCCCGCCTTGTCCTTCGTCTGCACGGTGAGTTTGCCGCACTTCTGGCCGAAGTCGAGGCCGGCCTGGAAGGCCTCATCGGAGGTCGTCACGCAGCGCACGACCTCGAGCAGCTTCATCACCTGCGCGGGGTTGAAGAAATGCAGGCCCAGGAAGCGGTCGGGACGGCTCGTGGAGGCCGCCTGGTCGATCACGGCCAGCGACGAGGTGTTGGTCGCGAAGAAGGCCTCCGGCTTGACGATCCCGTCGACCTCCTTCCACATCTCGAGCTTCAGCGGCAGGCTCTCGGTGATCGCCTCGAGCACGAGGTCGCAGTCCGCGAAGTCGCCGTAGTCCACCGTGGTCTTGAGACGCCCGCGGATCGAGTCGGACTCCTCTTGTGTGGACTTGCCCTTCTCCACCGCGCGGGCGAGCTGCTTGTCGATCTTGCCCATGCACTTGTCGACCACGCTCTGGTCGAGCTCGCGCACGATCACGTCGTATCCCGCGGTTGCCGCCACCTGGGCGATGCCGTGGCCCATGAGCCCGCCGCCGACCACTCCGACCGTCTTGATCTCCGCCATCTCGTCCTTTGAAGTTTGGGGTGCCTGAGCGCCGCAGGCTACCGGCGCGCCGCCGCGTGCACCGTCTGCCACGAGTGCCAGGTGATGCGCAGGATCGCCAGCGAGATGATCAGGCCGATGGTCGGGTCGGCGACGTCGAGCCCGAGCGCGACGACTCCCGCGCTGAGGATGACCGCGGCCGAGACCAGTGCATCGGCCCGGGCGTGGTCGCCGTCGGCGATCAGGGCGGCCGAATCGAGGTGGCGCCCGGCTCGGGTGCGGACGATCGCCGCCGCGTAGTTGCCGGCGACACCGATCGCTCCCGCGAGGGCCAGCGCCACGAGATGATCCGGCGGCGAGGGATCGATCAGCCGCCGCACCGCCTCGACGCCCGCGACCACCGCGCTGACGAAGATCGTGAAGACGACAGCCAGCCCGGCATAGCCCTCAGCGCGTCGGCTGCGCAGCAGGAAGGCGATGCCGAGCGGGATCGCCGTCAGCGCGTCTCCGGCGTTGTGGATGAGGTCGGCGAGCAGCGCGACGCTCCCCGAGAGCACGAAGACGACGATCTGCGCGGCGGTCGTCAGCGTGAGGATCCCCAAGGAGAGGCCTACCGCACGGAGTCCCTCGCGCGAGCGTTTGATCGAATCGTCGACCAGACCATGCGAGTGGCCGTGGCCGTGGGAATGCCCGTGATCCTGAGCGTGGTCGTGCACGGTCGCCACGGTAGCCTGCCGCCCATGCCCATCGTCACCACGGAGGACCGCGGCGCCGTGCGGCACGTCGTCCTCAACCGCCCCGAGAAACGCAACGCGATGAACGGCGAGCTCGTGCAGGCGCTGGGGGTCGCGTTCAAAGCCGCCGCGAACGATCCCGACATCCATTGCGTCGTGATCCGCGGGGAGGGCGCGATGTTCTCCTCGGGCATGGACTTCACGTCGCTCGGCGCGCTCGCCGAGGCCCCGGAGCACCTCCGCGCCTTCCGCCGGGAGTGCATCGAGGCCTGGAACCTCTGCGAGGAGATGACCAAGCCGGTCGTCTGCCAGGTACACGGCGGCTGCATCGGCGGCGCGATGGAGCTTGCCCTCGCCTGCGACCTGCGGGTGATGGCCTCCGACGCGGTCATCGGCCTGGTCGAAACCCGTGTCGGGCTCATCCCCGACGTGGGTGGGTCGTCGCGGCTGCCCTCCGTCGTGGGACTCGGTCGCGCGAAGGAGATGATCATGACCTCGAAGATCATCGGCGCCGAGGAGGCCGAGCGGATCGGCCTGGTCAATCGCGTCGCCCCGGCCGCCGAGCTGGACGCGGCCACGGATCAGCTCGTCAGTGAGCTCCTCACCTGCTCACCCGTCGCCGTGGGGCTCGCCAAGCGGGTCATGGACGCGGCGGCCAAGCCGGCACTGGCCCTGACGTTGGAGCAGGAGGTCACGGCGCAGACCGTTTGCGCTTTGTCGGAGGACTACCGCGAGGGCGCCCGGGCGTTGGCCGAGAAGCGCCAGCCGGAGTTCACCGGGCGCTGAGCGCACTTCGCCGGGCTGGGCCGGACTGAGGGTGCGGGGTCTTGGGAGGGGAGCGGAACCGACGGTTCATGTCCACGGAAGCGCGCGTCTCACCGTTGTGGACAGAAACATGCGCTATCCGGCGGTTTCTGTCCACGCTCCGTCCTTGGAGCACGCTGTGGACAGAAACCGCCGCTCCAAGCCGCTCTCCTTCGTAGATCCGGTCAATCGGGCGATACGAGCCCTAACCCAAGCCGCGCGCCACGAACTCCTCGACGATCCCCGCCGCGATGCGCACACAGCGCTCGACCGAGTCCCAGTCGACCCGATCGGGGGTGTCGGTGGGGCGGTGGTAGTTCGTGAAGACCCCGTCGGGCCCGATCGACAGGAGCGAGATGGCCGGGATGTGAGCGAAGCGGGCGAGAATCGCGTCGGTCCAACCGCCGATGCGCCAGCGCTCGGGCGCCGGCTCGCCGGCGCGGTCGGCGCCGCGGTCGGCGAGGTCGAGATCCTCGGCCCGGTAGCGGTGCTGTAGGAGCCCGCCCTCTCCCGCGAGGACGATCGGCCGACCGGCGCCGAGCGTGTCGACGCTGAGCACCAGGTCGGGCCGCGGATGGCCGCGCAGGAACGCTGCGGTGCCGCCCATGCCCGCCTCCTCGCTCCCGGGCGCGACGAGCAGCAGCTCGACGCCCGCCGGGGGCTCTGCCGCGAAGCGTTCGGCGAGAGCGATCAGCGCGGCGACGCCGGACGCGTTGTCGCTGGCGCCCGGCACCACGGGGCCACGAGCGAGGTCGAGCCCGGCGAGCGCGGCCGCGCCGAGTACGGCTGCGGAACTCCGCCGGGCGAACGTCGCGAGCAAGAACGCGGGTGCGAACGGCGCGAGAAACGGATCGATCGTCCGCCGGCGCAGACGCCGCGCGCGCCCGAAGCGCTCGAGGGGCAGCTTCCAGAAGAGCCCGGTGCGCGCGACGTCGTGATGCGCGAGGACCACGATCGTCCGCTGCGCTCCTCCGCCGGGTGGCACGATGCGCGCCACCACGTTCGCGCCCTCTCCGGCCGGCGGAAGGCGAGCGAGCCACTGCCGCCGGCCGCTCACGTCCAGCTCGAGCGAGGCGAGGGCGGCCAGCCCGAGCGGCAACCCGAAGCGCCGCGGCAAACACGTCGCCAGCAGTCCCGCCGCGGCGTGCAGCGTCTGGGCGAGCGCAAAGCCCGTCCGGTAGCGGTAGGGCTCGACCCGCACGTCACCGACACCGGCCTCCCGCAGCCGCTCCGCGATCCACTGCGCCGACGCCCTCTCCCCCGCTCCCGCCGACTCGCGGACCATCGCCGACAGCGCCTCGACGTCGGCGCGCAGCGTCAGGCGCTCTCCCACCGCACCGGCCCCGCCGTCAGCACGTGACTGCCGAGCGGGCGCCCGAGGGCCTCCTGCGCGGCGCGCGCGGCGTCGATGACCGCCGGGAGCGAGACTCCCGTCTCGATCCCCATCTCCTGCAGCATCGAGAGCAAGTCCTCGGTGGCGATGTTGCCGGTCGCCCCGCGCGGCACCGGGCAACCGCCGAGCTCGCCGAAGCTCGACTCGAAGGAGTCGATACCGGCCTCGAGCGCGGCCAGCACGTTGGCCAGGCCCTGGCCGCGGGTGTTGTGGAAGTGGGCCGTGAGCTGCACGCCGGGTAGCGCCTCTCGGGCGGCGGCGAAGTACTCCCGGACCTGGCGCGGGTTGGCCATCCCCGTGGTGTCTCCGAACCCGATCTCCTCAGCACCGGCCTCGACCAGCCGCTGAGCGATCCCGAAGACCTGCTCCACCGGGACTTGCCCCTCGTAGGGGCAGCCGAAGGCAACCGAGATCACTCCTTCGCAGCGCAGGCCCTCCTCGCGAGCGCGGCCGAGCACTCGCTCAACCCCCGTCAGCGACTCCTCGACCGAGCGGTTCACGTTCTTGCGGTTGTGGGTCTCGGAGGCGGAGAGAAAGACGTTGACCTCGTGAAAGCGCTCGCGCCGGCGCAGCGCGTTGTCGAGCCCGCGCTCGTTGGGGATGAGCACGCTCAACGCCACGCCGTCGGGCACCGAGATGCGGCTCAGAACCTCGTCGGCGTCGGAGAGCTGCGGGATCACGTCGGGGCGCACGAAACTCGTTACCTCGATGCGCTGCAGGCCCGTCCGGGCGAGCGCGTCGATAAGCCGGACTTTGTCGTCGGTGGAGACGATCTCCGGCTCGTTCTGAAAGCCGTCGCGCGGGCCCACCTCACGCACGAGGACGCTCTCCGGATAGGTCTGAGATTGCCCCACGGAGCCAGCCTATACTCGCGCCGTGCCGGGGCCGGTGACCATCGTGGGGGCAACCGGCGCGCTTGGCTTCGGGCTCGCGCTCCGGCTGGGACGGGCCGGCGCCGAGGTGACGATCGGTTCGCGAGACGGGGCTCGAGCCGAGGAAGCCGCGGAGAAGGCGAAGGCCGCCGTACCCGAGGGCAAGTTCTCCGGCGCCGAGAACGCGAGGAGCGTTGAAGGCGCGGAGATCGTCGTCCTCTCGGTGCCGTTCCGCAGCCAGTCCGAGACGCTGACGAACCTGAAGCGTGCTCTGCGCGAGGGGCAGATCCTCGTCGACGCCACCGTCCCGCTGGCCGCTGCCGTGAGCGGCAAGGCCACGCGCACGCTCGGCGTGTGGCAGGGCTCGGCTGCGCAGCAGGCGGAGGAGATGGTGCCCGAGGGGGTGCGGGTCGTCTCGGCACTGCACACCGTCAGCGCGGCCCTCCTCTCCGACCTCGACCACAACCTCAACGAAGACGTGCTCGTCTGCGGCGACCGCAAGGCCGACAAACGCCCGGTCGCTCAGCTGATCGAGCATATCCCCGGCCTGCGCTGTGTCGACTGCGGCAAGCTCGAGATGGCCCGTATCACCGAGCAGTTCACACCGCTGATCATCTCGATGAACATGCGCTACAAGACGCGCGCGGGCATCCGCGTCACCGGATTGCCCGAGGAACTCTGGCCCGAGTGAGCGCGCCCGTCGTCGTCCTCGCGGGCGGCACGGGCGGGGCAAAGCTCGCCCGCGGGATGCAGGACGTGGTGGGCGAGGATCTCGTCGTAGTCGCCAACACAGCCGACGACGTCGAGATCTACGGCGCGTACGTCTCACCCGACCCCGACCTGACCACGTTCTGGCTCGCCGGCCAGATCGACGAGCGCGGGTGGGGGCTCGAGGGCGACACGTTCGCCGTCATGGACGGGCTGCGCGAGCTGGGCCGCGAGGTGTGGTTCAACCTGGGCGACCGCGACCTGGCGATCGGTCTCGAGCGCGCGGAGCGCATGGCCGCCGGGGAGACGCTCACCGAGACCCTGGCTGCTCTGGGCGCCGCTCTCGGCATCGCCGGCCGGGTGCTTCCGATGAGCGACGATGCCGTCCGGACGCGGGTGCGCGCTCACGGCCGCGACTGGCCGTTTCAGGAGTTCATGATCAAGGCCGGAGGCGCCGGACCGATCGACGACGTCACCTTCGACGGGGCCGCACAGGCGCGGCCCACAGCCCAGGTACTCGATGCGGTCGCGAGCGCCCGCGCGATCATCATCGGCCCGTCGAATCCGGTGATCTCGATCGGGCCCATCTTCGCTCTGCCGGGCATGCGCGAGGCGCTGGCTGAGGCGACGGCGCCGGTGGTCGCCGTGAGCCCGCTGGTCGGCGGCAAGGTCCTGAAAGGACCCACGGAGCCCTTCCTCGACTGGGCAGGGCAACCGCTCAGCTCCGACGGCATCGCCGCTGTGTACGCCGGGGTGATCGACGGGCTACTCGCCGACTCGCCCACGGACCGGGTTGCCTCCCGCGAAGCCGACGTCCTGATGAGCGACGCCGACGGGCGCCGGAGGGTGGCCGAGGAGTCTCTGCAGTTCGCAGCCGCGCGCGCTGCGCCCTGAGCGCGCTAGCGTTCCTCCTGTGACGACGCTCGCTGTCCTGCCGGTCAAGGCCTTTGCCGGAGCCAAGTCGCGGCTCTCCGAGCGACTACAGCCGCCCGAGCGCCGCGCCCTGGCCGAAGCAATGTTCTCCGACGTCCTCACCGCCCTGCGACGCACGACAACGCTCGACGGAGTCATCGTTGTGACCGGGGATTTCACGGCTCAGCGCATCGCCGGCAGCCATGGCGTCGACGTGGTGGAAGACCGCCAGGAACAGGGCCAGAGCCCGGCCGCGGCTGTGGGCTTGAGCCGCGCGCACAAACGAGGAGCGGAGCGTGTACTTCTTGTGCCGGGTGACTGCCCGGCCCTTGACCACGCGGAGCTCGAAGCCCTACTGGCTCGCGAGCTGCCGGCCCGCGGGGCGATCATCGTCGCCGACCGTCACGGAACGGGCACGAACGGACTGCTGATCCAGCCGCCCGACGCGCTGCCTCCCGCGTTCGGGGAGGGAAGCTTCGGCCGCCATAAACAGCTCGCCGCCGAGGCCGACCTGCCGCTGGAGAACGTTGTCGCGCCTTCGCTGGCACTCGACGTGGACTCACCCGCCGACCTCGACGCGCTGCGCGAGCATCTCGCCGCCCAGCGCGGGGGCGCCGCCCACACGCGCGGGTTACTGCTCCGCTTCGACCGCTCGGCACCCACCCGCTCGGCACCCACACCCGCCTAGTCTCCTACCCTCGTGCTCGAGGTCACCGCGCTCACCGGACTACCGGAGATCGAGACGGGCGCCGACCTGGGCCGCCTGATGGTGCAAAGCGCACCAGACCTAACCGGCAGGGATGTGCTCGTCGTCGCCCACAAGGTCGTCTCCAAGGCAGAGGGGCGGGTGCGGCGACTGGCCGCCGTCACGCCGGGCGAGCGCGCCGAGTCATTGGCCGAAGAGCACGGCAAGGACCCGCGCGCGGTGCAGGTGGTCCTCGACGAGACAGTGGAGCTCGTGCGCGCCGAGCGCGGGGTCCTGATCTGCCGCACGCGCCACGGGTTCGTGTGTGCCAACGCGGGGGTCGATGCCTCCAACGCGGCCGATCCCGACACCGTGATCCTCCTGCCCGAGGATCCAGACGCCTCGGCCCGTGCGTTGAGAACGCGTATCCGCGAGGTCACGGGAATCTCCCCCGCCGTCGTGATCACCGACTCCTTCGGCCGCGCGTGGCGCCACGGGCAGACCGACGTCGCGATCGGCTGCGCTGGCCTGGCGCCCCTGGAAGACTGGCGTGGGCGCCGCGACGCGAGCGGACTCGAGCTGCGAGCGACATGGATCGCCGTGGCCGACCAGGTCGCCGGCGCGGCCGATCTGGCGCGCACGAAGGACGGGCGGCAGCCGGCGGTGCTGGTGCGGGGGCTGGAACACCTGATCGAGGAGGACGACGGACCCGGGGCGGCCGCGATCCTCCGCTCGCGCGCCGAGGACCTTTTCCCCTGAACGCCGAACGCCGCCTAGGCCGCGGCGGCCGCCGGCACTTCGAAGCGCCGGCGGATCTCATACAGCGTCGTACGCTCCGCCGCGGGGCGCCCGGCGGCGTGGGCCGCGCCGATCAGGTCCTCGGGCTCGAGGCGCACGCCGTGCTGGGATCCCGCCATGCGCGAGATGGACTCCTCCATCAGCGTGCCGCCGAGGTCGTTCACGCCCCAGCGCAGCGCCTCGGTCGCCGCGTCGAGGCCCATCTTCACCCAGCTCGCCTGCAGGTTCGGAATCGAGTTGCCGAGCGCAAGCCGGAACGCGGCCGTGTGCTTGAGGTTCTCCTCGCGTGAGATCTCCTCGACCCCATGCGTGCGGCCGAGCAGCGTGTGGAAGGGGATGAACGAGAGCGGCACGAACTCCGTGAACCCGCCGGTGCGCTCCTGCAGGTCGCGCACGACCCGCATGTGCTCGGCGAGCTCCCACGGCTCCTCGATGTGGCCGAACATCACCGTCACCGTCGAGCGCAGGCCGACCGCGTGCGAGGCCTCGATGATCTCGACCCAGCGGGCGACCGGCAGCTTGTTGGGAGAGATGCGCTCGCGGACCCCGTCGTGAAGCACCTCGGCCGCAGTGCCCGGCGTGGAGTCGAGGCCCGCGTCGCGCAGGTGCTCGAACACCTCGCGGGGCGGCAGGGCCGACACGCGGCACATGTGGTCGACCTCCATCGAGGAGTACGCATGAAGGTGCAGCGCGGGCGCCGTCTCGCGCGCCAGGCGCAACCAGCCCAGGTAGTCCTCGAGCTCCCAGTCGGGATGTATGCCCGACTGCATGCAGACCTCGGTGGCGCCAAAGTCGACTGCGTCGCGGATCTTGGCGACGAAGTCCTCGCGGCTGACCTCGTAGGCCTCGGGCGAGCGCTTGCCCTGGCCGAAGCCGCAGAACGCACAGCCGACGATGCACACGTTCGAGACGTTGATGTTGCGGTTGACGACGAAGGTGACGGTCTCCCCCGCGAGTTCGGCGCGGAGCTCGTCGGCGGCACTGCGCATGTCCTCGATCACTCCGGGGCGGCGCTCGGCGAAGAGCGCCGTGGTCTCCTCGAGACCGAGTCGCTCGCCGTCGCGTGCGCGCTCGATCGCCCGCGGTGTGACCCGCGGATCGACCACCCGCTCTTCGCGACGGCCCGATCCGCGCCGGGGGATGTGCGACCAGTAGCGCTGGCGGATCGTGTCGAGCACGCCGGGCGCGACCCACTCCGGCGATATGTACTGCGGGTAGACGCACAGGCGCTCGGTGAGCGCGTAGCCCTCGGGCTGCAGGCGCTTGCGCACCTGATGGGGCGAGGGGAAGGGATGCTCCGGCGAGATGTGGTCGCCGTTGGCCGAGAGGCCGCCGAGGTCTGTGGCGCCGGCGCGCACGAGATCGAGCCACCAGTCGGCGAGGTTGGGCGGGATCTGCACGCCGACGTCGGGCATCAGCCGCCGGCACTCGGCGACGAGGCGCTTCATGTCCTCGAGCGTGACCTCGCCGGCCCACGCGGGGGCGTCGAGCTCAGGTGGCGCCCCTACCCCGGTGCGCCAGTACTCGCGCGCCGCCGCATCGGCGATGTCGGCCGGCTCGCGACCGTAGTAGTTCTGGTGCGGGACGAAGTTCTGGAGGATCACCTCCTGCAGGTGGCCGAACTCGGCGTGGACGGCGCCGAGGGCGGCGAGCGACTCCATCCGCTCCTCCTCGGTCTCGCCGATCCCCACGAGGATCCCGCTGGTGTAGGGGATCTTGAGGGCCCCGGCGTCCCGGATCGTCTGCAGGCGGCGAGCCGGGTGCTTGGTCGGTGAGCCGGCGTGGACCGTCTCCATCAGCCGCTCGGAGACCGACTCCAGCATCAATCCCTGAGAGGCGGTCACCTCACGCAGGCGAGCGAGATCGCGCGTGTCGAGCACACCGAGGTTGGTGTGGGGCAGGAGCCCGCGCTCGAGCCCGCGCTCGCACGCCCACACCACGTAGGAAGTGAAGTCGGCGTGGCCGTACTCCGCGAGCCGCGCAGCGACCTCGGCGTTGACCTCGGGCTTCTCGCCCGTGAGCACCAGCAGCTCCTTGACGCGCCGGCGCGCCATGTCGTCGAGCGCCTGCTCGACCTCTTCGGGTGAGTGGAGGTGAGCGCGATGGGTCGCGAACGCGCAGTACTTGCAGTAGCACCGGCAGGTCCGGGACAGCGAGAGCGTGCCGTTGCGGCTGAAGGTGACGCGCCGGGCCATGCGGCCTCGGAGTCTATGGATGCCCGACGGCGGTACCTTGGTGGGACAAGAACTGCCGCGAACGCCGAGGAGCCCCACATGACCGACCAGTCCCATCTAACGACTCGCCAGGGCCACCCCGTCGTCGACAACCAGAGCCAGCGCACGGTGGGCTCACGCGGCCCCGCGACGCTCGAGAACTACCAGTTCCTCGAGAAGATCTCCCACTTCGACCGCGAGCGCGTGCCCGAGCGGGTCGTGCACGCCCGCGGCTTCGTGGCCCACGGCCACTTCGAGGCCTACGGCACGATCGGCGATGAGCCGGCGTCGAAGTACACCCGCGCCAAGCTCTTTCAGGAGAAGGGCAAGAGCACGCCCGTCACGGTGCGCTTCTCGACGGTCATCGGCAGCCGGGACTCCTCCGAGGTCGCCCGCGACCCGCGTGGGTTCGCGGTCAAGTTCCGCACCGAGGACGGCAACTGGGACCTGGTCGGCAACAACCTGCCGGTCTTCTTCATCCGTGACGCGATCAAGTTCCCCGACGTCATCCACGCGCTCAAGCCCGATCCCGTCACGTTCCGCCAGGAGCCGAACCGCATCTTCGACTTCATGGGCCTCACGCCAGAGTCGATGCACATGCTCACGTGGCTTTTCTCCCCCCGAGGGATCCCGGCCAGCTATCGCCATCAGCAGGGCTTCGGCGTCAACACCTACAAGATGGTCGACGCCGAGGGGCGCGGGACGCTCGTCAAGTACCACTGGGAGCCCGAGGAGGGCATCAAGTCGCTCACGCAGGCCGAGGCCGACGCGATCCAGGCCACCGAGCTCGGCAGCCACTCGCGCGACTGCTACGAAGCCATCGAGAAGGGCGAGCACCCGGCCTGGGAGCTGCGGGTGCAGACCATGAGCGACGGCGATCACCCCGAGCTCGACTTCGACCCGCTCGACGACACGAAGACGTGGCCCGAGGACGAGTTCCCGCTCAAGCCCGCCGGCCGGATGGTGCTCGACCGCAACGTCGAGAACCATTTTGTCGAGAACGAGCAGATCGCGTTCGGCACGGGCGTCCTGGTCGACGGCCTCGACTTCTCCGACGACAAGATGCTGGTCGGCCGGACGTTCTCCTACTCCGACACGCAGCGCTACCGCGTCGGGCCGAACTACCTCCAGCTGCCGATCAACCAGCCCGTGGTGCCGGTCAGCACGAATCAGCGCGACGGCCAGATGGCCTACGCGGTCGACGGGGGCGGCGAGGACCCGCACGTGAACTACGAGCCGAGCGGCGGCGGTCTCGACGAGGCCCAGCCGGGCGGCCACCCGCACGAGCCCGAGATCTCGGGACGACTCACCCGCTCGGTTATCGAGCGCACGAACGACTACGGCCAGGCCGGCGAGCGCTACCGCACGATGCCCGACGACGAGCGCGAGGACCTGGTCCTCAACCTCGTGACTTTGCTCGGGCAGTGCGAGGAGGCCGTGCAGGAGCGGATGCTCGAGCACCTCGGGCGCTGCGACTCCGACTACGGCTCGCGCGTGGCCGCAGGGCTCGGGCGCCCTGCCGCGGTTGCCGTCGCGTAGCTCCCTGCGGTCTGGCCGGGGGTGGCTGCTTGCGCTGCTGATCGGCTCTGCCGCGCTGCTGACCGGGTGCGGCGGCGGGGGTGGTGGGCCCTCCGGGGAGACCGCCACCCTGCTGCTCGACTTCACGCCGAACGCGGTGCACTCGGGGATCTACACGGCGACCGGGTGCGGCTACGACGACGGCGAGGGTGTTCACCTGCGAGTCCGCTCACCCGCAGCCTCCTCTGACTCCGTGAAGCTGCTGCTGGCCGGGCGCACCGATTTCGCGGTGCTGGACATCCACGATCTGGCCATCGCCCGGCAGCAGGGCCGCGACATCGTCGGGGTCATGGCTCTGGTACAACGGCCGCTGGCCGCGGTGCTCGCACGGCCCGGTGTGCGCACTCCGGCTCAGCTCGAGGGACGACGCGCGGGCGTGACCGGCCTGCCGAGCGACGACGCGGTGCTGCGCTCGGTCGTCAGCGGCGCCGGAGGCCGGGCCGCGCGCGTCAAGAAGGTGACGATCGGCTTCGGGGCGGTCCCGGCGCTCCTGGCCGGCCGGGTCGACGGCGCGACCGCCTTCTGGAACGTCGAGGGGGTCGAGCTGCGCCGCCGGCGCCCCGGCTTCCACGTCTTCCGTGTCGATCAGTTCGGCGCCCCGCCCTATCCCGAGCTCGTGCTGTGCACCACCCGTACGACCCTGCGCGACTCGCCGGCAGTGGTCAAGGCGACCGTGCGCGCGCTGGTCCGCGGGTACCAGGAGACCATCGCCGATCCCGAGAGCGCCGTGGAGTACCTGCTGAAAGCCAACCGCTCGCTGAAGCGCGACGGAACGATGGCCGAGCTCGACGCCGTCAGCCCGTTGTTCACGGCGGCCGACGGGCAGATCGGGGAGCTCGACAGCGGGCGACTCGCCGCCTGGGCCGCGTGGGAGCAGCGCTTCGGCATCGTGCGCACACGGCCCGACGTGTCGCGGGCGTTCGACGGGCAGTTCGTGAACCCGTAGAAGGAGAGCTAAGTCCAAACGGAGAGCGGGCGCCCTAGCTCGTCGCCCGCAGCAGCACCGTCACCCAGGTTCGGAACGGGCGCCAGCGTTCGGCCAGCGCGGTGAACGCTTCGTCGTCCTCGACCAACGAGGGATCGCCGTAGGCGGCCGCGACCGCACCCCGCAAGCGCGGTTCGCCGAGCACCAGGACGTCGGTGGTGCCGACCGCGCGGAGCAGTATCCCCGAGGCCCAGAATGGCCCGATACCGCGCAGCTCGAGGAGCGCCGCCAGCGCGTCCTCAGGGTCGGCTGCGAGTAGATCCTCGCGATCGAGGCCGCCTTCCAGCGCCGCGCGTGCGATGCCATGCAACCGCGCGATCTTCTCGGCGCTCAGACCAGCGAAGTCGCCCACGTCCAGCAGAGTCTCGGGGGACGGGAACGCGAGCATCGCAGAGCCCTCGACGTCGATTGACGCGCCATGCTCGCTCGACAACGCGTCGCGCAGCGCCGCCGCCTGCGCCTGGCGCACGCGTGCTCCGATCACTGCCCAGCACGCGGCTTCGTAGGGCGAGTGGAAGAGCACAGGCCGCAGCCAGTCCGCCGCGCGCTGGCGCTCGGCGATCACCGGGTCGCTTTCCCCCACGGCCGCGTACCCCGTGCCGTCGTGGTCGAGCGAGACGATCCGCGCGGCTTGCGCCCGCACGCGCCCTACGTCTGCCGCGGTGCTCTCCAAGACCGTCCCGAGCACCCGCCCATCCTCTGTCTCCTGGCGCAGTACCACAGCGGCATGTCCGCTCCAGTCGTCGACGAGGAACGCCAGCCGCACGACGGGCTCCTCGTCCGGACGAGCCGCATCGCTGGCCGCCCCCTCCCATCCCGCCACGAAACGAGCCGCCGAGCTCAGGCGGAATGGCCCACGCGGCTCGAGGACGAACTCCATGTCGCTCTCCAGCACCCGCGCTCAGCGGCCGAGCGCCCGGCGCACCAGCCGCGGCGCGAGCACGCGCAGCACCCCGGCGGCGGCGTACGGGCGCGGGACGTAGCGCTCGGGCTTGCGCCCCAGCCCGGCGTCGACGATCGCCTCCGCCCCGGCCTCGGGCTTGGCCACCATCCAGCGCGTCGCCGGTTTGTCGGTGAGCTGCTTCTGCGGAAAGCCCTCGGTCGAGATGAAGCCCGGGAGCACCATGCCGACGTGGACGCCGTTCGGCGCCTCCTCGAGATGGAGCGCATCGGTCCACCCGGCCAACGCGAACTTGCTGGCGGAGTAGGCGCCGGTGCCGCCGCGCGCGACCCGCCCCGCCGTGCTCGCGACGTTCACCAGGGCCGAGGGAGCCGAGGCCCGCAGCAGCGGCAGCAGCTCGTCGGTGAGGCGTACGACCGCGTCGAAGTTCAGCTCCATCGTCTTGCGCACGTTCTCCCAGCCGCCTTCCGCGAACGTCGCCTTCCACGCGCCGCCCGCGTTGTTGACGAGCAGGTCGAGCTTCCCGCCGTGCTCGCGCTCGAGGTGCTCTCGCACCTGCCCGGGCGCATCCGGCTCGGTGAGGTCGAGAACGAGGAAGCTGGTAGCCGGTCCGAGCTCGGCGGCCAGCGCCTCGAGGCGGTCGCGGCGCCGGGCGACGAGGACGAGTTGCGCACCGGGCTCCCGGGCGAGCCGGCGGGCCGTGGCCTCGCCGATGCCGCTCGAAGCGCCCGTCACGACAGCGATCATCCGGGCTCACCCTCGGCCAGCGCGCGGATCAGCTCCACGCCCTCGCGCGCCATGCGCGACCGCGGCACCACCTGATCGAACCCCGCCTCGAGCGCCATCGCCCGCGTGTCGGCCTCGACGTGGGAGTAGAAGCCGAGGGTGCGCGTGCCCCCGAGCATCTCCATCGCGCCCAGCTCGGCGACGATCTGCGTGCGCTGCTCGGCCTCGGCGGTGAGGTCGACGATCAGCACGCTTGCTCCGGGTGCCCGCTCGCGCACCTCGAGCTCGGCCCCGCAGAGATCGCCGACGAGCCCCGCGCGCTCGACCATGCTCAAGACCTGCGAGCCGAACAGAAGATCGGGAACGTAGGCGACTCCGCGCCGCTCGGTCTCGCCGGTGGCGCTCACTGGGCGCGCAGGTGATTGAACTCACGGCGCCACGACTCGGGGCGTCCCCACATGGGAACCGCCTCGGCCCGGCCCGAGCGCACCTCGCGCACGGCGATCTCGCCGTCGATGCCGGCGTCGTCGAGCAACTGCAGCGTGCCGTGGACAGTCGGTGCCGACGCGGCGTGCCCAAAGCGGTGGGCGACGATGAAGCGCCAGTGCCAGTCGTGCTTGGAGTACGGCTGCGCGTTGGCGGTGACCACGTACACCGCGGCGTCGACGTAGCGTGCCTCGTCGAAGATGCGCAGGTCGATCTCGAGATCGGTCCAGTCGTCGGGCAACGAGTCGACGACCTGCTGGAACGTCTCGGCGAGAGCCATTGCCCGCAGCGTACTTACCCGGCGAACGTTTGGACGAGCAGGAACACGTTCAAGACGGAGATGACGGCCGCGACGACGATCGCCGCGATGGTCGTCCCGCGGTGGTTCACGAAGGCCCCCATCACCGAGCGCCGGCTCGTCAGCATCACGAGCGGGATCAGGGCGAACGGAATGCCGAACGAGAGCACCACCTGGCTGAGCACGAGGGCACGGCTCGGGTCAAGCCCGACCGCGAGCACGATGAGCGCGGGCGCCATCGTCACGACGCGCCGGGCTATGAGCGGGATCGTGCGGGCGATGAAGCCCTGCATCACGACCTGGCCCGCATAGGTCCCCACACTCGAGGAGGCGAGTCCTGAGGCCAGTAGGGCCAGCGCGAAGGCCAGTGCCGCCCCGTGGCCGGAAAGTTGCCGGAAGCCCTGGTAGGCGCCCTCGAGGGAGTCGAGTCCCGGAAGCGAAGAGCCGCGGAAGAGCGACGCGGCGATCACGAGCATCGCGATGTTCACCGCGCCGGCGACGGTCATCGCGATCAGCACGTCGAGGCGCAGGAACTTCATGACGCGGCGGCGCTCACCATCGTCGCGCACAGGCGTGCGATTCTGCGTCAGCGCCGAGTGCAGGTAGATCACGTGCGGCATCACTGTCGCGCCGATGATCCCCGTCGCGAGCAGCACGGCGCCCGAGCTCTCAAAGCCGGGCAGGAACCCCTTGGCCACCTCGCCGGCGTCGGCTCCGATCTTGAACGTGTCGTAGAGGAATCCGAGGAGGACGATCGCGAGTAACCCGATTACCGCCACTTCGAAGCGCCGGTGCCCGCGCGTCTGTAGCGCGAGGATGCCGAAGGCGACCACTGCGGTTATCCCGCCGGCCACGAGGAGCGGAACGCCGAAGAGCAGGTTGAGCGCGATCGCGGCGCCGATGAACTCGGCCATGTCGGTCGCCATGGCGATCAGCTCGGCCTGCACCCACAGTCCCCAGGAGACGCGGCGCGGAAAGTGCTCTCGGCACAGCTCGGGCAGGTTGCGGCCCGTCGCCAGGCCGACCTTCGCCGAGAGCATCTGCACCAGCATCGCCATCAGGTTGGCCGCCAGGATCACCCAGAGGAGCGAATAGCCGTACTTCGCCCCGCCGCTGACGTTGGTGGCGAAGTTGCCAGGATCGACGTAGGCCACGGCCGCCACGAACGCCGGCCCGAGCAGCGGCAGGATGCCCCGTAGCCCGGGGCGTTTGCGGATCTCTTGGAGAACGCTCTCCGCCGGTAGGGCGACGGCAGCCGCCTCGCTCGGAACGGCGGTGGCGGTGGGCGGTGGAGGCGGCGGGGTCATGCCTCTTCCTCCACCCGCATCGCCCTTGCCAGCGCCCCGCCCAGCACGTGGACCTCGGTTCCGAAGCGCACGAAGAGCGGGCCGTCGAAGGGCTGCTTGTCCTCGATCACGAGATCCGCGCCCGGCGAGATGCCGCGGTCGGCGAGGTAGCGCAGCATCTCGGGCTCGGAGTCGGAGATGCGCACGAAGCGCCCGCGGTCACCCGCTTCGAGCGCATGCAGGGCACGGGTCGGCCGGGCCTCGACGGTGCCGTCGCGCGCCGGGATCGGATCGCCGTGCGGGTCGTGGGTCGGGTCGCCGAGCTTGACGGCGATCAGCTCCTCGAGCTCTTCCGAGAGGTGGTGCTCGAGCACCTCGGCCTCCTCGTGCACGCGATCCCACGGAACCCCGAGCGAGGTGGCGAGGTACAGCTCGAGCAGGCGGTGGTGGCGGAGCACCTCGAGCGCGAGCCGCCGGCCGGCCGGCGTCAGCTGCACGCCGTGGTAGGGAGCGTGCGTCACCAGCTCGAGCTCGGCGAGCTTGCGGACCATCCCCGAGGCGGAGGCAGCGGTGACGCCCAGGCGCTCGGCCAGCGCGTTGGTGCTGACCGCGCGCTGCCGGCGCTCCTCGAGGGAGTAGATCGCCTTTGCGTAGTCCTCGACGGCGGAGGTGACGGGTGCGGTTGTGGCTTCCACGACTTGAGATTATGGCATGCCTAAAGATAGTCTTTGGCGCCAACTTCGAGGTCTATCCTCATCCGGGTGGAAAGTGCGACCGTCGCCACCGGCGAAGACCGGGTCATTCGCGAGTCCTGCGGGCTGCTCGACCGCTCCGAGCGGGGCAAGCTGCTGCTCTCGGGAGCGCAGGCCGGGGAGTTCCTCCAGGGCCAGGTGACCAACGACGTCGAGGCGCTCGCGCCGGGCGCAGGTTGCTACGCCGCGTTCCTCACGCCCAAGGGGAAGATGCTGGGCGACGCGCGTGTGCTCGCTTCGGACGCCGGGCTGTGGCTCGACACCGAGCGCTCCGCGCTGCAGGAGATCTTCAACCTCATCCGCCGCTTCCGTGTGGGGTTCGAGGTTGAGCTGCACAAGCGCACCCTCGAACGCTCGCTGTTCTCGCTGGTCGGCCCCGGCGCCCGCCGGGTCGCGAGCGCGGAGGATCTGGTCGAGGAGGAGCACTCTCACCGGCTCGTCATGGTCGGCGGCGTGCAGGCGCGCGCGGTTGCCACCGACCTCGGCATCGATCTGATCGCCGACGCGGAAAGCGGTGAGGCGCTGCGCCAGACGCTCGAGGCCGCGGGAGCCACGCCGGTGGACGAGGCCGTGGTCGAGGCGCTGCGGGTCGAGCGCGGCCGGCCTCGCTACGGCGTCGATCTCGACGACAGCGTGATCCCGCAGGAGGCCGGATTGAACGCGCGCGCCGTCTCGTTCACCAAAGGCTGTTACGTCGGTCAGGAGACCGTCGCGCGGCTGTTCTACCGCGGCAAGCCGAACCGCCTTCTGCGCGGCCTGCGCCTCTCCGCCCCGGGCTCAGCCGGCGATGAGCTGCTGCTGGGCGAGCGGCGCGTCGGCGCGCTCGGCAGCGTTGCCCTTTCTCCCGCGCACGGGCTTATCGCGCTCGCGCTCGTGCGCAA
>JBBPXY010000059.1:0-76009 GCA_038200435.1 Solirubrobacterales bacterium
ATCGGCGGGGCGGGCCGGGTGGCCCGGGCGGACGCGGGGGCGGCCCCGGTGGCCCCGGTGGCCGCGGCGGGGGGCCGGGTGGTCCTGGTGGCCGCGGCGGTCAAGGTGGCGGCGGCTTCGGCGGCGGCGGCGGTGGCGGCGGCGGTCGCGGTGGCAACCGCGGCGGCCAGAACCGCGGCAGCGGAGCGCCCGAGGTAACCCGCTGATGCCGCTCCTCACGCGACCCACGCACACGTGGATGACACGCAGCCCCTTCGCTGGATCTGCGTCATCGGGCTCGTCCATGCCTCCAGCATGCACTTCGCCCTGCTTCCTCGCCCCGCTCGATGCTGCGTGCCCCCACGCGCACGCGGGCCACGGGAGGAACGGCTGATGCTTTCCCCCAAGCGAGTCAAGTTTCGTAAGCAGCACCGAGGCCGGCGGCGCGGGCTCTCCCGCGGGCAGGTCCGGGTGCAGTTCGGCGAGTACGGCCTCAAGACGCTCGAAGAGGGCTGGCTCACCAACCGCCAGATCGAGGCCGCTCGTATCGCCATGACCCGCAAGATCAAGCGTGGCGGCAAGGTCTGGATCAACGTCTATCCCGACAAGCCCTTCACCAAGAAGCCGGCCGAGACCCGCATGGGCTCCGGCAAGGGCTCGCCCGAGGGCTGGGTCGCAGTCGTCAAGCCCGGACGCGTCATGTTCGAGCTGGCCGGCGTGCCCGAGCCGCTCGCCAAAGAGGCCCTGAGCCTCGCGGGCTACAAGCTGCCGGTGCGCACGAAGATCGTCGCGCGGGAGGATGGCTAGCATGGCCTCCACAGCGCGAGAGCTGCGTGACCTCGACGAGGCCGCTCTCCTCGAGCATCTGCACACTGCACGGCGCGACTTCTTCGGCCTCCGCTTCCAGCACGCGACGGGGGAGCTGGAGAACACTGCGGGCCTGCGCCGGGCCAAGCGCGAAGTAGCGCGGACTTTGACCGTCGCGCGTGAGCGCGACATCGACACGAGCAAGGGAAGCAAGCGGGCTGATGGCTGACGAAGAGAAGAAGGACGACGTAGAGGCGACACCGGAGGCACCCGCCGCCGAGGAAGCCCCTGCGCAGACGCCCGAGCCCGACGTCGCGCCCGATCCTGCTGCTCCTGAGGCGGCCGCCGATGAGCCTGCGGCCGACGTCGCCGAGCCCGAAGCCGCCGAGGCTGAGGCACCCGCCGAGCCCGAGGCCGCCGCAGAGGCACCGCCCGAGGCCGCGCCTCCCGCCGAGCCCGAGGAGCGCTTGACGCCCAAGCAGCGCCGCATCCGCACCCGGTCCGCCCACACCGGCCAAGCCCGGGCGACCCGTACTCCCGAGGAGCGCCAGGCCGACCGCGATACCGGGCGACGCCGCAAGGCCGCGGCTCGCACCCGCTACCGGGCCAAGACCAAGGCCAAGGCCGCCGAGCGCCGCGCTGCCCAGCCCGCGGCTGAGCCGCTGCCGCCGGTCGAGCAAGTGTCGGGTACGCAGAAGGTGCGCCAGGGCGTCGTGGTCTCCGACCGCGCCGACAAGACGATCACGGTCCGCATCGACATGGTCCGGCGCCACCGCCGCTATCAGAAGATCATGCGCTCGACCGAGACGCTGTACGCTCACGACGAGACCAACAACGCCCATGCCGGCGACACGGTTCGGGTCGTCGAGAGCCGGCCGCTGTCGCGCCTCAAGCGCTGGCGCCTCGTCGAGGTTGTGGAGCGTGCCAAGTGAGCGCAGCGAACCGAGCGATCGCAGAGAGCGGTCTTCGTAACCCCATGTGCGAGCGGAGCGAGCAGTGATTCAGAACGAGACCCGCCTGCGCGTTGCCGACAACACCGGCGCGCGAGAGATCCTCTGCATCCGCGTCCGCGGCGGCTCACGCCGGCGCTACGCGGGCGTGGGCGACACCATCACCGCCACCGTCAAGCAGGCCATTCCCCAGGGTTCGGTCAAGAAGGGCGAGGTCGTCACGGCCGTCGTCGTGCGCACGAAGAAGTCCTACGGGCGCGACGACGGCACCTACATCGGCTTCGACGAGAACGCCGCGGTCATCATCGACGCCGCCAACAACCCGCGCGGCACCCGCATCTTCGGCCCCGTGGCGCGCGAGCTGCGCGACCGCAACTTCATGAAGATCGTCTCCCTCGCTCCCGAGGTCCTCTGATGGCCATGAAGATCCGTCGCGAGGACAGCGTCATCGTCATCTCGGGTAAGGACAAGGGCAAGACCGGCAAGGTGACCCGGGTCGACCCCAAGCGCGAGCGCGTGTTCGTCGAAGGCGTCAACATCGTCAAGCGCCATCAGCGCCCGCGTCCCGGCACGACCGAAGCCGGCGGCGTCGTGGAGAGCGAGCGCTCGGTGCACGTCTCCAACGTGATGCTGCTCGACCCCAAGGATTCCAAGCCCACCCGCGTCGGGATCGAGCGCGAGGACGGCAAGCGCTTCCGCGTGGCGCGGCGAACCGGAAACCGCCTCGACTAGAGATGGCCGATCTCGCGACCCCACACACCCGGATGACGGCGCATGCCGTCGCTGGATCTGCGTTATCGGCATTGCCTTTGGCGCCGCCAAAGGCTGCTGACTGCTTCCTTGACCAGCTCGACCTGCGCCGCCCCCGGGCGCGCGCGGCCACGAAGTCGGCCATCTGATGGCCCGGGTCAAGGAACGCTACGAGAAGGAGATCCGGCCGGCGCTGATCGAGCGCTTCGGCTACTCGTCGCCGATGCAGGCTCCGCGCGTCAAGAAGATCACCGTGAACATGGGTGTCGGTGATGCCAAGCAGGACTCGAAGATGCTCGAGGCCGCGCAGGAGCAGCTCGGCATCATCACCGGCCAGAAGCCCAACATCCGCCGGGCGCGGAAGTCGATCGCCGCGTTCAAGCTGCGCGAGGGCATGCCGGTCGGCGTCGCCGTCACACTTCGCGGCGAGCGGGCGTATGAGTTCCTCGACCGGCTCACGTCGATCGCGATCCCCCGCATCCGCGACTTCCGCGGGCTGAACCCGCGCTCCTTCGACGGCCGCGGCAGCTACACCCTGGGCGTGCGTGAGCAGATCATCTTCCCCGAGATCGACTACGACGCGGTCGACCAAGTGCGCGGCCTCGACATCACCATCACCACTTCCGCACAGAACAACGAGGAGACCTTCGCTCTCCTCCAGGCGCTGGGCATGCCCTTCGCCGCCGACCCCCGCGCGACGGCCGCCGCCGCCTGAACGAACAGAGATACGAGAGCTCATGGCCAAGACTTCACAACGCGTGCGCCAGCTGCGCCCCGCCAAGTACAAGACCCGCGAATACACCCGCTGCCGCCGCTGCGGCCGGCCGCGGGCCGTATACCGCAAGTTCGGCCTGTGCCGCATCTGCCTGCGCGAGCTCGCCCACGACGGCTACATCCCCGGCATGACGAAGTCGAGCTGGTAGGGGGAATGCGAAGCATGTTCACGAGAGGCGTGATGCCGAGCGCCCCGATCAGGACGCGGGCCCGGATGGCCCGCGGAGGTGCCCCTTCATGTCCATGACAGATCCAGTAGCCGACTTCCTCACGCGCCTGCGCAACGCCGCCCACGCCTCTCACGAGACCGTGGAGATGCCCTCCTCGAAGCTCAAGTGCGAGCTGGCCCGCATCCTCCAGGAGCAGGGCTACATCGACGGCTGGGAGACCGAGGCGCCGAGCGCCGAGCACGTCGGCGAGCTCATCCGCATCAAGCTCAAGTACACCGAGGCGCGTCAGCCCGTGATCGCCGGCCTCAAGCGCGTGTCCCGTCCGGGGCGCCGCACCTACGTGCGTCACGACGAGATCCCCCGCGTGCAGGGGGGCATGGGCACGACGATCGTCTCCACTTCTCATGGCGTGATGACCGGCCACGACGCCAAGCGCGCCGGCGTCGGCGGCGAGCTCGTCGCTCAGATCTGGTAGCCGGCATGTCGCGGATCGGAAGAAAGCCCATTCCCGTGCCGACCGGCGTGACCGTGTCGATCGAGCCCGAGGTCGTACGGGTCAACGGCCCGCGCGGCGAGCTCTTCGAGCGCGTACCGCGTGATATCGCCATTGCCCACGAGGAAGATCGGCTGCTCGTCACCCGTCCAACGGACCGCTCGGAGCACCGTGCTCTGCACGGCCTGACCCGTTCGCTCGTGGCCAACATGGTCGAGGGCGTCACGTCCGGCTTCGAGAAGCGGCTCGAGATCCAGGGCGTCGGTTATCGCGCCGCGCTCAAGGGCCGCGACCTCGAGCTCGCACTCGGTTACTCCCACCCGGTGTCGATCAAGGCTCCCGAGGGCATCGAGTTCGAGGTGCCGCTCCCGACGCGCGTCATCGTGCGCGGCAACTCCAAGCAGGTGGTGGGGGAGATCGCCGCCAACATCCGCAAGAGCCGTCCGCCGGAGCCCTACAAGGGCAAGGGCGTGCGCTACGAGGGCGAGTACGTCGCGCGGAAGGTCGGTAAGCGAGCATGACCATCAGAACTGCTCCTTCCCGCCGCCTCAAGCGCCGCCGGCGCGTACGCGCGAAGATCCGCGGCAGCGCCGAGCGCCCGCGCATCTCCGTCTTCCGTTCCAACCGCGGCCTCAGCGCCCAGCTCATCGACGACGACGCCGGGCGCACCCTCGCCGCCGTCAACTGGACCGAAGAAGACCTTCGCTCTCTCGCAGGAATGGAAGGCGCCAAGCGCGCCGGCGAGATGCTGGCCGAGCGGGCCCGCGCCAACGGGGTCGAATCGGTGGTCTTCGACCGGGGCGGCTACCGCTACCACGGCCGCGTCAAGGCCTTTGCGGATGGGGCTCGAGAGGGCGGCCTGGCCTTCTAGGCCGGGCGCTCGACTCCGCTACCCTTCCTCACTGATCATGGCCCGCGACCGCTCGGTATCTGCCGCTGGACTCGACTTGCAAGAGCGGGTCGTCGAGATCAACCGCGTGGCCAAGGTGGTCAAGGGCGGCCGGCGCTTCTCGTTCACCGCTCTCGTGGTGGTCGGCGACGAGCGTGACGTGGTCGGCGTGGGCTACGGCAAGGCCAACGAGGTTCCGGTCGCGATCCAGAAGGGTGTCGAGCGGGCGAAGAAGAACCTCTTCCGCGTGCCCAAGCACGGCTCGACGATCACCCACACCACCACCGGCGTCTTCGGAGCCGGCCGCGTGTTCCTGAAACCGGCCTCGCCCGGTACCGGTGTGATCGCCGGCGGAGGGGTGCGCGCCGTGCTCGAGCTCGCCGGGATCCACGACATCCTCTCCAAGAGCCTCGGCACCCAGAATCCGATCAACCTCGTCAAGGCGACCATCGCCGGCCTCCAGAGCCTTCGCACCCCCGACGAGGTCGCCGAGCTGCGCGGCCTCTCGATCAACCGTGTACTGGGTCTCGACCCGGCCGGCTCCGCCGAGCCCGCCACAAACGGGGATGAGCCCGCCGCGAACGGGGACGAGGCCGCAACCGCCGAAGCGCCCGCGACCGCATGAGCGCCGTGAAGTTCGTGCAAGTCAAGTCCTCCAACGGCGCCAACCAGCGCCAGCTCGGCACGCTGCGCTCGCTCGGCCTTGGCCGTATCGGCCGCGAGTCGGAGCTCGAGGACACTCCGCAGCTTCGCGGTGCGCTCCACGCCGTGCGCCATCTGGTGAAGGTGCTCGAAGGATGAGCCCGGCCGACGAGGAGTGGCGCGGGCTCCACAACCTCAGTCCCGCTCCGGGCAGCCGCAAGAAGCGCAAGCGCAAGGGCCGTGGCGAAGGATCGGGCATGGGCAAGACGGCTGGGCGCGGGTCCAAGGGCGCCGGCGCGCGCTCGGGCTCGAAGAGCCGGGCGAACTTCGAAGGCGGCCAGATGCCGATCCACATGCGCATGCGAAAGCTGCGCGGCCCGCACATGAAGAAGTCGATGCCCTTCGAGCCCTTCCGCACGCACACCCAGCCGATCAACATCGGCACGCTCGAGGAGCGGTTCGAGTCGGGCGCGACGGTCACCCCCGAGACGCTGCGCGAGCACGGCCTCGGCAAGCACAAGAACGTCCCGGTGAAGATCCTCGCCAAGGGCGAGCTGTCCAAGCCGCTCAAGATTCACGCTCACGCGTTCAGCGCCACGGCGCGCGAGCGCATCGAGGCCGCCGGCGGCACGTGTGAGGTACTCGCGGGCTAACGCCCACGAGAAAGCGTCGACGTGCTCGCAACCGTCCTCAGTGCGTTCACCGTTCCGGACATCCGCAAGAAGCTCGCGTTCACCGGCCTGATCCTCGCGCTCTACCGCGTGGGGTCGCACATCCCGGCCCCCGGCATCAACTCGGCCGCGGTCGACTCGATCCAGAAGAACTTCGGCAAGGGGAACATCCTCGGCTTCCTCAACCTGTTCTCCGGCGGCGGCCTCTCCCGCATCGCGCTCTTCGCGCTCGGGATCATGCCTTACATCACCGCGTCGATCATCCTGCAGCTGCTGCAGGTCGTGGTCCCGTCGCTCGAGAAGCTCTCCAAGGAGGGCGAGGTCGGGCAGGCGAAGATCACGCAGTACACGCGCTACCTCACGGTCGGCCTCGCGTTCGCTCAGTCGATCGGCTACGTGTTCCTCTTCAAGTCGCTGCAGAGCAGCGCGGGCACTACGGTCATCTCGAACTTCACGCTCGCGAAGGTCTTCCTCATCGTCGTGTCGCTTACGGCGGGCACGGTGCTCCTGATGTGGATGGGCGAGCTCATCACCCAGCGCGGCATCGGCAACGGCATCTCGCTGATGATCTTCGCGAGCATCGTCTCGCGTCTGCCCAACGGAGTTCAGTCCTGGTGGACCAACCAGGATCAGGTGTTCAAGGTGATCATGCCGTTCCTGGTGATCGGGGTCATCGCGGCGATCGTCTTCGTCCAGGAGGGGCAGCGGCGGATACCTGTGCAGTACGCCAAACGCGTGATCGGCCGGCGCATGACGCAGGGCGGCCAGACCTATCTGCCGCTGCGCGTCAACATGGCGGGCGTCATCCCCGTCATCTTCGCGGCGAGCATCATGGCCTTCCCGCCCACGGTCGGCCAGCTGATCCACACCTCCTGGGCGCAGGGGATCTCGAACTTCTTCAGCCCCCAGGGCTGGCACTACGTTCTCGGCGAGACGATCTTCATCATCGTCTTCACCTACTTCTATACGGCGGTCACGTTCAATCCCGTCGACCAGGCGGACAACCTGAAGAAGTACGGCGGGTTCATCCCCGGCGTCCGCCCCGGCCGGCCCACGGCTGAGTTCCTCGACCGCATCCTCGCCCGGCTCACGTTCCCCGGCGCGATCTTCCTGGCGCTGGTCGCGGCCCTGCCGACGATCCTCATCAACCAGACCAGCGCCAACTTCTTCTTCGGAGGCACGTCGATCCTCATCGTCATCGGTGTCGCCCTGGACACGATGAAGCAGCTCGAAGCTCAGCTGATGATGCGCAACTATGAGGGCTTCTTGAAGTAGCTGCGGTTTGGCGCGCGCGCGTTTGCGCCGCTCTGTGACGGCTACGGCATCAAGGGGAGAGGAGCGGTCTCCCCCCACGAGGGGTGTGGCTAGTTGTGTACCTACACGGGACGTTTCTGGCCATACCCCTCGGATCTGAGGCCGCGACCCGTCTTCCTGCTCCGCCGATTACCATCCCGCGCTTGTCCGAGACGAACCTCATCTTCCTCGGCCCCCCCGGGGCCGGCAAGGGCACGCAGGCGATCCGCCTGCAGCGCGACTTCCACCTGCCCTACATCGCCACCGGCGACATGCTCCGCGAGGCCGTGAAGGAGGGCAACGACCTCGGGCAGAAGGCGAAGGAGTACATGGACGTCGGGCAGCTCGTGCCCGACGACGTGATCATCGAGATGATCATCCGCCGCGTCGAGGAGGACGACTCGCGCGACGGCTTCATCCTCGACGGCTTTCCTCGCACGGTCGGGCAGGCCGACGCTTTGGGCGAGGCGTTCAAGCGGCTGGGCCGCCGGCTCACCGCCGTGCTGCTGATCGAGGCGCCCGACGAGGCGCTGATCAAGCGCATCTCGGGGAGGCGCGTATGCGTCAAGGCGGGGCACAACTACCACGTGGAGTTCGACCCGCCGAAACACGAGGGCGTCTGTGACCAGGACGGCTCGCGGCTCATCCAGCGCGACGACGACACGCCCGAGACGGTGAAGCACCGGCTCAGCGTCTACACGGAGAAGACCTACCCGCTCATCGAGTACTACGAGGAGCACGGCGTCCTGCGCCGCTTCGACGGCACGCGCAACGCCGATGAGGTGCACGGGCACATACGCGCGACGGTGGCCACGCTGCGTCTCGAGGATCGCCTGTGATCATCAAGAAGAGCCCGGGCGAGATCGACAAGATGGCGGCCGCCGGAGCAATCCTCGTGCGCACGCTCGATCTGCTCGAGGGCAAGATCCGCGCGGGAGTGACCACGCGCGAGCTCGACCAGGCGGCGGAGAAGTTCATCCGCTCCCAGGGCGCCGAGCCCGCCTTCAAGGGCTACCGGGGCTTCCCGGGCTCGATCTGCGCCTCGCCGAACTCGATGGTGGTGCACGGCATCCCCGGCTCCTACGCGCTCGCGCGCGGCGACATCCTGTCGGTCGACGTCGGAGTGGTGCTTGACGGCTGGGTCGCCGACGCCGCGCGGACCTTCCCGGTCGGGCCCGTCTCGCCCATCGCCCGCAAGCTGCTGACCGTTACCGAAGGGTCCCTCTTCGCCGCCGCCGAGGAGTGCCGGATGGGCAAGCGGCTGAGCGACGTCTCCCAGGCGGTGCAGCACCACGTCGAGGAGGCGGGGTTCTCGATCGTGCGCTCGCTGGTCGGCCACGGCATCGGCCGCTCGATGCACGAGGATCCGCAGGTGCCCAACTACGGCACGCCCCACCCCAACCCCGAGCTTGAGGAAGGCATGGTGCTGGCCGTCGAGCCGATGGTCACGGCCGGCCGCCATACGGTGCGGATGGGCGATGACCACTGGGCGATCTACTCCCAGGACAACTCGCTGGCGGCGCACTTCGAGTTCACGATCGCCGTAACGGCTGCCGGCCCGCGGATCCTCACTCCGTGGCACGAGGCGGGCCGCCGCCAGGCGGCCTGAGCCGGGGCAGGAGCGTTGCTACCATTTCCGGTCGCGCCCGGGCGGATTTTCCGTTCGGCATTGTGCGACGATCCTCGACCGAGGTAGCGGAGGCCGCAACGGCCTCCATAGCCCGGCCGCCGGAACCACCAAGAGGAAATCACGTGAAGGTACGACCGTCGGTGAAGCCGATGTGCGAGAAGTGCAAGATCATTCGGCGCCACGGCGCCGTGCTGGTCATCTGCCAGAACCCCCGCCACAAGCAGCGGCAGGGGTGATGGTCTAGAGCATGGCTCGCATCTCCGGCATCAACATCCCGCTGAACAAGCGCGTCGAGATAGGTCTCACCTACATCTACGGCATTGGCCGTTCCTCTTCGAACGAGCTTCTGAGCAAGCTCGAGATCTCGCCCGACACCTACGTCCGCGACCTCACCGAGGACGAGGTCGGCAAACTGCGCGAGGCGATCGACGACGACCTCACGGTCGAGGGCGACCTGCGCCGCGAGCGCTCGCAGAACGTCAAGCGCCTCATGGAGATCGGCTGCTACCGCGGCCTGCGCCACCGGCGCGGCCTGCCCGTCCGCGGGCAGAAGACCAAGACGAACGCACGCACGCGCAAGGGTCCCAAGCGGATGCAGGTGGCCGGCAAGAAGAAAGCGGTGAAGAAGTGAGCCCCGCTCCCAAGCGCCCGGCACGCGGCCGCCGCAAGGTCAAGAAGAACATCCCCGTGGGCCAGGCCCACATCAAGACCTCGTTCAACAACACGATCGTCGCGCTCACCGACCGCGAGGGCAACGTAATCGCGTGGGAGTCGGCCGGCGGCGCAGGCTTCAAGGGCTCGCGCAAGTCCACGCCCTTCGCCGCCCAGGTGACGGCCGACGCCGCCGCCCGCAAGGGCATCGAGCACGGACTGCAGAAGGTCGAGGTCTTCGTCAAGGGGCCCGGCTCGGGTCGCGAGACCGCGATTCGCTCCCTCCAGGCCGCCGGCCTCGAGGTCATGGGCGTCAAGGACGTCACCCCGCAGGCCCACAACGGCTGCCGCCCCCGCAAGCGGCGCCGGGTATAGGACGCTTTTCCAGATGGCTAGAGATACCTCTCCCCAGTGCAAGATGTGCCGCCGCGAAGGGCAGAAGCTCTTCCTCAAAGGCGAACGCTGCCTCACGGACAAGTGCGGCGTCGAGCGGCGGTCCTACCCGCCGGGCGACCACGGCCGCGGGCGCCAGAAGCAGAGCGAGTACCGGGTGCAGCTGCGCGAGAAGCAGAAGGCGCGCCGTTACTACGGCGTCCTCGAGCGCCAGTTCCGCAACTACTACGCCAAGGCGAGCCGCCAGCCCGGCGTCACCGGCGAGAACCTTCTGCGGATGCTCGAGTGCCGCTTCGACAACGTGCTGGTCCGACTCGGCTTCGCCGCCTCGCGGCGTCAGGCCCGCCAGCTGATCGGCCACGGCCACTGGACCATCAACGGCCGTCGCGTCGACATCCCGAGCTACCAGGTGAGGGAGGGCGACGTGATCGCCGTCAAGGCGACGACATCGGCCAAGCAGGTCATCGGCGACGCGACCGAGCTCTCCGGCCAGGTGCCGGCGTGGTTGCAGGCCGATCACGACTCGCTGACGGCGAAGGTGCTGCGGATCCCCGAGCGTCGGGAGATCGCCGCGCCCGTCGTGGAGCAGCTCATCGTCGAGCTCTACTCCAAGTAGGCGAAAGTTTCACAGCCGCGCGGTTTCCCCGCGCGCGGCCTCCGAGAGCCGCTCCTACTGGGGCGGCGCCCCGACACGACGACGTTAGGACCCTTTGATGCTCGACTTCCAGCTCCCCCAGATCTCCGGCGAAACCGTCGACGAGAACCGCGGCTCCTTCATCATCGAGCCCCTCGACCGCGGGTTCGGCTACACGTTCGGCAACTCGCTGCGCAGGGTGCTGCTGTCGTCGCTCGCCGGGGCCGCCGTCACGAGCGTGCGGATCGAGGGTGTCGCCCACGAGTTCTCGACGATCAAGGGCGTCAAGGAGGACGTGACCGACATCGTGCTCAACCTCAAGGGCATCGTCTGCCGCATGCACTCCGACGCGACGGAGATCGAGGCGCCGCTGGTGGTCACCGGCCCCGGCGACATCACCGCCAAGGACATCGACTTGCCCTCGGGCGTCGAGGTCCTCGGGCCCGACACCCACATCGCCACGCTCGAGAAGAAGACGAAGCTCGAGCTGTACCTGACGATCGGCCGCGGCCGCGGCTACCGCCCAGCCGAGGAGAACAAGTCAGACGACCAGCCGATCGGCGTCATCCCGATCGACTCGATCTTCTCGCCGGTGCGCCGCGTGGCCTACAACGTCGAGCAGGCGCGCGTCGGTCAGCGCACCGATTACGATCGGCTCACGCTCGACATCGAGACCGACGGCTCGATCGATCCGCCGGCGGCGCTTCGCCAGGCGGCGGAGATCCTGATCTCGCAGCTCGCGATCTTCACGGATGCCGAGCGTGTGGCCGAGCTGCGCGACACGGGGGCGAACTCCCTCGAGGCGACCGCGGGCGCCAACGGCTCCGGGACCCTCGGCACCACCGGGGGTCGCGCTCCCAACGCCATGGACGACATCCTCATCGAGGAGCTCGAGCTGGGCGTGCGCTCCTACAACTGCCTCAAGCGCGCGGGTATCCAGACGGTCGGCGACCTCGTGGCCAAGAGCGAGGGTGAGCTCAACGCGATCCCGAACTTCGGCAAGAAGTCAATCGACGAGGTCATCGAGACGCTCGAGACGCGCGGTCTCGGGCTGCGCGACGACTAAGGACCTCCATGCGCCACCAGCAAAACCGCTACCAGCTGAGCCGCAGTGCGTCACATCGCAAGGCGCTGCTGCGCAACCTCTGCCGTGAGGTGATCGAGCACGAGCGCATCAAGACCTCGGAGACGAAGGCCAAGGCCGTCAAGCCCGAGGTGGAGAAGCTCATCACGCTCGCCAAGCGCGGTGACCTGCACGCGCGCCGGCAGGCGCTCTCCCAGCTCGGTCAGGACAAGTCGATCGTCTACAAGCTGTTCGAGGAGATCGCGCCTCGCTACGAGGCGCGCCCCGGCGGGTACACCCGCATCCTCAAGCTGGGCCCGCGCCGCTCGGACTCGACCGAGATGGTCTTCCTCGAGCTCGTCTAGAAGCGGGCAGAGGTAACCACCACCGCCCTCACTCTCGAGTACGACGGGGGCGGCTTTGCCGGGTGGGCCCGCCAGCCCGGGCGGCGGACCGTGCAGGAAGAGGTGGAACGGGCACTGTCGACCGTCTGCCGTGAGCCCGTGGCGCTCGAAGTCGCGGGTCGCACCGACGCCGGTGTTCACGCGCTCGCCCAGGTCGCCAGTTATGACGGGCCTCCCGTTAGCGCGCACCGGCTCGGCGGGCTGCTGCCGCGTGACGTCTCGGCTGTGGCCGCCGAGCGCCGGCCCGAGGGCTGGAGCGCCCGCCACGACGCCACGAGCCGCGCCTACTGCTACAGGATCCTCAGCCGTGGCGCCCCTGCGCCGCTCGAGCGGCAGCGTGAGCTCTGGTGGCGGCGCCAAATCGACCGGGGCGCCATGCGCGCCTGCGTCGAAGCGCTCCCAGGCCGGCACGACTTCAGAGCATTCACGCCCGCCGATACGACGCACACCCGCTTCGATCGCATGGTGCTTTCCGCCCACCTCGAGGAGGACGGCGACCGCCTGGCGCTGTGGGTCGAGGCCGACTCGTTCGTCCGGCACATGAACCGGGTGCTCGTGGGCACGATGCTCGAGGTCGCAGGCGGCCTGCGTACCGTCGATTCGTTCGTCGGGTTCCTGCGTGGCGCGCCGCGCGCCTCCGCGGGGCCGACCGCCCCGCCACATGGGCTCTACCTCGTGGGTGTCGGCTACGAGGACGAGCGCGTTCTGACGGCGTGAGTGGTAGACGCGGATTCAGGGAGGACAGCCACCTCTTCCTCGATCTGGACGATAGGGTCGCGAACCGATGCGTCGCCACCAGCAGGACACCGAGCGTGACGAGCTCATGCGCCAGTTGCGCGCGCGCCATCCTGGGCTGCGCGAGGCGCTGCTCGCGGACGCGAGTGTCACCGCCGCCTATCGCGGCGAGCGCCACGAGTTCCGCTCGAGGGCTGACGCGCTGCTGCAGACCGTGCGCCTGATGTGGGTCGCCGACGCGTTCCTCGCGCAAGCTCTTTACCGCGTCAAGGCAAGCCTCCAGCGGCGAGGCGTTCCGGTGCTCCCTCGGCTCGCGCATCGCGCCGCGATGGCGCTGGCCCAGGTCTCGATCGGCGACCCGGTCGTGATGGCACCCGGCGTCTACATCGTGCACGGCCAGGTCGTGATCGACGGCGTCGTCGACATCGCCTCCGGGGTGGTGATCGCGCCGTGGGTCACGGTCGGGCTCCGGGCGGGCATCGTGCGTGGGCCGAACATCGAGGCGGGTGTGAGTATCGGCACCGGTGCGAAGGTCATCGGGCCGATCACGGTCGGCGCAGACGCACAGGTCGGGGCCAACGCCGTCGTTGTCAGGGACGTAGGGGCGGGCGCGACTGTGGTGGGGGCCCCGGCGCGTCCGGTGGACGCCGCCAGCGGCTGAGTCACTCCCCAAACGCCGCGAGGGGGGCGGATATGAGGCCTGGCTCGCCTCTACCATCCAGCGCTCCATGAAGGTTCTTCTCACTAACGACGACGGCATCGAGGCGGAGGGACTGCAGGCCCTGCGCCGCGCGCTCCTCGAGGTGCCGGGCGTCGAGCTCGCTGTTATCGCCCCCGACGGCAACCGCTCGGCCACCGCCCGCTCGATCACCACCCGCCGGCCGCTGTGGGTGGAGGAAGTGCCGTTCGACGACGGGACGAGCGGGTTTGCCACCGATGGCACGCCCGTGGACTGCGTGCGCTTCGCGCGCCTCGGGCTGATCGAGGACTTCGAGGCCGAGCTGATCGTCGCCGGGATCAATCACGGATCGAACCTGGGCGACGACATCACCTACTCCGGCACGGTCGCGGCCGCGCTCGAGGGCATCGTCCTCGGGATCCCCGCCATCGCGGTCTCCCAGCAGTCGAGTGCGGGCGAGCTCGACTTCCGCGTCGGCACGTCGTTCGACTTCGGGCCGGCCGCGCGCTTTGCCGCGCGCCTCGTCGAGGAGCTCGAGTCGGTGCAGCTGCCCACCGGGACCCTGCTCAACGTCAACGCGCCCGCCGGTCATCCCCAGGGCGTCGAGGTCTGCGGGCTCGGTAAGCGGATCTACCGCGACGAGCTCACGCTGGAAGAGCAGGACGGCGAGAAGCGCAAGCTCTACCGAATCTATGGCGATGACCCGGGCTTCGAGCGCCAGGCGGGAACCGACCTGATGGCGGTCTCGGAAGGACGGATCGCTGTGACGCCGATCCACTTCGACCTCACCGACAAGGCGGGCATCGAGCAGCTGGGCGGTGTCGACCTCGAGCGTCTGGTCGCACCGGCGGCCGAAGAGGTTTGATGAAGAAGAGCGCCGCGCTCAGACGCGCCGCCGGGCTGCGCCGAGAGCTCGAGGAGCACAACCACCGCTACTACGTCCTCGACGACCCGACCGTCGGCGATGACGTCTACGACGCGCTGCTCGACGAACTGCGCGCCATCGAGGGCGAGCACCCAGGCCTGGTCACGCCCGACTCCCCGACCCAGCGAGTGGGTGGCCGCGCGATCGACCGGTTGGAGAAGGTCGAGCACATGCAACCCATGCTGTCGCTGGCCAACGCGCGCAGCGAGGAGGAGCTGCGCGCCTGGGTCGCGCGCATGAAGGCCCATCTGGCCCGAGAGGGGATCGCGGAGGCCGCGTTCGAGTATGTGGCCGAGCCCAAGATCGACGGGCTGGCGATCTCGCTCGTCTATCGCGACGGAGTCCTCGAACGCGGAGCCACCCGGGGCGATGGCGAGATCGGCGAGGACGTCACCCACAACCTCCGCACGATCCCCACCATTCCCCGGCGCTTCGAAGGCGCCCCGCCGCTGATCGAGGTCCGTGGCGAGGTCTACATGTCGCTCCCCGATTTCGCCGCTCTCAACGAGCGTCGCGCCGAAGCTGGCCTCTCGACCTTCATGAACCCGCGCAACTCAGCGGCGGGGACGATCCGGCAGCTCGATCCCAAGCTGACCGCCGAGCGGCCGCTCTCGATGTGGTGCTACGGGATCGGGCGCACCGAGGGCATCTCGTTCGCCAACCACTGGGAGGCGCTCGAGTGGCTGCGGGAGCACGGCTTTCGGGTCAACGGCGACGTGCGCCTACTCGGCACGGAGGAGGAGGTGGTCGCGCAGTGCCTTGACTGGCAGGAGCGGCGCGGCGCGCTGGACTTCGAGATCGACGGGGTGGTGGTAAAGGTCTCCGACCACGAGCTCCAGCGCCGCCTGGGCAGCGTGGGCCGCGATCCGCGCTGGGCCATCGCCTGGAAGTTCCCGCCCACCACGGCCGTGACGACTCTGCACGCAATCGAATGGAACGTCGGCAAGTTCGGCGACCTTCACCCCTTCGCGGCGCTCGAGCCAGTCCACGTCGGCGGTGTGACCGTCAAGCTGGCGACGCTGCACAACGAAGAGGACGTTGAGCGCAAGGACATCCGGCCGGGCGACGAGGTGATCGTGCTGCGGGCCGGCGACGTGATTCCGCAGGTGGTCTCTCCGGCCCCGCACGCGGTCGAGCGCGGCGACCGCGCACCGGTGCCCCGCCCGCCCGAGCGCTGCCCGTCATGTGACACGCCGACTCACAAGCCTGAGGGCGAGGTCTTCACCCGCTGCCCCAACCGCGTCTGCCCGGGGCGCCAGTGGCAGCTGCTCAAGCACTTCGTATCGCGAGGTGCCATGGATGTCGACGGGCTGGGGGAGAAGCAGGTCGCGCTCTTTCAGCAGCAGGGGTGGGTGATAACCGCCGCCGACTTCTACCGCCTGAGCGCCGAGCAGATCGCCGAGCTCGAGGGCTTCGGCGAGATCTCGGCCGGCAAGCTGATGGCCTCGATCAACGCGTCGCGCGAGCGGCCGTTCTCCCGGGTGCTCTTCGCCCTGGGCATCGAGGGCGTGGGCTACGTCACGGGCCGGAGCCTGGCCCAGCAGTTCCGCTCGATCGAAGCGCTGCTCGCGGCGTCACCCGACCAGATCGCCCAGACGCCCGGCATCGGCCCAATCGTGGCCGAGCTGATCGCAAGCCAGCTCGCCGACGACGACATGCAGGCGCTCATCGCCGATCTGGGCGCCGAAGGCCTTCGCTTCGAGGAGGAGGGCCCGCCCCCGGGTGAAGGTCCGCTGGCGGGCAAGACCCTGGTGCTCACCGGGACCCTGCCCGAGCTGACTCGGGAGGAGGCCACCGAGATGGTCATCGCAGCCGGCGGGAAGGTCACTTCCTCGGTCTCGAAGAAGACCGACTACGTCGTGGCGGGCGCGACCCCGGGCTCGAAGCTGGAGAAGGCCGAGCGCCTCGGGGTGGCGGTCACGGATGAGCCGGGGCTCCGCCGCTTGCTGGCGGGGGATCCGCCGGCGTCGCAGGACCCGGAGCCTGCTTCGTGACCGCGCCGGCCGCGCGGTAGCGCGCGAGCGCCTCGGTCATCCGGTCCTGCAGAGTATGCGCTCGTGAGGGATCGATGAAGTTCATCAGCCACGCGAACACGACGAGATGGTCGTTGCGCGTGCGGCAGTAGCCGACCAGATTCGAGGCGTCGTGGAGCGTGCCCGTCTTGCCCCGGCAACGGCCGGCGGCCGACGTGCCGCGCATTCGGTTCTCAAGAGTGCCCGAGCGCCCGGCCACGGCAAGTGAGTCGGTGAAGTTGCGGTTGCTCGCGTAGCGGCGCAGGAGGCCGACCATCTGCGACGGCGAGGTGCGGTCGCCCCGGGAAAGCCCCGAACCGTCGAGCACCGTTGGGTGCAGTCCCAGCCCGTCCGCCTGCTTGGAAGCCACCCCTGCGCCCCGGCCCGTCGTCCCCGCGCCGCCAAACCGGGCTCCGAGACCTTTCAGAAGCAGCTCCGCGAACAGGTTGTCCGAGGGAACGTTGGTCAGGCGGATCAGGCGCGCGACGGAGGGAGAAGAGGCGCTCGCCAGCGAGGGTCGTGAGCGCGTCGAAGCGGGGGTGCGTCCGCTGGCCACGTGACCGCTCGGGACGGCGACGTGCGCGGCGCGCAGGGCGTGCACCAGCTGCGCGGCCGCGTAGCTGGCGGGGTTCGATTGAAAGGCCCCGCCGCCTTCGGTGAGACCGCGGTCGAACGACAGGGCACTCAACGGCCCCCCGATGTCGATCGAAGGGCGGTAACCCGAGGGAGCCGTTCCCCGTCGCGTGTCGAAGGCGCTCTCGTCGCCGACCACGAGTCCCGTGATGGCGGTGATCCCGGCGCGGCGCACGGCGCTCGCCAGATCTTCGACGCTTCCTCCGCTTCCGTAGGCGCTGCGAGCGAACGAGCTGTGGCCGAAGGTCGGGTCGCCGCCGCCCCGCAGGTAGAGGTCGCCGTGCCATGTGCCATGAGAGTCGAGGCGACCAGATCCGAAGACTCGGGTGCGCAGCACGGTGCGAGCGCCGAACCGCGTCAACACGGCCGACGTGGTCCACAGCTTCTCGACCGATGCGGGCAGGCGGCCTGTGGTCGAACGGCTGCCGTAGAGCGTCCGGCGGGCCGAGACGTCGATCACCAGAGCGCCGCTCGCGGCTCCCGCGCGGTGCATCTGGCCGGCCAGGTCACGCTGGAGGGCTTGGACGGAGTCGGCCGTCGCGGCGGCGGGCAGAGCCAAGCCGCACGACATGATCAGGAGAAGAAGGCGACGCATCGTTGACAACAACCCAGCGGCCGGTGAGACGGAGCGCTCACCCGGGCTGCCTCCCTTCACCGTACAATGCCTCACGACATGGGCAAGGTCGTCAACCTCGATGCCCAGGCCAAGAGCCGCAGGCGCGCTTCGGGCGCCCGCAGCACAGCGGCCGGCAAAGAGCGCCGCGGTCGCCCGCGTTCGCGCACCGCCCTGGTGCTCGGCGGCGGAGGCTTCACCGGCGGCGTGTACGAGATCGGCGCGCTTCGGGCTCTCGATCTGCTCTCGGTCAACCGCACCGTCAACCAGTTCGACATCTACGTCGGCACGAGCGCCGGAGCGTTCGTCGCCGCCCTGGCGGCCAACGGCGTGACGCCCGAGGAGATGATGCGGGTGGTCTCGGGCCAGACCCCCTCGCCCTTCCGCGACGTGGATGTCGGCACTCTCCTGCGTCCGAACATCGGCGAGTTCGTCACGAAGGCGGCGAGCATGCCGCTCCGTCTCCTGAAGCTTGCCCGCACCCTGCCCGGCCAGCTCGGCCAGATGACGGTCATGGACATCGTGCTCGGCATCGCGGAAGGCCTTCCGTCCGGGATCTACTCCGGGTCGGGCATCGAGAGCTACATGCGCGAGGTGCTCTCCGACCCCGACCGCACCGATGACTTCCGCATGCTCGAGCGCGAGCTCTACCTCGCGGCTACCGACCTCGATACGTGCGAGCGCATCGTGCTCGGCGCCAACGACTGGGACGACGTGCCGATCTCGTCCGCGGTGCGCGCCTCGACCGCCCTGCCCATGGTCTACAAGCCGACCACGCTGAAAGGCCGCGAGCTCATCGACGGCGGCATCGTGTCGACCACCAACGTCGACATCGCCGTCGAGGCGGGGGCGAAGTTCATCGTCGTCATCAACCCGCTGGTGCCCTACGTCAACGACTTCCAGAAGCGCGTGCCCACCCTCCGCGGATCTCGCCCGCGACGAGTATCCGACATGGGTTTTCCGCAGATCGGCTACCAGACCTTCAAGCTTCTGGCCTACCAGCGCCTCCACGAGCTCGCGCGCCAGTGGGAGTCGCGCTACCCGGGCGTCGACATCGTGCTGATCGAGCCTGACCCGAACGACGAGCTGATGTTCCAGACGAGCGTCATGAACTTCGCCTCACGGGTCGACATCGCCCGCCACGGGTTCCAGTCGGTGACCATCAAGCTCGCTCAGGACTACGAGGAGTTCAAGGAGGTCTGCGCGCGGCACGGCATCGAGATCTCGGCGACGCGCGTGCGCAAGGTCGTCAAGCACTTCGGGGCCGAACGAGAGAAGACCCGCGCGTGGCGAAAGATCCTCGAGCAGACCACCAGCGCGGTGCTGCGCCAGTCGGGCTCTCACTAAGAGAGCCGACGTTCACTCGCTGCGCAGAGCGTCGAGCAGCCGGTCGCTCGCGCCCGGGCTCTGGATCGCGACGCGCACCCGCTCCTCGTCGCCCACCTCGCTGCCCGGCCACGCCGTCACCGCGCCGTGGCGCAGCTGCTCCATGAGATTCCGAACGGGCACACCGGGGCGGCGCAGCCAGAGGAAGTTCGCCTGGCTCGGCGCTACGTCGATGTCCGAGCCTGACAAGGCGTCGAGCAGCCGGACGCGCTCCGCGGCGACGGCCGCGCGGCGGCGGGTGAGCAGCGGCCCGCACTCGGCCAGGGCGGTCAGCGCGCCGGCCTGTACCGGTGTGCTCAGCCCGAGCTCGGGCTCGAGGCGCTCGAGCACCTCTTGGGAGCCATCTCCCCCTAGCGCCCAGCCGCATCGCAGTCCCGCCAGCCCGTAGGCCTTGGAAAGCGTGCGAAAGACGATAAGCCGCGGGTGGTCCTCGAGGAGGGGCAGCGCGGCGTCCGGGTCCTCGGCCTCGACGAAGTGGCCCAGGGCCTCGTCGACGAGCACCCAGACGCGGTCAGGAAGCGACCGTAACAGCTCTCCCAGCGCCGCCGAGGGCAGGTACTCGCCCGTCGGGTCGTTCGGGTTGCACACCACGATCACGCGCGTGTGCTCCGTGACCGCTGCGAGCAGTCGGCTGGGATCGAACCCCCCGGTGACGGGGACGGCCCGCGCGCCCGCGCGCCGCGCCATTTGCGGATAGAGGGAGTAGGACGGCCAGGGGGTGAGCAGCTCGTCCCCTGGCTCGAGCAGCGCGAGCGCCGCGTCGGCGAGCAGCTGTGCCGCCCCGTGGCCCGCGACGACGCGCGTGGGCTCGAGGCCGCTGCGGCGCGCGATGTCCGCCCTCAGCTGCACCGCGTGCGGGTCGGGCGCGCGGTTGAGCGCCCCGCGGGCGGCAAACGTCACCGCCGCAACGACGTCGGGGTGAGGGAACTCATGCCAGGTGGTGCGCGAGAGGTCGAGCGCCTCGATGGTCGCCAGCGCCTGCTGCCGGCGTTCGGTCGAGCGAGAACGGAAGATGTGAGCGACCTCCTCGTCCGACATCCCCGAGAACTGCCGGTAGTAGTCGAGCAGGCCCAAAGCGCTCGCGCGGTTAGAGCGAGATGCCGACGGGGGCCAGTTGGGCTCCCGAGAAGAGCAGCAGCCAGCCCGTGAAGAGGATGGTGCCGATCGCGCACGTGATCACGAAGATCTTGCCGAGCGTGCCGTGCTTCTGGTCGTGGCCGCCCGCGCGGCGAATGAGGATCCAGGCGTGATCGAGGCGCTTGAGCAACATCAGTGCCAACAGGAGCGTCGCGACGAGCAGGACGAACGCGCTCAAGATCCCGAAGGAGACGCTGCCCGTCCAGTACTGCACGTGCGAGCCGAACCAGAGGCCCGCCATCGGCATCGGCCCCCAGAAGAGCAGGTTGATGAACGTCATGGTGGCCAGCAGGGCCCAAGCCAGGGCGCGGTCACGAGCCTGGCGGCGAGAGCTGCCGGCCTCCGGGATGTCGCGGTAGCGGACGGGCTTGGTCCCCGGCCGCCGGCCGATGAAAAGCCCGCCGTTGTCGGTGGGGTCGACCCTCATGCTCTGAGGGTACCCGGGCGAGCCACTCTTCAGCGCATCAGTACAGCGAGTCGAACAGCTCGGCGTACTTCTCGTTCACGACGTTCCGCTTGACCTTCAGCGTGGGAGTGAGCTCGCCGGTCTCCTGGGAGAGATCATGGTCGAGGATGCAGAACTTCTTGACCTGCTCGACCTGTGCGTACTTCGAGTTGACCCCGTCGAGCAGTCCCTGCACCAGCGCTTTCACCTTCTCGTTCTGCGCCAGCGTGGCCATGTCGGTCGGGAGCCCTTGCTCCTTCGCCCACGGGACGATCTCCTCCTCGTCGAGTGTCACGAGCACGACGGGATACGGGCGCCGGTCACCGTGCATCACGGCCTGCGAGATCCAGCGCGAAGCTTTTAGGTCGTTCTCGATGTTGGCCGGCGTGAGGTTCTTGCCGCCGGCCGTAATGATGATGTCCTTCTTGCGGCCGGTGATCGACAGGTAGCCGTCGGAGTCGAGCGATCCGAGGTCGCCCGTGTGCAGCCACCCGTCCTCGATGGCCCCGAAGCTCGCGTCGGTCATCTTGTAGTAGCCGCCGAAGATGTTCCGGCCCTTCAACAGGATCTCGCCGTCGTCGGCGATCTTTATCTCGACGCCCGGCAGAGCGCGGCCCACCGTCCCGAACCGGTGGTTTGCCGGAGTCGAGTAGGTCGCGACCGTCGAGGTCTCCGTCATCCCGTAACCCTCGAGCACGGGGACACCGCAGGCCCAGAAGAACTCGAGGATGTCCTGGGCGATCGGTGCCGCCCCCGTGACGGCTTGGCGCACCTGGCCCCCGAACGCGGCGCGCACCTTCGAGAAGAGCTGCTCGTCGGCCTGGGCGAAAGGCGCCCGCAACTCCTCCGGGATCTCCTGTCCCGCCATCTCGAGGTTGCGCACCTTCTTGCCGAGGGCCACGGCCTGCGCGATCTGCTCAGGGTCCCCGTGCGAGGTGACCATCGTGTAGAGCTTCTCGAAGATCCGCGGGACCGAGGGGAAGTACGTGGGGCTGGTCTCGGAGAGCTCCGCGATGATCTGCTTCGTGTCGCCGCCGAAGTAAGCGAGCACGCTGCCGACGTCGAAGGACAGCAGCTGGATCAGCAGCGCGAAGGAGTGGGCGAGCGGCAGGTAGAGGTAGCTGGTCTCGCCCGCCGCGAGCTGGTTCGTCTCCCGGCACATGTCCATCACCGCGCGGTAGTTGCCGTGGGTGAGGACGCAGCCCTTGGGCGGGCCTGTTGTGCCCGAGGTGTAGATGAACGTGAAGGGATCGTCGGGGCCGACTGCCTCGCTGCGCTGCCGTAGCTCGGCTACATCGCCCGCGCGGCCACGCTCGCGCACGTCGTCGAGCGCGATGCCCGTTTTGCCCGGCCCGTCCATGACGATGATCGTCTCGAGCTTGGGCAGGCGGTCGCGGACCTCGAGGATCTTCGCCTCCTGGGTGGCGTCCTCGCAGACGATCGCGCGGGCCTCGGAGTTGCCCACCACCCACTCGCATTCCTCGGGCGCGTTCGTCGGGTAGATCGGCACCACGACGCCCCCGGCGCTGGCGATGGCGAAGTCGCAGTAGGTCCACTCGGGACGCGTGTTGGCCAGCAGGCAGACACGGTCCCCGGCCGCCAGGCCCAAAGAGATCAGGCCAAGAGCGATCTCGTCGACGGCCTGGCCCACTTCGCCGTAGGTGACGTCGTGCCAAGCGCCGTCACGCTTGAAGCGCACCGCCAGTTGATCCCCGCGCTGCTCGGCAGCCCGGGACATGAGGTCGGCGATGGTCTTCGAGCCCGTAGCCGATACGGGCGCCGAGGCGGTGGTGGCCTCCATGACATCTCCTCCAAAAAGAACGTCGTGGTCGGCCGCCAAGTCTATTGCGCGTAGCCGCGCAGGACCACCTCGACAGCGCTAAGCGTGCGCGCTCTGCGGCGCGAACGCCGGCTCGGCGTTCAGGTTCGCCATGAAGAGGGTCTTGTCGATGCGCCCGTGGAAGATCGGCACGCCGAGCTCCATGCACTTCTCGATGACCTCGCGGCGCTCGAGACCGGCTTCATCGGCGAGCTCGCTGGGGGTGAGGTGGTTGGCCATCGGGTGCGACCTCCTGAGGTTGGTTGCCTGATACGTACGTATACCGGCCGCGCCGGATGGGCGCGAGCGATCTGCGAACGGGTTCTGTGTCGAGGGTCTCTAGATCGGATTCGGGATGTCCTCGAAAACGTGCTCGATGCCGAAGCGCTCCGCCGCCAGCTCGCCCAGCCGCCGTACGCCGAAGGTCTCCGTCGCGTAGTGCCCAGCGGCGATGAAATGGATGCCAGCCTCGCGTGCGTCGGCCATGACGTGCTCGGCGGGCTCCCCGGTGACGAATGCGTCGAGCCCGCGATCGATCGCCTCGGGGAGAGAACTTGCCGCCGCACCCGACAGGAGGCCCACGCGGCGCACGATTGGGGGCCCAGAGCCGACCACGAGCGGCGCCTGGCCGGTGATCGCCGTCAGCCGCTCGGCGAGCTTGCCGATTGCGAGACCGCCGTCGGGTAGCGAGGCGCCGACTCCGATCGCCCGGCCCCGGTAGGCCCCAAACGCCTCTCGGTCTTCGGGCGGGCACCCGAGCGCATCGGCCAGCAGCGCGTTGTTGCCGTGGCGCGGATGCGCATCGAGCGGCAGGTGGTAGGCCGCAAGGTTGATGTCGTTCTCCAGCAGCACCCGCAGACGGCGCGCGAGCCTCGCATCGATTCGGCGAGGCAGGAAGTCCCAGAGGATCCCGTGGTGGGTCACCACGAGCTGAGCGCCCCGCCGGCCGGCGCGCTCGAAGAGCTCCAGTTGTGCCGAGACGCCTGTCACCAACACCTGAACCTCTTCGGATCCCGGCACCTGCAGTCCATTGGGCCCGAGATCGTCGAACGACTCGAGGTCGAGCAGTTCGGCGAAGTAGGCGAGTATCTCGTCGCGGCGGGCTGACAAAGCGAAACCTCGGCGCAAATTAGCTCATCGTCAGAACCCGGTGGTTTCGACCGTTGAGTAAACGGAAAGGTTCTTCTGCGGGGCCGAGGCTTGTGGCCGGTGCAAACGGGGTAAGGATGCTGACGAGATGGCTGTAGCGGTAAGGGTTGGACCGACCACCGACGCACGGAGCGACCACGCGCTGGTCGCTGCGGTTCGGCGTGGCGACGACGGCGCATTCGAGACGCTCTTCGACCGTTACCAGCGCCGCATCACCGCTTTCGCGTTCGGGAAGGTTGGCGATTGGGCTCGCGCCGAAGACGTCACGCAGGATGTCTTCATCTCCGCCCTGCGCCGCATGCGCGAGACCGAGCGGCCGATCGCCTTCAAGCCGTGGATCTACGAGATCGCCAAGAACGCGTGCATCGACCAGTTCCGTCGCAGCCGCCGGGCGGAGGAGATCTCCTACGACGCCGACGAGCGCATGGCTCCCTGCGACCTGGGCCGGCTCGCCGACACGGGCCCGGTCCCGGAAGTCGCCGCCGAGCACAAGCAGCAGCTCGACGACCTCGTCGGGGCCTTTGGAGGTCTTTCCGGCAGCCACCACAAGATCCTGGTGCTCCGCGAGCTTGAAGGGCTCACCTACCGGCAGATCGGCGAGCGCATGGGTCTCAGCCGGCCCTCGGTGGAGAGCACGCTCTTCCGCGCGCGCCGGCGGCTGGGGGAGGAGTACGACGACCTGACCACGGGGCGGCGCTGCGAGCGGGTGCGCTCGACCATCGCCGCGATCGGCGCTGAGTCGTTGGGCGTTCGCGACCGCGGGCGGGTCTCCCGCCACCTGGCCCACTGCCAGCCGTGCCGCCGGCACGCGGTGAGCACAGGCGTTGCCCCCGAGCTCTTCGAGCGGCCGAACGTCCGGACGCGCGTGGCCGCCTTCCTGCCCTTCCCGTTCCTGCTTCGGCACGGCGCGGGCAACGGCTCGGGCGGGGATGCCGCAGGCGCTGCCACGGCTCACTTGCCGGCGACCTTTGCCAACGTCGCGGCGAGCGGCGACCCGGCCGCACTCTGGAGCAAGGCTGCCGCGGCCGGCCTGACCATCATGGTCGCGGCTGGGGCGAGCGTCGCCACTCACGCGATCATCGGCTCCGGGCCCGCCCACCACGTCTCCTCTGCGCCGAGCACGCACGTCGCGCCCGCGCCCGCGCGCCCGTCTTCCCCGGGCGATGTTCATCGCGCTCTCGGCCGGCACAAGGCGCCCGGCGCCCGGCGCCCGGCACCCGGCGCAGCCAAGGGCAAGCGGACCAGCCGCGGCGGGCATGGCCGGCGGCAAGGGCTCTCGCGGCTGAGGGGTTCCTCCTCGGTGCCGGGCCGCGTCACCACCTACAGGTCCACTCTGCGCCCCCCCGGTGCTCGGCCACACCCTCGAAGCGTCTCGGGGCTCTCCTACCGGGCGCCGTCGCTCAGCGGCCCCCGCTTGGGCGGTGGCATCGGCGCCGGAACCGTCTCGCATCAGGTCGGCGCTCTGGAGCTGCTGGGCAGCCGGACACTGCGCCGCGCGACGACGGGCAATGCCGTGCGCCGCCTCCGGCACCTGCTGCGGGTGGTTGCGGCCGATAGCCCGCCGCAGCGTAAGAAGCGCCAGTCGGCGCCCGCTCGCAGTTCGTCGTGAAAGAGCCCTCGGCGGCGTGTGAGATACTCAGCGCTCTCTCGGGGCGTGGCGCAGCCTGGTAGCGCGCACCGTTCGGGTCGGTGAGGTCCCGAGTTCAAATCTCGGCGCCCCGATTGACAGAAGCCCTCGCTCCGGCGGGGGTTTCTGCGTTGCGGAGGCCCCCGTCTATTCGCGCTGGTACAGCTGCACCGTCGTCGGTGCCTGCTGCTTGCCCTTGACCTTGCCGCCGTGCGGCCGGCGGAAGGCGGCTACGACCCGGTAGCCCGCGAGGCTGGCGCCCGGCGGCAGGCCGAAGACGTCGTGCTGGTAGACGAACTGCGCAGTGCGCGCGGGCGGCGTGCCGAGGCGGGCGAACCGGTACGTCCGCCCACCCGGGGCCTGAGCGACGAAGTCGTCCTCTGAGGCGAGCGTGCCCGTGGTGATGCGGTGTGGATGTTCGAGCTCGGCGGCCAGGCTCCACGGCGGGAAGAACACGTAGGCGACCGTTGTCGTCGTGCCCGGCCGAGTGTGCTGCTCGAGGGCCCGGGCGATGCCGCGCACCCCCGTCCCCGCGGGCCAGCCGGCGACGAACTGCCAGTCGTCCTCACCGGGATAGGAGGCCGTTGCGGGGTTGGCGATGATGCGGACGTCGCGCGCCAGCGCCGGCAGCAGCACGACGACGATCGCCACCGCCCCTACGAGCCGCGCGCGGGGAGGAGCCCACCGGACGCGGATGCGACGGGCACCCTCGACGAGTCCGTAGGCCGCCAGCACCACCAGGGGTGGGATCGCGCTGAGCACGTAGCGCGCGTACCCGTACTCCACCAGCACGAGGGCCGCGGCGACCGGCGCGACCCCCCAGGCGAGCAGCACCAAGGCCTGGCGCCGCCCGGCCCGCACCGCTCCCACGAACGACGCGACCAGCAGAGGCAGCGTCACGTAGCCCGTCAGCACGCCGCTGAACCCCGGCCAGTTGTTCCCGAGCTCGGCAAAGGGATGCCTCAGGGCCTTGCCCAGAGGGCGGAACTGGTGCAGCTCGGCCGTCGTCTGCGGCAGGCGGTCATGAAGAGGGCTCAGGCGGAGAACCGCGTGCCCGACCGCCGTGATGAGCAGCGCGAGCGCCGCGCCACTCACCCAGCGCAAGACACGCTCGCGGCGCCCCTCGGCCCGCCAGTCGAAGCACACCAGGCTGACCGGGAGGAGCACGAGCGCGAACATCCCGGTCTGCTTGGCGAGGATGCCCGCGGTAAGGGCGACTCCGAGCGCGATCGCCGTGACGGCCTCCGGGCGGCGGGCGAGCCGCAACTGCAGGTACAGGGCCATGGCTGCGGCCGCCGAGACGAGCGGATCGACCACTCCGATCGAATCGTGCACGAGGAAGAGGGGGAGCACCACGTACAGAGCGGCGGCGACGAGGCCGACGGCGAGTCCTCCGAGGAGTCGCCCGAGGAGGCCGACCGCTCCCAGCGTGACCATCCCGGCCAGGAAGGACACCGTGCGCACAGCGCTCAGCGGGTGGAGTCCCTGGCCGACGAGCAGCGCCGAGAGCCAGTCGAGGAGCGGGCCCTTTCCGTCGGTCAGCGCGGCGAAGCGCTGGGCCGGGTCGTCGAAGGCCGTCTGGCCCTCCACGCCGTAGAACGACTCGTCCCAGAACGGTGGAAAGCGCCACAACAGGCCGAGCCGCGTGAGCACGTAGAAGGCCACGACGGCTCCGACGGCGATGCGGGCGCGGCGCTCCACGCGACGAAGGCTAGGCGGAGACGCGGCACGTGAGCTTTCGGCAACTCTGCAAGGCTTTAACGCAGAGTTGTCATAGATAATGAGGTTTTGATAGGTATTGTTGCGTTGCAGACGGACCGCCGAACGGGAGGAGGCAGTCATGGGCTGGCGCAGCGTGTAGGGAGAGGCCGGACCGAGTCCGGCCACAACAGACGTTCAAAGTGCACGCCTCGTTGCAGGCGCTTGCGCGCTGTTACGCGCGCGCCTAATCTCCGCCGCCGGTAGTGGTGGGGCTAACGGCATCGGGAGGCGCGCTTCGGCGATCGGAGCGAGCGTGGGTGGGTCTTCGACTGGCTTTGCTCGTGCTTGCTCTGAGCGCCGCGGCTCTGTCGTCGCACGAGGACCAATGGCGGGATGCCGGCCTCGTTGCGGTGCTACTCGTCTTCACCGTTGTGAGCGACACGCTCACCCTTCAGTTCCGAGGTGTCCTCCTATCGGGCTCTTTCATCGCTCTCGTGCTGGCGATGGCACTCCTCGGTCCGGCTCCTGCTGTCGCCATCGGAGTGGCGTCGATGCTCGTCGACGCCGTCCGGCGGCGGCCGGCGGCCGGGTCGCTCATCTCGAATCTCGCGGCCTACGCGACGTTCCCCCTGGTCGGCGGGCTGCTCATCCAGGGCGTCGCGCAGCGGGCCGGGCTGCACCCCGGAGACGCCCCGTTCCTCCTGCTCGTCTTCGGGACGTTCGTGGCGACGAACCTGCTCGACTTCCTGCTGATCGCGAGCTGGTCGAGCCAGACCGACGGCATCGGCATCTGGCCCCGTTTCAGAACCGGCTTTGTTCCGGTGTTGCCCTCGGAGCTTGCCGCTGCCCTGCTGACCATCGGGATCGTGGGCCTGTACGCCCAGGTAGGCCTTCCCGCCCTCGGGCTCGCCGCGATCGTCTTCGTGGTCTTCCAGTACCTGCTGCGCGAGCTCGTGCGTTCCGAGGACCGGGCGGAGGAGCTCGCGCAGCGCAACACGCAGCTGGCGGCTCTGCACGTCGGGGTGCTCACCGCGATGCTGCAAACGCTCTCTCTTCGTGACCGTTCGACTGCCCGGCACTCGGCGGCGGTAGCCCGGTACGCGCGCGAACTTGCGGCGGCGGTGGGTTGCAGCGAACGAGAGCAGGAGCTCGTGCACACGGCCGCGCTTCTGCACGACATCGGCAAGTTCATCTTCCCTGACTCGATCCTGTTCGCCACCGGGCGCCTGACCGAGGAGCAATGGCGCCTCGTGCGGCTGCACCCGGGGCAGGGGGCCGAGGTGGTCGGCCGTGTCGACGGCTACGCGCCGGTGGCGGAGATCATCCGCTCTCACCACGAGCGCCCCGACGGGTGCGGATACCCGGAAGGGCTGCGAGGAGAGGAGATCCCTCTGCTCGCGCGCGTGATCGCCGTGGCGGACGCCTACGACGTGATGACCGCCCGCGACTCCTACCGCTCGACGGTGGCCAGCGAGGAGGCGCTCAGTGAGCTGCGACTAAAGAGCGGTAGCCAGTTCGACCCGTGGCTCGTCGACGCGTTCTCGCGACTGCTCGAGCAGAAAGACGTGGCGTTCCGTCACGCTGACGACGCCGACTTCGAGGCGGAGCTGGGCTTCGAGCGCCGCGTCGCGTCGTTCCTGGCTCCGCGGCGAGCGGCGGTCGACCATCACCGCTGGCGCGCCGCACGCCGCCCGGCAGCTCGCCAGCCGCGCTGATCCTCGCATGGGCGAAGCCGAGCAGCTCGCCCGTTTCGACATCGCACGCTTGCGGGCTGAGAACCCCGGCCCGCTGACTCTGAGCGGGACAAACACCTGGGTGGTGGGCCGCGATCCCTGTTGGATCATCGACCCGGGGCCATCGCTGCCGGCCCACCTCGATGCGGTCGCCGCCGAGGTGTGCCGGCGGGGCGGCGCGGGGGGTATCGCCCTCACGCATGACCACGGCGATCACGTTGAGGGGCTCGAGACTCTGCGCGCGCGGCTGAGTGGTCTGCCAGCGGCCGCGGCTCGAGGCGCGGACGTCGCGCTGGCCGATGGCGATCACTTCGGTCCGCTCGAGGTCGTCGAGGTCCCGGGCCACGCACCGGATCACCTGGCGTTCGTCGCCGGCCCGGTGTGCTTCTCCGGTGATGCGGTGCTCGGCGAGGGGAGCGTGTTCGTCGCGCCCGATCCGGGAGCGCTTGCCGGTTACCTTGCCGCGCTGCGGCGGCTGCTCGCGCTGCCGCTCGAGCTCATATGTCCCGGACATGGTCCGGTCGTGCTCGATCCGACGAACAAGCTCAACGGCTACGTCGCGCACCGCCTCGAACGGGAGAAGCATCTCGTCGCGGCGCTCGACGCGGGCCTACGAAGCACGGGCGAGCTGCTCGATGCAGCCTGGAGCGACGTGCCCGGGCCGCTGCGACCCGTCGCCGCCGTGACCCTCGCCGCTCACCTCGACAAGCTGGAGGCAGAGGGCCGGCTGCCCGGCGGGGTGGAGCGGCTCCGGGAGCCCTAAGCCAGAGAGACTTCGGCGCGGCGACCGACGCGCACCCGCAAGGCCGCGGGCAGCTCGAAGTCGCGGTGCACGTTGGCCTCCCGGCCGACGATGCTCGCCTCGAGCCGGCGGCCTACATGACGGATGGCTGCGCCTGACAGCACGATCGAGTGCTCGAGCTCGGCACCCTCCAGGTGAGCGTTCTCACCGATGGAGGTGTAGGGCCCGACAAACGCGTCGACCAGGACCGCCCCGGGACCGATCACCGCGGGACCGCGGATGGTCGTGCGCTCGACCACCGCACTGGGATGGATGGTCACTCGGCCCTCGATCCGCGCCTGCGAGACGTCGACTCCGCTCAGGTCACGAGCGATCTCGTCGAGCACGAGGCGGTTGCCCTCGAGCAGCTCGTCGACCTCGTCGCGGTAGCTCCAAGCGCCGACGACCCCGCGGACATCGACCGTGCCCCCGGCTTCGCGCAGCGCCACCGCGAGTGCCACGAGGGTGCTGGGTGCGCAACCGGCGGCGGCCGCTGCGGCGGCGTGACCGAGGGCGGCGGGACCGAGCACGGCCGCCGGGGCAAGTGCGTCATCGCCGGCAGGGATGCGTGCGCGTGTCACGAGCCGCAACGCGCCGGCTTCGTCCTGTTCGGCGTCGGTGCCGGGAACGAGCAGGCCCATGTCGGCGCCCTCGGATCCGAATGCGGAGATCTCCGGGGCGAGCGCGCCGGCCACCAACCCGTCGGCCCGGTGGACCAGCACCGCATCGTCAGCGATGAAGTCCCGGGCCGCCAGGAGCGCTTCGACGGGCCCCGCGTCGGGTGTCTCGACGACGTGAGGTTCGAGCTGCAGGCGAGCGGCATCCTCGGCGAGGGCGATGCCGGAGCCGGCCGCGCCCGGGGCGACCATGATCGCGAGCTCCTCGACGCCGCAGGCCCGCATCGCCTCGAGCCCATAACGGGCGAGGGGACGGTTGGCGATCGGCAGGGCGAGCGCGGGCCGGCCCGTGAGTGTCACGGCGAGCTCTTCGGACGCGGGAGCGAACGCGAGAAGGATGCCTTTGAGGCGACTCATGCTCACCCAACGCACGGTAGCGCCGCCGTCTGACGCGGCTCCCGCGTCAATCCCGCGACTCGAGCGGCTCGATGTCGCTCAACCCGAAGCTGGGAGTCTCGCCGAACTCACGTGCGAGGCGAGCTTTGTAGGCCCCATAGCGGCGCACGGACTCGCTGCGGCGTCCTTGCCCGAGCCACACCGCGAACAGAGAGCGGTGGGCCTCGGCGTCGAACGGCTCGAGCTCGGTGAGCCGCTCCAGAGCCGCGCTCGCTCGCGGGAGATCACGCCGCTTCTCCAGCAGCCCGCTCATCGTGCGCAGCGTATGGGCGGCGACGGAGTGCAGGCGGTCGCGCTCCGCGTAGGCCCATTCCGCGTAGGGCTCGTCGGAGACGAGGTCGCCCCGGTAGAGCTGCATCGCCTGCTCGAGGCGCTCGAGAGCGAGATCGTCGTCTGCCCCGTTCGCGATCACGAGACCGTCGCGGGCGGCGGTCTCGAATTCGTCCGCGTCGATTCGCACGTTGCGGCGGTCGAGGGCGTAGCCGCCCTGCACGGTGACGATGAACGAGGACTTCGCGCCCCGCTGCCGCTGCGGCTCGAGCTTCTGACGCACCGCGTGCATGAAGTGGCGCACGTTGTTCAGGCTCTGCCTACCGCCGCCGGGCCACAGGGCCTCGGCGATCTCCTCGGCGTGGACCACTCGGTTGCGCTCGCACACGAGGTACTTGAGTAGCTGGCCCGGCCTTTGCCCGAGCCACTCGCCGCCGATGGGCGTCTCCCGGCAGTCGATCCACGTGCGGCCGAGCGCACTGATCCGCAGCTCCGGCCCGTTCAGCCAATGGGGATCCGAGCGCCGCCGGCGGTCGCGGGCATCGCCCGGACGCAGGTGCAGAACGACGCCGCCCCCCAGGGGCAGACCGGCCGCGGTGACCCACAGCGCAGAGGTGCCCCCGCGCGACGGCGTGTCGATCCTGATCTCCGGGAGGGGGCCGGCGGAGAGACCGGCGCGCTCGGCGAGGCATCCCTGCTCGCACGGGCCGTCCGGCGCCTGGCAGGCGAAGAGCTCGTGGCAGTGGGCGGGCGGCCCGCCGCGGTCGATGTCCCAGAGGAGCTTCACCGCTGAGGCGTTCGCGTTGCGCACGCAACGCTCGGAGTCGAGCACGACGATGCCGTAGGGCAGCCCGTCGAGAACATCGGCGGGGTCGATGTCGGCCGTGGTCGGCTGGTGGGGGTCCGGAGTCATGAGAACGGTTGGCGGCCGGATACACCGCTGCCCGGTCAATCGGCCGCGGGCCGCACACCTTGAGGGCCGAACAAATCTCCAGCTAATGCCTGGGCAAACGGTCGTCCAATGTCGCCCCCGTACCGTGCGCAGCGGAGCAGGGGGAAGACCGGAGGGCCGGGTGGAGCCGGGCTTCCTCGAGCATCAGGGGCTGAGACAGGCATGGACGACATCGCGAGCCGCTACGCGGGGCTCAACGAAGGACGCTTCCACCGCAAGGCAAAGCTCGACTCAGACCTCCGTCCGGGCGAGCTCAACGCCGCCGTGGCCCGGGCGAAGGCAGGCGACCGAGACGCGGTCCGCTACCTCTACCTGCGGTTCGCCGACAACGTCTACGGCTACGCCCGCAGCATCGTGCAGGACGAGCACGAGGCCGAGGACGTCACGCAGCAGGTCTTCGCCCGCCTCATGACGGCGCTCGAGCGCTACGAGCAGCGCTCCGTGCCGTTCTCGGCGTGGCTGCTGCGCATCACCCACAACGCCTCCATCGATCACATGCGCCGGCGCCTGCGGACTTCCGGCAGCGCCGACGCCGAGCCCGAGAGGGGTGAGGCGCGCGATGAGGAGATGGTGTTCTCGCTGCGGGCAGCGCTCGACGAACTTCCCGAGGTGCAGCGCCAGGTCGTGCTTATGCGTCACCTCGGCGGGTACTCGCCCGGAGAGATCGCCAAAGCCCTAGGGCGCTCCGAGGATGCCGTCCACGGGTTGCATCACCGCGGGCGGCGAGCGCTCAAGCAGGCTCTGGTGCGCGCGGGCGCGGCGCCCCGCATCGCGGCCTGAGGCTCTAAGGGGTGCCGCTGGCGGCGGCCGGAGCGGCGGAGGGCGCTGATGAGGCTGCCCCGGCGTTCGGGCTCTGTACTGCCGGTGTGCCGGCGGCTGGCGCGGAATCTCCGGCGCCCGGGGCGGGAGCCCCGGCGGTGGGGGAGCCCGTCGGGGCGGTCGGCGTGTCCGTAGCCGGAGTTGGGTCGGCGCGACCCGTGGCCGACGGATCCACGGCCGGGTCGCTCATGGCGCCGGCCGCTGGCGCGCTCGCAGTGCGGGAGGCATGGTGGGGATGCCCGTAACGGCGGCTTTGGGCTGCCGGTGCGACCGCGCGGGTGCGCCAGCGGGCTCGGACACCCGTGACGGATGCCGCTGAGCCGACGGCCGGGAAACTCGCCGGCGTGTCCGTCTTGGCGACCGCGTGATGTCTGACCGCTGCGTGATGGACTCCAGAGGGCGAGAGGGAGCGCTCGACCTCAACGGCTCCTCCCGCCGTCGCCACTGCCACACAGACCACGGCCGCGACCTTGGTGATCGCCGCGCCGGCAGCGAGGCTCCCTCCGCTGCCGAGCGCCGCGCCACTGCCGGCGGCTGCTCCGCCGCTTCCGCCGGCGCCTACGCCGAAGAGGTTGGCGAGGGCGGCGAGAGGCGCGAGACCGGGAGCGAGGGCGGCGAAGTTGCGAGACACACCCTTCAGCTCGGCGCGGTAGTGGCAGCACGGGACGCAGTCGCGCAGGTGCCGCCGGGCCAGCGCGCTCGCCCGGGCGCCGTCGTCGTGGGCCAGAGCGAGCTCAGCCCGGATGTCCGGGCACTCGGCGTCTCGAGCTTCGCCCGCTTGCGCGAGCCCGATGCGGGCGCGCACCAGCAGCGACTTCACCGCGGGGGCGCTGACGCCCAGCGCGGCACCGACTTCGAAATAGGACAGGCCGTTGAGCTCGCGCATCAGCAGGGCCGAGCGCTGCTGCTCCGGTAGGCGACGCACGTCGGCAACGAGACGGCGCAGGCTCTCGCGGCGCTCGGCCTCGGCCAGTGGATCGCTCTGCGGCGGGCGTACGAGCTCGAGGACTTCCGGCGAAGGCGGTGGCGGGCGACGCAGCTCGTCGACACAGCGGTTGTGCGCCACGCGATACAGCCAAGCGCGCAGTGATATCTCCCGGTCGGAGTCGCGCAGCGTGTGGTAGGCGCGCACGAAGACGTCCTGCAGCGCGTCCTCCGCGTCCTGGCGTGAGCCCGAGAGCATCTGCCGGGCGTAGGCGAAGAGGCGCGCGCGGTAGCGATCGTGGATTGCCCCGAACGCCTCCTCGTTACCGCGGCGGAAGAGGGCGACCAGCTGCTCGTCGGAGCGCAGGCGCAGCAGAGGAGGCGAGATCCGCGGACGGGATCTCGCGAGCTGAGCCGGTGCGGGTAGGGCGGAGGCTTCCACTGGTTTGTTCCTGCCCGACTCTAACGGGCGCGAAGCGAGGAAGTTCCGGTTCTCCCTACTCGCCCGGGCGCGCGCGAGGCAACGGCGGCGGGGTCAGCGCGGCCGCGCCGATCACGAGTGCGAAGGCCAGGACCCTGGCGGTCAGTCCGAGCGCTCCACTCGGGACCGGCTCGCCGAACACGAGCGGGCCGGCCGCGATGGTGCAGACGTTCGCCGCTGCGCTTGTGACAGCGATGACGGGGACTGCGGCGCCGACCTGCAGGCTGCGCGCCGAGACGAGCAGTCCGAGCAGCGAGAGCACGAGGATCACGGCGGCGAGGGGATGTAAGAGAACTCCCGCCCCGTCGCCGGAGAGGTGCCCGCTCAGAGCCTTGATGGAGACGTCGGACGCTCCCCACAACAGCCCGGCCGCCACGGCAAGACGGGTCGCGCCCCGGCGCTCGTTTGCGGCCGCCGCCCACGCGAGCACGCCGATGAGCGTGGTCGCACCGACGTACACCGCCAGGGCGCCGTTGGCGTAGTGGCTCTGCGAGTCGCGCGCTCCGCCCTCGATCGTGGCGGCCAGCACGGCGAGGCCGGCGGCCGTCAGCGCGACGCCGATCCACTCCCGGCGCGTGACCTCGAGGCCGAAGGCGCGGTCGGCCACCACCGTGAGCAATACGAGGCCTCCGGCGATCGTCGACTGCACGAGCGAGATCGGCGCGAGGGCCAGAGCGCCAACGTGAAGGCCCCAGCCGGCCGTGGCCACGATGATCCCGATCGTGTAGAGCCGCGAGCGGAAGAGCGCCAGGGAGGAGCGCACGGGGCGCCGCCACTCGACGTCGGGCGCGGCTATGGCGCCCCGGTATTTGAGCAGGAAGCCGACGATGGAGGTCAGCGCGGTCGCGACGGCCAGCAGCAGACCGAGAACTACCGACGGGCTCATGCTCCTCTTCAGGCTATCCGGCCTCCGGCGGTACGCTCGAGGGGCGATGGACCCGTCGTCGGGAATCGGCATCTTCGCGGCGCTCTTCGCCGGCCTCGTGTCGTTCCTCTCGCCCTGCGTGCTGCCGCTCGTGCCGGGCTACCTGTCTGCCGTCGTGGGCGTCTCACCGGGCGAGCTGCGCGACGCGGGGGCGCGCCGCGTGCTGCTGCCGAGCCTGCTCTTTGTCGCCTCCTTCTCGTCGATCTTCATCCTCCTCGGGCTCGCCGCCACGGCGCTCGGCTCGTTCCTGACGCGTAACAAGGACACGCTGCAGACGATCTCCGCGCTGATGATCATCGGGCTGGGCGCCTTCTTCCTGCTGACGCTGTTCATCACCCGCCTCAACCGCGAGTGGCGGGTCGACGGGCTGATGCGCCGCGCCGGGCGGGGTGGACCGCTCGTGGCCGGGGCCGCCTTCGCGATCGCCTGGAGCCCATGCATCGGCCCGACCCTCGGCGCCATCCTGACCGCTGCCGCAACGGCGCACTCCGAGGCACGCGGTGCAATGTTGCTGGCGTTCTACTCGGCCGGCCTCGCCGTGCCCTTCATCGCGACATCCCTGTTCTTCGGCTACATGACCTCGGCCTTCGAGCGCGTCAAGCGGCACTACGGCGCGGTCGTCGCGGTGGGCGGCGTCATGTTGATCGCCATGGGCGTCCTGATCCTCACGGGCGAGTTCGCGGTGCTGAACCAGAAGGCGCAAGAGCTGCTGCCGGCCTGGAACTGATAGCGGGGAAGTCATTCCGACCGAGGGGTAGGTCTTAGGCTCGCCTAACGTGCTATGTTCCGCCGCCCGCGGTGGGTTCACCGCTCCGACGACTCCACTTTCGAGCACTGACTTGACCTTCGCTCAGACCGTCGCCCTCGGCGCCCTCGCCGGCTTCACGATCTATCTCGGACTGCCGTTCGGTCGTCTACAGCTGCTATCCAACCGGGGACGCGTAGGGCTCGCGATGTTCTCCGTCGGCGTACTGGCCTTCCTCTTCGTCGATGTCGGCAGCCATTCGATGGGGATCGTCGAGGACGCGCTCAAGGGGACCAAGGGTCCGCACCCGACGAAGTCCTTCGGTGACGTGGTGCTCTTGGCCGCGGTCCTGGCGGTCGGGTTCGCGGCGGGCAGCGCAGGACTGGGATTCCTCGAGCGGCGCATGCGCCCGGTCGGACCGAGCCGCCCGCCCATGGCCGGAGGCTCCGCCGCCGCCGTGCTGAGCACTCCGGAGGCCGTCGCCCTTCACCAAGAGGCCGACCTCGCCCGGCGGCGCGCGCTGCGCACCGGCCTCACGATCGCCATCGCGATCGGCATACACAACTTTGCCGAGGGTCTCGCCATCGGTGTATCGGCTCGTGCCGGAGAGGTCGGGTTGGCGACCGTCCTGATCGTCGGGTTCGCGCTGCACAACGCGACCGAAGGGTTCGGCATCGTCGGCCCGCTCGGTGGCGTCAAGCCCTCTTGGCGCTGGCTCGGCCTGGTGGGACTCATAGCCGGCGGCCCGACCTTCCTCGGATCGCTCGTGGGCTACAACGTCACGAGCCAGCCGCTGGAGCTCGCGTTCTACGCGGTCGCGGGTGGCGCGATCCTCTACGTGATCGGCGAGGTCTGGAACGCGATGCGCCGCTACGGCCACCGCGAGCTCGGCCTCACGCTGCTGACGATGGGGTTCATCGTGGGCGTCGCGACGGATCTCGTCGTGGCTTACGGCGGAGGCTGAACCGGCGCCCGACGAGCAGCGCGAGCGGGCGTCCTCGGTCGCTCGCGTGCAGAGCACGCCACGCTCCTGCGTCCTTCGCTCGCTCGCTCCTCGGGCGCCGGACGCTCCGCCATAACGATGTGAGGGGGCTGAAAGCCCCGACGCCTGAGGTCCAGGCGCGGCAGTACTGCGCTCATCGGACGAGAGAGAGAGTCCATGAGTCGTCCCGGGTCCCGTGCAGCATCGACTGGGCCATAGCCCAGCAAACCCTGCGATCTGCGTCCCGCGGGACGGTCGCGCGACGCGTTCGGTAGTCCCAGGGCTACCAAATGCAGCGACCTACCCGCTTGGGGCCGCTCTTCTTCCTCAGATCAGGGGACCCGCGCGCTACACGAACCGCGGATACAGCGTCATTCCGCCGTCGACGAACAGCGTCGAGCCGACCACGTAGCCGGCCTGGTCGGAGGCCACCCACGCCACGGCCCGCGACACGTCGGAAACCTCGCCCCAGCGGCCGAGGGGGATCTCGGACTCGACCTCTCCTCTCGCCTTCGTGTCGGCGAGCACGGCCTTGTTGATCGGCGTGGCGATCGCGCCCGGGGCGACGCTGACCACGCGGATGCCGTGCGGCGCGAGCTCGCGCGCGATCGACTGTGCGAACATCTTCTCGCCGCCCTTGGAGGCGCAGTAATGGGAGAAGCCCTTCCACGGGATCTGCTCGTGGACGCTCGTGATGTTGACGATCGCCCCGCGGTCTCCAGCTCCCTTCATCATGCGCGCCGCCTCGCGCGAGCACAGGAAGACCCCGGTGAGGTTCACGTCGATCACCCGCTGCCACCACTCGAGAGGCATGTCGACGAGGTCGAACTGCTTCTCGAGCCCGGCGTTGTTCACGAGGAGGTCGAGCCCGCCGAACGCGTCGCGCGCTTCGCCGAACGCGCGCGTCACGTCGGCCTCGTCGGCCACGTTCATCCTCACCGCGAGAGCCTGGCCACCGGCGTCGGAGATGTGCTTCACCATCTCGTCGGCGACCTCTGAGCCGGCGAGATGGTTGATGGCGACGGCCGCGCCGTGGGCCGCCAGCTCGAACGCGATGCCCTGCCCGATCCCCGAATCGGCGCCGGTGATGAGTGCCCGGCGACCGGTCAGCAACTGCGCCGCGGGATCTTTCAGCTGTAACTCGGGAAGGTTCAAGGGAGACTCCTGGGAAGATGGCGAGCACATGAAGCCTCTCATGACTCCCACCGTCCCCATCACCGACACCGAGCCGCACGTGGCGGCGAGCTCTCCCTACCCGCCGATCGGCGACTACGCGTTCCTCTCGGACTGCCACACGGGAGCGCTGCTCGCCCCGGACGGGACGATCGAATGGCTCTGCTTGCCGCGCTTCGACTCGCCGAGCGTCTTCGGTCAGGTCCTCGACCGCGGTGCGGGCGGCTTCCGCTTCGCGCCCTACGGGATGAACACCCCGTCCTCGCGCCGCTATGAGCCCGGCACGAACATCCTCGAGACGACTTGGATGACGGCATCAGGGTGGTGCATAGTGCGCGACGCACTGACCATCGGCCCGTGGCATGACGAGGAGGGCGGCGAGCACTCCGACCATACCCGCGCGCCGACCGACGAGGATGCCGACCACCTGCTCGTGCGCACGGTCGAGTGCATCCAGGGCGAGGTGCAGATCGAGCTCGTGTGCGAGCCGATGTTCGACTACGCTCGCGCCGAGGCGAAGTGGAAGCAGGCGGCGGAGGGCTGGCATACGGTCGACGCCACCGACGGCACCACGACGATCCGGCTGATGAGCGACCTGAGGATCGGCATCGAGGGCAGCTTGGCGCGGGCCCGGCATATGCTGCGCGAGGGGGAGAAGGCCTTCTGCGCGCTGTCGTGGACCGAGGCGCTCGGCGGTCCGCGCACCGTGGAGCAGGCCGACGGCCATATGTCGGCGACATCGCATTACTGGCGTCAGTGGCTCACCACGGGAACATTCCCCGATCATCGTTGGCGGCGATACCTCCAGCGTTCGGCGCTGGCGCTCAAGGGCCTGACCTACTCCCCGACGGGAGCCCTGGTCGCGGCAGCCACCACCTCCCTACCCGAGACGCCCGGCGGCGAGCGCAACTGGGACTACCGGTTCTCCTGGATGCGCGACTCCTCGTTCACCCTCTGGGCGATGCACGCGCTCGGCTTCGACTGGGAGGCGGACGACTTCATGCAGTTCGTCGCCGATCTCCAGCGCAACGAGGACGGCGGCCTGCAGATCATGTACGGCATCGGCGGCGAGCGCGACCTGACCGAGCACGAGCTCGAGCATCTCAACGGCTACGAGGGGGCTCGGCCCGTGCGGATCGGCAACGGCGCGTTCGACCAGCGCCAGAACGACGTGTACGGCGCGGTGCTCGACTCCGTATATCTCCACACGAAGCGCAACGGGAGGCTGCCGCAACGCCTGTGGCCCGTGCTGGAGGCGCAGGTGAAGGGAGCCTTGGCGGTGTGGAAGAACCCCGACCAGGGCATCTGGGAGGCTCGTGGCGAGCCCAAGCACTACGTCTCCTCCAAGCTCATGTGCTGGGTCGCGATGGACCGCGGCGCGCGCCTGGCCGAGATTCGCGGTGAGCCCGAGCTGGCGGCGGAATGGCAGAAGACCGCCGACGAGATCAAGACCGACATCCTCGAGCACGGAGTCGATGACCGCGGCGTGTTCGTGCAGCACTACGAGACGAAGGCTCTCGATGCGTCGAACCTGCTGCTGGTGCTCCTGCGCTTCTTGCCCCGCGACGACGAACGCGTGCGCAAAACCGTCCTCGCGATCGCCGACGAGCTCACCGATCACGGCTTCGTGCTGCGCTACCGCACCGGAGAGACCGACGACGGCCTCGAAGGGGAGGAGGGGACGTTCCTCATCTGCTCGTTCTGGCTCGTTTCGGCTCTGTCGGAGATCGGCGAGTGCGAACGGGCCAAGCTCCTGCTCGAGCGGCTCCTCGCGCATGCCTCGCCTTTGCTGCTCTACGCGGAGGAGCTCGACGTGCACTCCGGCCGTCAGCTCGGCAACTACCCGCAGGCCTTCACGCACCTTGCCCTGATCAACGCCGTGATGCACGTCATCGGCGACGAGCAGGCCGACAACTGAGGCGTTGCTTGCCTATGCTGCCCGCCGATCCAAACTGAAAGGGAGATCCCTTGGCGTACTTCTCAGACGATCGGGAGGTCTACGAGTTCATCGGCAAGCTGTTCGAGAACCTCGCCGATGACGATGAGCTCGGGCCGAAGTTCCGCAAGGCCAACACGATCGTGCAGTACCAGTACCGCAACCCGGAGTCGCAGATCACCGTCAAGATGATCGAGGGCGAGGATCCGCAGGTCGACCTCGGGCAGACGACGATGGACCCGGAGGTGGTCATGTCGATGGAGGCCGACACGGCCCATCGGTTCTGGCTCGGGAAGGTCAACGTGACCGTCGCGCTGGCCCGGGGCCAGATGAAGGCGAAGGGCCCGGTGGCGAAGATCCTGAAGCTCGTGCCGCTGGTGAAGCCGGTCTTCCCGCGCTACAAGGCGCAGCTCGAGCAGGCCGGACGCCAAGACCTGCTGAACGCGGCGTAGGGAGTCGGCGGTGGAGGATTCGATCGGCGAGGCCGTCGACGGCCGCCAGATGCGCGGCTTCAAGGACTTCTACCAATTCCAGGCGCCCACGCGGGTGATCGCCGGGCGGAGCCTGATCGAGGGGACCGGCTTCGAGTTCGCCAAGGAGGGCGCGACGCGGGTGCTGATCGTCACCGACGGGATCATCCACGCCACGGGGCTGATCGACAGGGTGCGGGCGGGCCTCGAGGATGGTGGCCTCGAGGTGGCCGGCGTCTACGACCAGGTTCCGCCCGATTCGGACTCGGCTGTCGTGTCCGCGACCGCCGCCGCCGGGCACGAGCACGGCGCTGACTCGATCCTCGCGGTCGGCGGCGGCTCGGTGATGGATACCGCTAAAGCGGCCAATGTCATCTTCACGCACGGCGGCGAGCCGCGCGACTGGGAGGGCTACTACGGGCTGCCGCGCGACGGCGACGGGCTGGGCCGGCCGCACGACCTCGCGCCGCTGGCCTGCATCCCGACCACCTGCGGCACCGGGTCGGAGGCGTCGTTCGCCGCGGTGATCAAGGACCGTGAGGAGCACATCAAGTTCCAGATCGGCGACTTCCCGCTCTATCCGCGACTGGCGATCCTCGACCCCGAGTCGACCCGCACGCTGCCGCCGAAGATCGCGGCCGCCACCGGCATGGACGCGATGAGCCACGCGATCGAGGGCTACGTCTCCTCCGAGTGGAGCCCGCACGGAGACGCATGCGCCCTTCAAGCGCTCCGCCTGCTGCGCGACAACCTCCAGCGCGCCGTAGCGACGCCGGAGGACGAGGCCGCCCGGGGCAATATGCTCATCGCCGCAAATCTGGCCATCCAACCGACCTCGACCGGAGCGATCGGCATCACCCACTCGATGTCGCATCCGTGCGGCGCGCAGTTCGACGTGCCTCACGGCATCGCCAACGCGATCAACCTGCCGTGGGTGATCGAGTGGAACGCCGCGGGCGGCGACGACGTGGCCAGCCGCTACCGCGACTTGGGCGAGTTGCTCGGGCTTGAGATCGGTGGGTCCGGCGAGGCGATCGGGCACGCGCTGGCCGACTACGTGCGCGGCGTGGTGCGCGGCCTCGGCTTGCCGACGCGGCTCTCCGAGGTCGGCGTGCCTGAGGCGGCGATCCCGGAGCTCGTGGAGGGAGCGATGGGGGATGGGTGCACCCTCGTCAACCCGATCGAGCCGAGCGAAGAGGACTTCGCCGCGCTCTACAGCCGCGCGCTGTAGGCGGCGGTCACCAGGTCAGGGTGGCGGCAGCTCGGCCCGAGAGGGCGTAGCGCACAGAGCGCCCTCGCCAGGCGATCACGAACGAGCTACGCAGCGGCGAGTTGTTGTAGAGCAGCAGTACGCGGCGCCCGTCGGGGTTGCGGAACGCCACGTTGTCGACCCCGCGTGTCGCGTAGCTGTGCTTGAAGGACCTGCCGCTCTGGTAGGCAACGAAGGAGTTCGAGCCGATGCGCCGAGCGCCGGGCTGGATGAATCGGCTGGCTTGCCCGAGCTGGTAGAAGTCGCGCCCGCGAGTCACCTGCTCCGAGGCGGAGTCGATCTCGACGAGTCCCCGGCAGTGGTAGCACCCCTTGTTGGGCAACTGCACCGGGCCCGTATGCCCGTCGAGGGCGAGGTTCCACAGCTGCACGCTGCTGGCCCAGTTGCGGGCGGCGGCGATCACGAGCTCGGCGGTCGGGGCGGGCGCGATGGGCGACGAGCACTCGGTCACCACCTGCCTCAGACGCGGCGCGAGGGCGTGCAACTCGCTCATCACGCGCGGATCGCCGTGGTAGCAGTGCCAGGCGATGCCAGACAGGGCCGCGGCCGCCCTGGGCACGCGGAGCAGCGACCGCGCGTAGAGGCGTGAGGCCCAGTTGTGGTCGAGCCCGTAGATGCGCGGGCGGAGTCCGGCCGCTCGAAGCGCGGGCGCGAGGTTGTCCGCGACGAAGCGCGCCTCCTCGGCCGGCGGCAGGTTGAGGCCGGGGTAGAGCGACTCGACGCCCGGCTCGTTCTGGGGTGTGATCGCGCGGATGCGAACGCCCTCTGCCGCGTAGGCGCGCAGGAAGCGCACGAAGTATCTCGCCAGCGGCCCATAGGCGCTTCGGTTGAGCTTCCCGGCGCCGTCGCCGTTGGAGGCGGACCGGTTGGTCTTCATCCAGGGCGGAGGGCTCCAGGGGTTGGCCAGCGTGGCGATACGCGGGTTCAGGGCCATCATCTGTCGTAGCAGCGGGAGGAGGTAGGCGCGGTCGTGGGCCACCGAGAAGAACACCATCCCCGGATCGCTCAGCCCCAGGGGAGCATTGTCGTAGGAGTAGGGGATCCCGTCGCGGGTGAAGTCGGAGGCGCCGATCGGGATGCGGACCGCGTTCAAGCGCAGCCCGCTTGCGCCGAAGAAGTCGTTCATCAGCTTCGCCCGCGCACCCGGCGCGAGCCGGGTGCCGATCAGCCACGCGGAGGAGTCGGTCATGGCCGCACCGAAGCCGTCCATGCTCTGATAGGTGGCGCTTTCGTCCACGCGGATCACATCGCCGTGGCGCGGAGTGCCGCGGTGAAAGCGAAGTGCCGGCCGCTGCGAGAGCCGTGCCCTGAGATCCTGCGTCGTGAGGGTGACTCCGACGGGATAGCCACGCTGGGATGCGGCCGCTGCGCCCGAGGGCGGAAGCGCTAACCACGTGGCCGCCACGGCGGCCACCGCGGCGACTCTCAGCGAGTGCAACGCTTCGACGCGAGAAGTCTTCCCCAACGGGCTCGGAACGTCGCGCGCAGCACGTGCGCGTGGGCGTCGTAGCGCCAGGAGCGCCGGGCGAGAGTCCTGCGCCCAAACCTGACCGAGCATGGCCGGAAGGGGTGGGCGAGCGTCGAGAACGAGGCCTGAAGCGAGTAGGTACGTGTCCGGTGCCCGGCGACCCCGAGCGCCCAGCTCGAACGTCCCTCGCGCGAGCTCCAGCGCTCGCCGACGCCAAGCGCGCCGCGCGTGCGGCGACGAGGGAACGCCAGCAGCTGCCGGCGGCCTTCGCGATCGGCGGCATGCACGAGGCCGTGAGCGCGGCCGAGCCGGGTCAGCGTGTCGACGTCGGGAGCGAGCAGCGGGATGACCGCGCCGGCCCGAGCCATCAGCGGCAGCTCCGCCAGCGGGGCGGGAACCGTCACGCTGCGCCCGCCCGCCGACGCCCGTGCCCGGCCCAGCGCCAGCGCTCCCGAGCGGGTGGTGTGTGCCGAGCGCCACAGGTCGATCCACCGGCCGGAGGGGAGGTAGACGCTCCGCGACCGCTGCCCGGGCGCGACGATCGGCGCCGCCAGCAGGTCGGGCCCGAACATGAACTCGTCGTCGCGGCGGTTCGCCGCCTCGCGCGGGAACGTAAGGGCGAGGTCGCGCATGATCGGCAGCCCGGAGCGGTCGTACTCCGCCTCGGCCGCGGCGAGGTAGGGGTAGAGCTGCGTGCGGAGCTTCGTGTAGCGCCGCCAGACCGGGAGCACCTCGGGGTCGAAGATCTGCGCCCGGCGCTTGCCGTCCTCGGGAACCCGTGATCCGTTGGCCTGCGTGCGCATGATGCCCGAGACGGCCCCGACCTGGATCCAGCGGTTGAGCAGCTCGGGCGTGAGCTGGTGTTTGCCGAGCAGCCCGAAGAAGCCGCCGATGTCGGATCCCCACAAGCTCACTCCGCTGAGACCCATCGACAGGCCGTTGCGCACCGCAGAGGCCAGGCCGTCAAAGCCCCAGTCGGTCGTCGGGTCGCCGCCCCAGACGAGCTGCGAGTAGCGGGCCGAACCCCGCCAGCCCGAGCGGTTGAAGCGGGCGAGGGCCTGCCCCGAGCGGCGCGAGAAGTCATAGGCCGAACGGTGGTACAGGAGCACGTAGCGGTTGTGCATCTGGTTGCCCGGAGTGCCGTCGTAGGAGCGCGCGTCGTTTGGGGTGTACTCACCGAAGTCCTCCATCCAGCCGTCGTAGCCGTCGTGGGTGGCCTCGCCGAGGAGACCGGCGTAGAAGGGCGTCGCGGCCGGGTTGGAGAAGTCGAACTGGCCGACGAGGAACTGGGCCGAGCCGGTGTAGCGGTACTCGTAAGGCTGGCCGATCTCGTTCTTCGTGAGCACGCCCTCCGCCTTCGCCCGCCCGTACTGCGGGTGGTTCGTGCAGATCATCGGGTTGAAGTAGGTGGTGACCGCGAGGCCCTCGGCGTGGAAGAAGCGCGTGCGGTCGCGCTGCTGGGCACGGCCCTTTGTGATGTGGTCCGCGCAGGGCAGGTAGTGGGTGTAGGTCTGCGCGACGGAGACCGGGGCGTCGGCCTTCCTGAGCGTGCGCAGGTCCTGGCCCTCGTCATGGCCCTTGGCGGGCTGGAACCACGGCCCGAAGTACCAGGGGGCGGCCGGCCGCGGCTGCCGGCCCAGGCGCGCCGTGAGCCGGCGCAGCACATCCGCCGGGTGCGGGCCGGCGAAGACGCGGAGGCGCAGGTTCGCGGCGCTCGCCTGGACGCTCCAGGCGTCGGCACGATCGCTGGTCAGGTGGAAGTTCGAGACCTCGTCGTTGTCGACGAGCACCCCGTAGCCGCGCGTGGACAGCAGCCAAGGGATGGGGAAGTAGGTGGCGTCCGTGCGCGAGTTCTGGCCCGGCAGGGGCACGAACCCGGCGACGAAGGGCTGCTCGTTGGCCTGATAGGGCCCCTCGGTCACACGGTTCTCGACGGTTCCCCCGCGCTGGTCGACTGCGTTCGAGCGCTCGCCGAAGCCGAGGTAGCGCTCCGCGCCCGTCGCGCCGAACGAGATCCCGGTCGCGCTCACATCGGCGACGGTGGGGCCGGTGACGCGCGCGTCGAGCGCGATCACTCCGCTCGCGTCGGGTGCCAGCCGCACGGCGATCTGGCGTCCGGCCGGATCCGTGGTGGCCAGAGTCGCCTCGTAGGTCTGCCCGTTGCGCTTGGACGACACCACGTGCGTGACGCGGCGCCAGCCGCCGGGAGTGAGGAAACCGAGCCGCCCCGTCGGGCCCGTTCCTGTGCCGGAGTCCTCCCGCAGACCCGGCGAGTGCGCCGCACCGACGAAGGAGAGATGCCACGGGTTGCCGTCAACGGTCGCGCTCAGGGGGCCTGAGACGACGGACTCCTGCGCGGAGGCACCGGGTGCGGCGAGCATGAGAAGAGCAACCGCCGCGAGCAGGCTGCGGCGAAGGACGGCGGCGAGCACGGCCATAGAAGGTGTCAGGTCGATGTGGCCCCGGTCAAGCGACAAGCGCTATGCGCGCCGTGCTGCGCACCGAGCGCCCCGACGCGTCGCTCGACCGCGCGGCCGCCTGAACCGCGAGGCGATGCCGGTGGTGCACCAGGGCGCGACCCCGAGCGGTGAGGCGCATGCGCGGCGCGATCAACTGCCCGGGCGTCGCGGAGAAGGATGCGCGCGCGACGATGAGGGCGCCACGGCGCAGCGCGACGGAACCCTGGCGTCGCTGCGATGCTCGAAACGAGCAGCGCATACGCACCCGGAGGTAACCGCGGCTGGAGACCCGGACATCTCGGCGGTCGATGCGCACCGCGGGATCGCTTACCGGCGGCGGCGGCGGAACGGCATCGCGACACGGCGTGGTGGCGCTCGTCTGCAGCCGCGAGACCGAGCCGTCGGCCTGCGAGACGACGAACACGTGACCGCAGGAGTCCTCGCCGAACGACACGACGTAAGGCACGTTCAGCGGCGCGAGGTCGGTGACGACGCCGGTGGACGGCGAGCGAGCGTAGATCTGGCCTCCGCAGTAGTCGCCGAAGAGGTAGGAGCCGACCAGCGACCCGAGAGCGGGATCACGCGCGACGTAGCCGCCGGTGATGGAGCAGCGGCCAGCCGAGTGGTCGTACTCCGATACGGGCAGGGTGCTCGTGGTGGGGACGCACGCCGCATCGGGGTTCGAGATCGGGTAGCGATGCTTGCCCTCGCACATGTTCCAGCCCCAGTTGGTGCCGGCGCCGGTACCCCGGGCGTTGAAGTCGACCTCCTCCCAATTCGACTGGCCGACGTCGCCGATCCACTCATCGCCGGTCTGCCGGTCGAAGGAGAACCGGAACGGGTTGCGCAGGCCGTACTGCCAGATCTCCGGCTGGGCACCGGTGCGCCCCACGAAAGGGTTGCCGGCCGGGATCGCGTAGGCAGCGCCGCTGGCGGGCCGACGGAGGGGATCGATGCGAAGCATCTTCCCGAGCAGGGAGCCGAGGTTCTGAGGATTGGGATTGGGGTTGCTGGCGCCACCCCCGTCGCCGGTGCCCGCGTAGAGGAAGCCATCGGGCCCGAACTGGAGTTGCCCGCCGTTGTGATTGCCGTTGGGGTGGGCAATGGCGAGGACGGGCCGCCGGGTGGTCAGGTCGGCCCGATCGGGATCGGTCGCCGCGCGACGGAACTCATCAATCTGGATGTGGCCGTCGCCGGTCGCCACGTAGTAGACGTAGAAGCGCCCGGAAGTCGCGTAGTCGGGAGCAAAGGCCATCGACAACAGGCCGCGCTCCCCGCTGTTCAGGACCCCCGGCACGGCGAGGAAAGGCTGGGTGGCCCGCACGCCGTCGCGCAGCAACTGGATCGTGCCGCCCTGCTCGACCACGAAGAGCCGGTGCGAATCGCCGGGCGGGGCAGTCACGTAGGTCGGCTTGGTGAAGACGCCGCCGACGGGGGCCAGGGTGGGACCTTCGGCGTGAGCGGTACCCGCCGCGGGCAGGCAGCCGATCACGGCCAGCGCCATGGCAAGGCACAGGCGTGCACGCCATCCACCCTTTGCTGCCTGGCGGCCGTGCCTCACCACGGGAGTCCTAACACGCGCCGCGGCGCCCGGGTAGCGGTTCCGGACGGATATTCACCGAACGTGGCATCGCGGTAGATTTGCCGCCTCCATGAAGTTGCTCGTCATCGCTCCCGTGCCCGTCAACGCCGCCGCCCTTCGTGCCGCGATGGGCGACGAGGTGAACGGAGCCGAGGTGCAGGTGGTCGCGCCCGCCTCCAACGCCTCTCCGCTGGCGTTCTGGGTCTCCGACCCGGACGAGGCGATCGGTGAGGCGCAGGAGGCCCAGGCGAAGACCGTCGAGAGCCTCGGCCAGGAAGGCATCGAGGCCAAGGGCGGCACCGGCGAGGGTGAACCGCTGGTGGCGATCCAGGACGCGCTCGTCACCTTCCCGGCCGACAAGATCGTCATCTTCACGCGCCCCGACGAGGAGTCGAAGTACCGCGAGGACGACGTCGCCGGCGAGGCCGAACGCCGCTTCGGGCGCCCCGTCGTTCAGCACTCCCTTTAGACCAGGAGGGCCTAGCGGATCAACTCGGCGCCACGGGCGCCGGCGATCATGCGCTCGAGTGTCTCCCGGGCGTCGTGCTGGGGTGTCCAGCCCAGCTGCTCTCGCGCCTTGGTCGTGTCCATGAGCACGGGCACGCGCATCACGTTGACCCATTGGGCTTCGGCGGGCATGAACGGTAGGCGCGAGACGATCTGCGCGGTCGCGTCGATGGCCAGGTCGGGGATCGGCACGGAGTACCAGCCGAGCGCGTCGGCCAGGTCGCTCATCGTCAAGTCACCCGCGCCCGCGAGGTTGTAGACGCCCGGGTTGCCCTTGCCGATGACGGCCGCGGTGAGGGCGGCGGCCACGTCGTCGTGATGCACGAGCTGGAAGGGCGTCCCGTTGTCGGGGATCACGGGCTTGAGGATCGGGACCACCTCGAAGAGCCGGCGAACGGCCGCGGGCATCTTGTCGCCCATCTCTACGTAGGGGATGTTCTCGATCATCATCAGCGCGTTCTCGCCGGCGACGATGCAGGGGCGGAAGACGTAGACCTGCTTGCCGGCGGCGCCGAGGATCTCTTCGAGCAGCAGCTCGACCTCCGCCTTCTGCTGGGAGTAGTAGTGCTCGTCGGTTCCGCGGGCCGGAACGTCTTCGGTGAGCAGCTCGGGGTTGTCGTCGTGAAACCCGTAGGCGGCGACCGACGATGCGTACACCGCTCGCTTGGCCTTGGAGGCGGCGATCGCCTCGAACACGTTGCGTGAGCCCTCGAGGTTGATCTGCCGGCTCTCCTCGTGGCCGCCAAGGATGATGAAGGCGAGGTGGACGACCACGTCGGCTTCGGCCACCAGCGCGTCGACCGATTCGCGATCGAGCACGTCGCCCTGGCGGTATTCGGTCTTCGTCAGCCCGGCGCCGGCCGCGTCGAAGGGCCGGCGGGCCATGCCCAGGACGCGGTCGACCCCTTTCTCGTTCTCGAGCGCGCGCAGCAGCGAGGTGCCAATGTCGCCGGTCGGCCCGGTGACCGCCACGGTGAGCCCGCGCGCCTTCGCGGTGGCCTTCTTCTGCTGCTTCTTCTTCGCGGTCGGCATCTTCGCGAGTCTAGTCCTCGTACCCAGGCTCGCCGGGGAGCACCACGCGGGCGATCTCGCCCTCCATGAGCACCCGCGGCTGCACGGGTCGCACCTCGCGCCCGCGCGCGAAGTCGAGTAGCGCATCGGCCGAGGCGAACCCGCCGATCTGCTCGAGGTGCTTGATGGTGGGAAAGACGAGCAGCAGCTCCTCGCGCGCGTAGGCCTCGAGCGCCGCCTGGGGGGTGGCCCAGCGCCAGTCGACGCACTCGGCTCCGTCGACACGCGGCTCGACGCCGGTGGGCCATTCGGCGAGGTAGAACCAGGTATCGAAGCGCACCTTGACCTCGGCGGGGGTGATCCAGCGCGAGAACGCGACGAGCACGTCTGGCCCGGGGAGAGCGGCTCCCGCTTCCTCGGCGACCTCACGCACCGCCGCGGTACGCAGCCCCGCGTCGTCGTCGCCCTCGTGAGCGTCGACCGCGCCGCCGGGAAACACCCAAGCTCCCCCCATGAAGCGCTGCTCGGGATTGCGCTGCACCAGGAGCACCTCGAGCCCGCTCGCGCCGCCGCGCAGCAGGATCACGGTGGCGGCGAGGCGCGCCGGCGTCTCTGCGCCTGCGTTCAGCTCTTCGCCTGGTCCGGGCCGGTCGACCTCCATCGGCTGCGCAGGCTATCCGCCGCGTACCCTGTGGCCCATGAGCGCGACCGAGACGACCCAGAAATGGCTTTGTGAGTCATGCGGGTTCATCTATGACCCGGTGGACGGCGACCCCGACGGGGGCATCCCGCCCGGAACTCCCTTCGAGGGCATTCCCGACACCTGGTTCTGTCCCGTGTGCGGCGCGCGCAAGCGCGACTTCGTCCCCTACGACGACTGATGGCCCTCTCCACCCGAGCCTCCGACGCCGAGCGGGACGCAACCAGCCGCCGCCTGCGCGACAACTACGCCGAGGGCCGGCTAACCCACCCCGAGCTCGAGGACCGCGTCGAGCGCGCCTGTCGTGCGCGAACCCGGCTGGAGCTCGCGTGGCTCGTCCGCGACCTGCCGCGGCCTTCGCGACGGGCGCTGATGGCGCGTCGCGCCGACCGACTCCAGCGGGCTGCGCTGCGCGCACACCTCTACACCTACGGCTCGCTGAACGGCGCGCTCGTGGCCGCGTGGGCCCTGACCGGCGAAGGCGCGTTCTGGCCCGCGTGGACCCTCCTTCCCGGCGGCGCGATGCTTGCCTGGCACGCGGCGGGGTCGCGACGACTGTCGCGCCGGCTCGGCGTCGAGGGCAGTGCCCGCCGGCGCGGCGCCCTGCGCGCCTGACGACCCTGTCTAGGCGGCGGTGCGGAGCGCCGCGGCGCTGACCTCGGCGATCGCGGCGCCGACGATCTGGACGAGGCGCTCGAGCTCGGCTTCGGTGATGGCCAGCGGCGGCATGAGCACGAGCACGTCTCCCAGCCCGCGGACGATCGCCCCGCGACGCCGGGCGGCCAGCGTCGCCTGATGGCCGACGCGCTCGGTGAGCGGGAACAGGCCGAGCTCGATCCCCACCATCGTCCCGCGACGCCGGATCTCACGAACCGCGGGGAGAGGCTCGACGTAGCGCTCTAGCAACTCGCCCAGCAGCTCGATCTTCGGTTGCAGTTTCTCGAGCGTTCGTTCCTGCTCGAAGACCTCGAGCGTGGCGAGCGCCGCGGCGCAGGCGAGCGGGTTGCCCGTGTAGGTGTGACCGTGGAAGAAGGTCTTGAACTCCTCGAAGGCACCCAGAAAGCCCTCGTAGATGCGCTCGCTGGCGAGCGTCGCGGCGAGCGGCATGTAGCCGCCGGTCAAGCCCTTGGCAACGCACATGAGATCGGGCGCGACATCTTCCTGCTCGCAGGCGAACATCGTCCCCGTGCGGCCGAATCCCGTGGCGACCTCGTCGCAGATCAGCAGAATCCCGTGCTCGTCGCACAGCTCGCGGACCTCGCGCAGGAAGCCGGGCGGCTGGAGCATGATTCCCGCCGCGCCCTGTACCAGCGGCTCGACGATGACCGCGGCGATCCGCTCGCCGTGCTCGGCCAGCAGGTTCGCGACGCTGTCCCGGTCGCCTGGCTCCGCTTGGTGGGCCTTGAAGAGCAGGGGCTCGTAGAGCGAGTGGAAGAGGTCGATGCCTCCGACGGAGACCGACCCGATCGTGTCGCCGTGGTAGCCGCCGCGCAGGCAGACGAACTCAGTGCGCTCGCGCTCGCCCCGGTGTGCCCACCACTGGAAGGCCATTTTGAGCGCGACCTCGACCGCCGTCGATCCGCTGTCGGAGTAGAAGACCCGCGTGAGACCAGGAGGGGCAATGGCGACGAGGCGCTCGGCGAGCTCCACGGCCGGGGGATGGGAGAGGCCGAGCATCGTCGAGTGCGCGACGCGGTCGAGCTGCTCGCGCACGGCGGCGTCGATGTGCGGATGCCGGTGCCCGTGGACGTTGCACCACAGGGAGGAGACTCCATCGATGTAGGCGTTGCCGTCGGTGTCGTAGAGCGTCGTGCCCTCGGCCCGCTCGATCATGATCGGCAGCTCCTCGCTCCAGCCCTGCTGCTGGGTGAAAGGATGCCACAGGTGGCGACGGTCGGCGGCGGCGAGCGCGGCAGTGTCCACGCGCCCGAACCTAGCCCTGGTGGCGGTCGGAAAGGAGACGCCGCTCTAACCTCGCCCGGTGCACCGGCTTCGCTCCTTCGGCCGCCTGGAGCTGATCGCCTTCGTCGTCGGGGCCGCAAGCCTCGGCACCGAGATCGCCGCGGCCCGTCTCCTCGCGCCGTGGTTCGGCGCCTCCACGATCGTCTGGGCCAACACGATCGCCACCGTGCTGGTCGCGCTGTCGGTCGGGTACGCGATCGGCGGCCGGATGGCCGACCGCCGACCCGACCTCGGCGGTCTCTGCCGTCTCGTGCTCGCCGCCGCGGTGCTCCTGGCGATCGTGCCGTTCGTCTCGACACCCCTCCTGAGGCTCTCGGTCAAGGCGCTCGACTCGATATCGGCCGGCGCGTTCCTCGGCTCGCTGGCCGGTGTGCTCGTGCTCGTCGCCGTGCCGGTGCTGCTGCTCGGCGCGGTGTCGCCCTACGCGGTGAGGCTGCGGGTGAGCACGGTCGAGGAGGCGGGGCGCGTGGCAGGCCGGCTCTATGCCATCTCGACCTGCGGCTCCCTGTTCGGCACCTTCCTCTCGGCGCTCGTGCTGATTCCCCTCGCTGGCACCCGGCGGACCTTCCTCGCCTTCGCGCTCGCCCTGGCACTCGTTGCGGCGGTCGGCCTACGGCACCGCCGGGTCGCTGTAGCGCCGTTGCTGATCGGCGGCCTGCTGCTGATTCCGGCCGGGACGCTCAAAGCCGACTCTGAGGGAGGGCGCGTCATCTGGGAGTCGGAGACCGAGTATCAGTACGCGCGCGTTACGCAGGACACGGGCGGCACGCGCCGCCTCGAGCTCAACGAGGGGCTCGCCGTCCACTCGATCCTGCGTCCCGGCTCCTACCTGACGGGCGACTACTGGGACGAGTTCCTGGTGCTGCCATTCGCTGCGGCCGCCCGCCCGCCGGCGAGCATCGCGATTCTCGGCAACGCCGCGGGGACGACCGCCCGTGCCTACGGGCACTTCTTCCCGCGCACGAAGGTGGACGGTGTCGAGATCGACGGCGACCTCACGAAGGTCGGCCGCAAGCTCTTCGACCTGCGCGGTCCGCGGCTGCGTACGCACACAGCGGACGCGCGCCCGTTCCTCGAGCGCAGCCACGAGCGCTACGACGCGATCCTGGTCGACGCCTACCGCCAGCCCTACATCCCGTTCTACCTCGCGACCCGCGAGTTCTTCGCGCTGGTCCGGGAACACCTCGCGCCGGATGGCGTCGTGCTCATCAACGTCGGTCACCCTGAGGGGTCACACCGCCTCGAGCGTGCTCTGGCTTCGACGGCAGGAAAGGCGTTTCGCACGGTGTTGACCGATCCGGTCGAGCCGACGAACGCGGTGCTGGTGGCGAGCAACGGCCCATTGAGCGCCGAGCGGCTGCGCAGCGCGGCCGCGTCGCTGCCGCGCGCGTTGAGCGAGCCGGCGAGCGCATCGTCGAGGAGGCTGTCGGCGGCCCGCCAGGGCGGACCGGTGTGGACGGACGACCGCGCGCCGGTGGAGTGGCTCATCGACGAGTCGATCGTGTCGTACGCGGCGGGGCGGAAGCCTTGAGCGGTCTGGGACGCAACCTGCGTCTAGGAGGGGTACGCAGGCGGTATGGCAGCATCCGACCCCCTATAGGGGAGGGCTGCAATACCGCTCTAGAACCTTCCTAGATCCAGCCAGCGCTCGAGGGGCAGCTCCGCTCCGACCCGAGCGAGCTCGTCGACAGAGGCGCTCAGCACGCGCGGCAGCACCGCCACCTCGACCTCGCGGGTTCCCGCGATCGTCGCGCGGTTCGACTCCTCCATCGCGCTCGGCGAATCAGGCCACGGCGTCAACACCACGCCCGCGACTTCCAGCCCCGCACTGCGGGCGGCCTCGACTGTCAGCAGCGTGTGGTTGATGGTGCCCAGGCCGGGCCGCGCGGCGATGACCAGAGGCAGCGCGAGTTCACGAGCGAGATCACGCACCGAGTAGCCCTCCACGAGCGGAACGAGCAAACCGCCCACCCCTTCCGCGATCATAATGTTGGACCCCTCCGCGGCCTCGTGCGCAGAAGCGACGAGGGCGAGAGGATCGAGGCGCGAACCCATCATCTCGGCCGCGAGATGAGGCGAGACGGCCGGCCCGAATCCATGGGGCGTGACATCGCTCGGAGACTGGCCGGTGATCGCGGCCAGCAGCTCGTGATCACGCGGCCAGCCCGGATCGACCGGCTCGTCGAGCCCGGTCAAGGCCGGCTTCCAGGCCGCGACCCGCTCACCGCGCGCGACCAGCACGGCGGCCATCGCCGCCGCCACGACGGTCTTGCCTACTCCGGTGTCCGTCCCGGTGACGAAGAGGCCGCGCACTCGACCGCTCAAGCGGCGAGCGGTGCCTCGGCGTCGAACGGCCGCCCGGCGAGGCGGTCCTCGGCGACCGACACGGCGGGAACCAACGACTCGCCGGGACGCAGCCCGCAGGCACGCGCCGCGCGACCGAGCACCCGCGCGGCGTCACGGAGCTCAGAGCGGCGGTGTGAGGACATCACTGCCAGCCGCAGGCGCGAGGTGCCCTCGGGCACCGTGGGAGGCCGGATCGCCTGGGCGAACACGCCGCGCTCGATCGCCGCTTCGCAAACCCGCATGGCCATGTCGGAGTCGCCGACGATCAGCGGGACGATGTGGGAGCCCGTCGCCTCGACGTCGAAGCCCTCGGCGGCCAGCTCCTCGCGCAGCGCCCGGGCGTTTGCCGCGAGCTTGTCGACCCGCCGCGGCTGCTCCTCGAGCAGCTCGAGGGCGGCCCCGGCAGCAGCCACGACCGGCGGCGGGAGAGCGGTGGAGAAGATGAGCGATCGTGCGGTGTTGATCAGCAGCTTCGCCGTCGCCGCGTCGCAGCACGCGTACGCGCCGTAGGAGCCGAGGGCCTTGCCGAGGGTGCCGACGACCACGTCGACGTCGTCTTCGAGCCCGGCCGCAGCGACGGCACCCCGGCCGCCGGGGCCGAGCGCGCCGGTCGCGTGGGCCTCGTCGACCATCACGCGCACGTCGTGCGCGCCCGCGAGCTCGGCGATCTCCTCGAGCGGCGCGACGTCGCCGTCCATCGAGAAGATCGAGTCGGTGACGATAAGCGCACCCCGGCCCTCGGCCTGCCCGAGGCCCCAAGCGAGGTGCTCCATGTCGCCGTGGTCATAGACGAACACCTCGGCGCGGGAAAGCCGGCAGCCGTCGATGATCGAAGCGTGATTGAGCGCGTCGGAGAAGACGACATCGCCCGGGCCGGCGAGCGAGGAGACGACGCCCATGTTCGCCAGATAGCCCGAGCCGAACAGCAGGCATGACTCGGAGCCCTTGAACGCCGCCAGCCGTTCCTCGAGGCGCCGGTGGGCCGTCATGTTGCCCGAGACGAGCCGGGAGGCGCCTGCGCCGACGCCCCACCGCATCGCCGCCTCCGCGGCGGCTTCGCGCACGCACGGGTGATCGGCGAGCCCGAGGTAGTTGTTCGAGCAGAGCATGAGTACCGGGCGCCCGTCGAGAACCACGCGCGGGCCCTGCGGGCCGCTGACCAGCCGCATGCGCCGGTAGAGGCCCCGATCCTTCAACTCGTCGAGACGCTCCTCGATCTCGATCATGCCGCGGCTTCGCGCTCCAGACCGCGGTTGGGTGCGCCGTCGGGGCGGGGGGGCACCGAGGCCTTGCGCTGGAAGCGCAGCTGGCTCGCGGGATCCCACAGCCGGATCTCCAGGCCGTCGGGCTCCGGCGGCTCCGCGCCGGCCAGAAGCTCGTCGACCACGTCTGGCGTCTCACCGTCGAGCCAGCCCGAGCGGTTGTCGGGGCGCGGGTTGGCGCCGTTGTCGGCCTGCCGGGCGACGTTCAGCCCCAGCCCCTCGAACATCTCCCGGTCCTCCTCGGGAGTCGACCCGAGCGTCGTCAGGAAGTTGCCCATCATCACGCCGTTCAGCCCCGCCTTGACCGCGAGTTGCTGAAGCTCGCCGATGTTCTCGACCCGTCCTCCGCACAGTCGGAAGAGCGCGGCGGGCATGATCAGGCGGAAGATCGCGATCCACTTGACCGCCTCCCACGGGTCCATGTAGTCGCGGTCGCCGAACTTGGTGCCCGGACGCGGGTTGAGCAGGTTGATCGGCACCGAGGTCGGGTCGATCTCGGCGAGCTGGAAAGCCATCTCCACGCGTTGCTCGCGCGTCTCACCTAGGTTGAGGATGCCGCCGACACACGTCTCGAGACCGGCCTCGCGCACGGCGTCGATGGTGCGCAGCCGGCCCTCGTAGCGGACCGTGGTGGAGACCTCCGGGTAGTAGGACTCGGCGGTCTCCACGTTGTGGTGCACGCGCTGGACGCCGGCCTCCCGTAGGCGGCGCGCCCGGTCGGGCGACATGTGACCTATGGAGGCGCAGCGCTTGAGGTTCGTCTGCTCGGCGACCAGCCGCACGCCTTCGAGCACCTTCTCGAAGTCGCGCTTGGAGAGGCCTTGGCCCTGCGTGACCATGCAGAAGCGATGGGCACCGGCGGCCTCGGCGGCCCGGGCGTGCTCGAGGATCTGCTCCGGGCTCATCATCGCGTGCATCGGCGTCTCGGCCTCGGCGAAGCGGGACTGCGCGCAGAAGCCGCAATCTTCCGCGCAGCCACCGGATTTCGCGTTGACGAGCGAGCAGAGATCGGTCGAGTCGCCGAAGCGCTCGATCCGCGCCTTCCACGCGCGCTCGATCAGCGCTTCGATGGCGTCATGGTCTTCGAGCTCGCCGAGGCGGCGGGCTTCCTCGCGGGTGATGAGCGGCGGCATGGCGGGGCAGCGACCTCCGGGATAGAGAGCGTCCCGGAAGTTAGGCTCCGCGCCGGACGGCGCCTACATGCGTGCGGAGATCTGCTGCACGGCCCAGCCGTTGCCGTCGGGGTCCTTGAAGAAGGCGAAGCCGACGTAGTTGAGGTCATCGCCCTCCTGCATGGGGCGCGGCGGGCCGTCCATCACTTGGATCTCGCTCACGTCGACCCCGCGCTCGAGGAGCTCGGTCCGCGCGGCCACCAGATCGGAGACGACGAGCTGCAGTCCCTGCAGAGAGCCCGGCGCCATCGATGCGCCTCCGCCGCTCAGCAGCGCGATCGAGCAACCCGAGCCGCGCGGCGTCAGCTGGACGACGCGGAAGCTCTCGCTCACCTGCCGATCGACGCTGATCTCGAAGCCGGCCTGGTCGGCGTAGAAGGCCTTGGCCAGGTCGATATCGGCAACCGGGACGACGATCAGCTCGAGTGTCCAGTCCATCGTTTAGCGCGCCCGCCAGTTCGGCGCGCGCTTCTCCCCGAACGAGCGCACGCCTTCGCGGAAGTCCTCGGAGGCAAAGCACGACTCGCGCAGTTCGACGAGCTCGCGCTCGGTGTCAGCGTCGAGCGCGTCGGCGTGCGCGATCAGCGTCTTCAGGGCGCGCTTGTTCCCCGAGAGCGAGAGCGGCGCGTTCGCGGCCATCTCCACGGCGATCGCGAGAGCTTCTTCCGCCAGCGCTCCGTCTTCCGCGACCCAGTTCACGAGGCCCCAGCGCTCCGCCGCTGCGGAGTCGATGTTGCGGCCGAGCAGGAACAGCTCGCGCGTACGCGGCTCGCCCACGGCTCTCATGAAGCGTTTCAGACCGGTGTGGGAGTAGACGAGACCGAGCTTGGCCGGCGGCATGCCGAGTCGGATCCCCGGCGCCGCGATGCGCAGGTCGCAGGCGACCGCGAGCTCGAGCCCGCCGCCGATCGCGTGGCCGCTCAGCGCGGCCAGGGTGGGGTAGGGGTAGGCCTCGAGGGCATCGATCGCCGCCGTGAACGGATGCGCCACGAGCTTCTCGGCCTGCTCGGCGAACACGTCGTCGGGTATGTCGCCGATGTCGTACCCGGCGGAGAACATCCCGTCGGATCCCGTGAGGATCACGCAGCGCGCGTCGAGCCCGCCGAGCGCCTCGACGATGCCGTCGAGGATCGCGTGATCGAGCGCACCGCGCTTGCGGGTATGGGAGATCGTCAGCCGCGCCACTCCGGGCGCCGGCTCGTCGACCAGCAGCTGGCCGCCGGCCTGGTTACTCAAGGACGACGAGGGTGTCGCCCTCGGAGACCGACTGGCCCTCGTTGCACTTGATCTCCTTGACGGTGCCCTCGTCTTCGGCCTCGACAGGCATCTCCATCTTCATGGACTCGAGGATGACGACGGTGTCGCCCTCTTTGACCGTGTCTCCGACCTTGACTTCGATCTTCCAGACGGTGCCCGTGATGTGGGCTTCGACGTCGCTCACCGCTGTCTATCTCCTCGCGCAGGGGCAGTGCGGGCGGACCTTACCCGCCGCGCGGGACCGAACCTCTCAAGGAGGAGTGCGCTACCAGGTGCCCGAGGCCAAGCAGGAGTCCTTGGCGACGGGTGCGCAGGTGCGCGTCACGGAGCCGGACGAGGCGCGCGCGATCGTGTAGACCACGCCGAACCCGCCACGCGACTTCGCCGAGACCGTGAAGGTGGTCGCCGTGCCGGAGGCCGTCAGCGCGTTAGCGCTGTTCAGGGTCGGCTCGGCCGACTGGAGGTCGGCGGCGGTGGCTGTGTAGTCGTTGTGGTCGCCGAAGAAGGTCTCCTCGGCCTGCTGCGCGGTACGCGCGTCGGACTTCGCCGAAGCGTCGCTGGCCTTGCCGCGCTGGCTGGTGAACGACGGAATCGCGATCGCCGCGAGCACGGCGACGATCATGATCACGACGAGTATCTCGACGAGGGTGAATCCCCGCTCGTCACGGGTGCGCCGCAGGACGCTGATGGGAGAAAAGTTTGGTCATGGTGATACCTCTGATCGGTCACACGCGCCAACTTCGTGAGGGGCGCGAATAATCTGCTGCCATGGTTCTCGCGATCGATCAGGGCACGACGGGCACGACCTGCCTCGTCTTCGGAGCCGAGTTCGAGGTCATCGGGCGCTCTTACCGCGAGTTCACCCAGCACTTCCCCCGTCCCGGTTGGGTGGAGCACGACGCCACTGAGATCTGGGAGGTCACGCGCGCGGTCGCCGGTGAGGCGCTCGGCGACGCCGGGGCCGAGCCCGGCGACATCGATGCGGTGGGCATCACCAACCAGCGCGAGACCGTCTGCGTTTGGGATCCGGCGACGGGGGAGCCGCTTCACCGCGCGATCGTCTGGCAGGACCGGCGCACCGCCGCTCGCTGCGCCGAGCTGAAAGGTGCGGGCGCCGAGGAGCTCGTGCGCGCGAAGACCGGTCTCGTGCTCGACCCCTACTTCTCGGGCACGAAGATCGAGTGGTTGCTGCGCGAGGTGGAAGGGCTGCGCGAGCGCGCGCAGCACGGCCGCGCGATGTTCGGCACGGTCGACGCGTGGCTCATCTTCAACCTGACCGGCGAGGCGGTCACCGACGCCTCCAACGCGTCGAGGACTCTGCTCTACGACATCAGCGAGGGCCGGTGGGATCCGGAGCTGCTCGACCTCTTCGGCGTGCCCGAGCGGGCGCTGCCGCGCTTGGGCCCGAGCGCGGGTGTGCTCGGCCAGACCCGGCCGGACGCGCTGCACGGCCACTCGGTGCCCGTGGCCGGCGTGGCGGGGGATCAGCAGGCGGCACTGTTCGGCCAGGCCTGCCTCGAGCCCGGCCTCGGCAAGAACACCTACGGCACCGGGTCGTTCGTGCTCCTGAACGCGGGCCACACGGTGCCTGAGGCTGCGCCGGGCCTGCTGGGCACCGTCGCCTGGTCGGTAGGCCCGCGCCCGGTCTACGCACGGGAGGCCTCGATCTTCGTCACCGGCGCCGCCGTGCAATGGCTGCGCGACGGCCTCGGCATCATCGACGCGGCGGCGGAGACCGAGCAGCTCGCCTCCTCGATCGACTCGAACGACGGCGTCTACTTCGTCCCGGCGCTAACCGGTCTCGGCTCGCCCCATTGGGATCCTCACGCGCGCGGGACGCTCGTCGGGCTCACCCGCGGAACGGGGCCGGCGCAAATCGCCCGTGCGGCGCTCGAGGCGATCGCCTACCAGACCGTCGACGCGATCGAAGCGATGCAGGGGGCGGGCACCGAGCCGCTCGCGGAGCTCAGGGCCGACGGAGGCGCGACGTCCAACCGGTGGCTCATGCAGTTCCAGGCCGACGTGCTGGGCGTGCCCGTGGTCTTGCCGGAGGTGGCCGAGACGACGGCGCTCGGCGCCGCGTTCCTCGCGGGCGTGGGAGCGGGCCTGTGGACCCAGTCCGACGTGGCCGCGTCGTGGCGGGAGAAGGACCGGTTCGAGCCGGCGATGATCGCCGGCGAGCGCGAGGGGCTCTTGACCGATTGGCGGCGCGCGGTGGAGCGATCAAGAGGTTGGGCGAGTGACTGATACCTCCCGGCCGGGCCGGGGTACTCTCCCCAAATGAGGAGAGGGCAGTGACGGATCAGCTCGTGCCGATGAAGGCGCAGGTCTACAAGGACTCGCGTCCCAAGGAGTACTTCGACCGCTTCCACGAGCGCTCGCGCACGCGTGATCCCGACGCCATGTACGAGCTGGTGCGCTCCCTCACCTCGCTCTACGCCTTCACGTTCTTCCGCGCTCGATCCATCTCGTCGGAGAAGGTGCCCTCGAGCGGCCCGGTCATCCTCGCGCCGAACCACTTCTCGTTCATGGACCACTTCTTCCTCGGCGCCTTCGTGCGGCGCAAGGTGCGCTTCATGGCCAAGTCGCAGCTCTTCCAGCGGCCGCTGCAGTTCGTCTACACGCACGGAGGAGTCTTTCCCGTGCGCCGAGGCAAGCAGGACGAAGATGCGTTCCTCACCGCGCACTCCGTCCTCGAGCGCGGCGGGACCCTGGCCATGTACTGCGAAGGGGGCCGCTCGCGCACCGGCGATCTGAGTGAACGGGCCAAGCCGGGTATCGGCCGCCTCGCCCTCGAGACCGGCACGCCGATCGTTCCCGTCGCCATCTACGGTTCGTCGAAGGTCCGCAACTGGAAGAAGCTGCAGTTCCCGAAGGTCACGGTGCAGTACGGCGACGCGTTCGCCTTCGAGCGCGTCCCGAACGCCACTCGCGAGCAGCAGCAGGCCGCGGCGGACGAGATCTTCGAGGAGATCAAGGCGCTCTACAGAGGCCTCGAGCAGCTCGGGCGCAAGGGCATGCGCCGAACGCTGCGCGAGAAGGCGCACGCCGAACACCGCCGCACCGCTCCGGCGTAGGAGCCCTGGCCGTAACGGCCCGCCGTCCGGGCTGACTAGCATCTACAGCATGGCCGAACCCACGCGTAACCGCCCGCGCCTGCCCGGTACGCCGGCGCCTGAGCCCGAACGCTCGCCCTGGCGGGTAGAAGGAGGACGCTCCGGCGACAAGTCTCCGGAGGAATCCTCGGGCTTCAAGCTGTCCGGTGGCCGGCGCTGGTGGATAGGGCTGCTCCTCGCCGCCCTCGTCCTCAACTACTACCTGAGCTCGGTGGCCACCCGCCACGAGCGGCCGACCGTGCCGTACACGACCTTCCGCTCGCAGATCACGAAGAAGAACGTGAGCGAGGTCACCCTGCAGAGCGATCAGATCCAGGGCGTCTTCCGGCGCCCGGTCAACGTGCCCGGCACCTCGGCCGCCAAGGAGTTCAAGACCGTCGCGCCGGCCGCCGCGCCCGACGACAAGCTCTTCGCCCTGCTCGACGCAAACCGGGTCGAGGTGAAGACGCGCTCCGCCGATCAGGGCCGCTCCTTCCTGGCCACTCTGCTCTTCGGGTTTGGCCCCACGCTGCTTCTTGTCGGCTTGTTCGTCTTCTTCATGCGCAAGGCGGCCGGTGGGGCGGGAGGGATCTCCGGCCTCGGGCGTTCGCGCGCCAAGCGCTACGAGGCGTCAGAGCAGCGCACGACCTTCGAGGACGTCGCCGGCATCGACGAGGCCGAGGAGGAGCTTGTCGAGATCGTCGACTTCCTGCGCAACCCGGACCGCTACCGGCGCCTCGGCGGGATGATCCCGAAGGGCGTGCTGCTCTCGGGCCTCCCTGGCACGGGCAAGACGCTCCTCGCGCGCGCCGTGGCGGGCGAGGCCAACGTGCCGTTCTTCTCGCTCTCGGCTTCGGAGTTCATCGAGATGGTGGTGGGTGTCGGTGCCAGCCGGGTGCGCGACCTCTTCGACCAGGCCAAGAAGGCCGCGCCGGCGATCATCTTCGTCGACGAGCTCGACGCCATCGGGCGCCAGCGCGGCGGCGGAGCCTCGCTCGGTGGCCACGACGAGCGCGAGCAGACGCTCAACCAGATCCTCACCGAGATGGACGGCTTCACCGGCTCGGAGGGCGTGATCGTGCTTGCCGCGACCAACCGCCCGGAGATCCTCGATCCGGCGCTGCTGCGCCCGGGCCGCTTCGACCGGCGCGTCACCGTGAACCCGCCCGACCAGAAGGGCCGCTCGCTGATCCTGCGAGTCCACACGCGTAGCGTCCCGCTGGCCGACGACGTCGACCTCGAGGCGATCGCCTCCTCGACGCCGGGGATGGTCGGCGCCGACCTGCGCAACCTCGTCAACGAGGCAGCGCTGACAGCAGCCCGTCGCGGCCACGACAAGGTGGCGATTGCCGACATCACCGACTCGCTCGAGCGCATCCTGCTTGGCGCCGAGCGGCGCATCACGCTCTCGGTCGAGGAGCGGGAGCGCACCGCCTACCACGAGTCCGGCCACGCGCTGCTCGGCATGCTCGAGCCGGGTGCCGACCCCGTTCGCAAGGTCTCGATCGTGCCCCGCGGCCGGGCGCTGGGCGTGACCTTCCAGAGCCCGTCGACCGACCGCTACGGCTACGGCGCCGAGTACCTGCGCGGGCGCATCACCGGCGCCCTCGGTGGCCGCGCCGCGGAAGAGCTGATCTACGGCGACGTCACGACCGGCGCGGAGTCAGACCTCGAGCAGGTCACCTCGATCGCGCGCCAGATGGTCGGGCGCTGGGGCATGTCGGAGAAGATCGGGATGGTCTCGGTGCTCCCCGGGCCGAACGACGAGCCAATGCTCTTCCCGGGCCAGGTCGGCGCGACGTCGGAGGCGACGCGGCAGATCGTCGACTCGGAGGTGCGCCGCATCGTCGAGGAGTGCTACGACCTCGCCCGCAGCCGGCTGGCGGAGAACCGCGACCGGCTGGAGACGCTGGCGCGCGCACTGCTCGAGCGGGAGACGCTCGACGAGCGCGACGTCTACGAGGTCGCCGGCTTCGACCCGCCGCCTTCGGGCGACGAGCGCGCCGGCACGGCGCTCGCGCCCCCGGCCGAGATCGACTCCGAGCCTCAGGTGAGCGCGCACCGCGACGAGCCCGCCGATCAGACGTAGACGGGGTCGAGCCGCGCCCAGGCCTGCTCGTCGTGTCCGGGGATGACGAGCGCCCCGGGCGTCTGCTTCACGTAGCGCTGCAGCTCTCCCAGCGAGCGTTCGAACCGGTGTGAGTCGTCGGAGAGAGCGGGCAGCGCGCCCTCTTCGATCGTGCGCATCGTGTAGGCCGCGTCGATCGTGAGGAGCGCCTCGCGGTGGCGCAGTCGCAGCAGCACCGACATGTGGCCGGCCGTATGGCCCGGCGTGGAGAGCAGTCGCACCGAGCCGTCACCGAATACGTCGAGCGCTGAGCCGAAGGGCCCGAACGCCTCGACCTCGGGCGACTCGAAGTCGACCGTGCGCCAGGCGACGGGCTGATCGAACTGGTCCGGGAAGTAGCCGCGCAACCGGCCCGCGCGACGGTGGGCGGCTGCCCACTCGCGCCGGTCGACGACGAAGGTGGCTTGCGGGAAGTCCTGCACCGCGCTGGCGTGGTCGAGATGCAGGTGGGTCATGACCACGGTCGAGATCTCACGCGGGCGCACCCCGCGATCGAGGAGCTGCCGCGCGACCGACTGCTCCGCAGAGAAGCGGAAGGTGAACGCACGGCCGAGCTTGCCGAGCTGCTCCCCGGGGGCTTTGGCGATGCTCTCGTGCAGGCCGGTGTCGATGAGCACGTGCCCGGCGCCCGGGTGCTCGACCAGGAAGGCGGGGACCGGTATCCATCTCCAGGTGCTCCGGCGCGTGTGGAGGCTCAGGCCCCGCGCGGTCGAGAGGGGGCCCGAAGGCTTGTGCATGTAGCCCTCGGGCGCGCGCATCTCACCGCTCATCAGCGGGTGCAGCCGGACGCGGGCATCGCGGCGGCCGCCGGGGAGCGGGAGCCGCGCTGGGGAGGGATCGGGGGCACTCACGGCGGCGAGAGTAACCTGAAGGCCCTTATGGAGACGCTCTTCCGCGACGCGTTGCTCGCCGGGCAGGTGATCGTCACCGCGGGGCCGTGTGGGGGCGTTGGCGAATATCTCGAGGCGCTCGGCTCGCCGCCCCACTCGCTCGAGCTTGGTGACGACGAGGACGCCGCGAGGGAGGCCGCGGAGCAGATCGCCGCCGCGGCCTCCGGGCGCATCGACACCCTTGTCGTCGACGGCGGTGCGGCCGGCGGCCCGCCCGAGGGCATCGACCGTGTTTGGATCGCGATTCGCGCGGTGGCGACGGTCGCCATGATCGAACCCGAACGCGGCGGCAAGGTGGTGATTCTCGCTCCGGGACCGGACGAGGGCGCACACGCGGAGGCGACACGGTCGGCCCTCGAGAACGTCGCCCGCACCCTCTCGATCGAGTGGGCGCGGTTCGGCATCCGGCTCACGGCCATCGCGCCGGGAGCCGGCGAGGCGCAGGAGAGCGTCGCCGCGCTCGTCGCCTATCTCGTCTCGCCCGCGGGCGACTACTTCTCGGGCAGCCGGCTCTCGCTCGCGCCCGCACCCACCTACGGCAAGATGTAGGCGTGAGTACTTCTGAGCTGACACTGCTTCCGGTGACACCTGCGTCGGTGCCTGCTTCCGCGCGCAGCCATGCATGGCTGCAGGCGGCGCGACGCGCGAAGCTTCTCGCTTGGGCGAGCCTCGTGTGGATGAGCATCGAGGGTGTCGTCGGGATCATCGCGGGGCTGGGCGCGCACAGCCTCGGGGTGGTGGCGTGGTCGGCGAGCTCGTTTGTCGAGGCGCTGGCATCGCTGATCGTCGTCTGGCGCTTCACCGGCCGGCGAACGCTGTCGGCTTCGAGCGAGGCACGCGCGCAGAAGTGGGTGGCGGCGAGCTTCTTCCTCCTAGCGCCATACTTCCTCGTGGAGGCGGTACGCAGGCTGGCGAGCGGAGCCGACGTGCACACGAGTGCGTTGGCTATCGCGATCACGGCCAGCGCAGTGGTGCTTATGCCCGCGCTCGGTTGGGTGAAGTTGCGCCTTGGCCGGCAGCTCGAGTCCGGCGCGACCTCGGGCGAGGGAATTCAGAACGTGCTGTGCGCCGTGCAGGCGGCTGTGGCTCTTGTCGCCATCGCGGGGGCAGGTGCCGGGTTGGGGTTTCTGGATCCGCTCGCAGCGCTTCTGATCGCGGGCATCGCTGTGAAGGAGGGCCGTGACGGCTGGCGCGGCGAGAGCTCGTGTTGCGCGCCCACGCCCGGTCTCGGGGCCGTGGAGTGTGCCGAGGATTGCTGCGCGACGGCCGCGTAGCCGGTCGACTCATGGCCCACGACCACCGGCCCGGAGGAAGTCACGCGGGTCACGCACACGGTGTCTCGGCCGACGCCGACCGCGGGAAGCTGACGATCGCGCTCGCCCTGATCGTCGGGTTCATGCTCGTCGAGGTCGTCGTCGGCGCGCTCGCTCACTCGCTGGCCCTGCTCTCCGACGCGGCGCACATGCTCACCGACGCGGGGGCGCTCGGGCTGTCGCTCGTGGCCATCAACCTGGCGAAACGACCGGCGAAGGGCGCTTTGACGTTCGGCTTCAAGCGGGTGGAGATCCTGTCGGCGCAGTTCAACGGCGCGACGCTCCTGGTGTTAGGGCTGCTGATCGTCTACGAGGGGATCGACCGGCTTGTCGCGCCTCCGCCGGTGCAGGGCACCCCGGTGCTCATCGTCGCGATCGTCGGGATTTGCGTGAACCTGGCCGCGACCTACGCGCTGAGCAAGGCCAACCGGCAGTCGATGAACATCGAAGGGTCCTTCCAGCATCTGCTGACCGACCTCGCCGCGTTCATCTTCACCGCGGTCGCCGGCGTGGTCATCCTCGTCACCGGGTTCAAGCGCGCGGACGGGATCGCGTCTGTGATCATCGCGGCGATCATGCTGCGCGCCGCCTACGGGCTGCTGCGCGACTCGGGCCGCGTCTTCCTCGAGGCCGCGCCCAAGGGAATGGATCCGGACTCGATCGGTCGCAAGCTGATCGGACACGACGGGGTCGTTGAAGTTCACGACCTTCACGTCTGGGAGGTCACCTCCGGCTTTCCGGCGCTTTCAGCGCACGTGCTCGTCCGCGCGGAGGCCGACTGCCACGCCATCCGCCGCGACCTCGAACACGGGCTCCACGATCAGTTTGGCATCGATCACACAACTCTCCAGGTCGATCACGAAGGCGAGGAGCTTCTTCAGCTCCAAGCGCCCGAACAGCGGCGAGCCTCGCCTTCGTCTACCGCTTCACGCTGAGCTGGGCCGGACCAGGCTGACCTCACGACCCGCCTGCCAGGCGCAGGACGATCGCCCGCGACGAGTCCGGCCCGGGCCAGTGCTCCTCCACGAGCCCCGCTCCGGAGCCGGCCACGACACGCCGCAGCACGAGGGCCAGCACGACAGCGTCGTCGAGCTGGCCCACCACAGGGATGAAGTCGGGCACCAGGTCGATGGGCGAGGCGAGGTAGAGCGCGGCCAGCGCGAGGAGCGCCTTGCGCCGTCGCGGCACCCGCGGGTCGGCGAGCAGCCGCCGCACGAGGATCACGCAGTCGGGCACGAACCCCGCCAGCGCTCGCGCGTCCGACCGCCGGCCCATGAGGGCGAGCACGATCACCGCAAGGATCCACAGGCCTACGAGTAAGCCGGTACCGATCGAAACCCAAGCCCACGTGCTCATCTCGAGTCCTAGAGCGTAAAGTCCCGGCCGCGATGGCCATCCCCAAGCTCCACTGCCTCGTCGAGATCCCCAAGGGGAGTCGCAACAAGTACGAGTGGGACGCCGAGCTGGGTGCGATCAAGCTCGACCGCTTCCTGTTCTCCTCGGTCGTCTATCCGACGGACTACGGGTTCATCCCCGACACGCTCGGCGCCGACGGCGACCCGCTCGACGCGATGATCTGCGTCTCGGAGGCGACGTTCCCCGGCTGCGTCATACCGGTCAAGCCGATCGCGCTCTTCCGCATGCGCGACGACAAGGGCGAGGACGACAAGGTCCTCTGCGTACCGCTCGACGATCCGAACTGGAACGGGATGGAGGAGCTCGACGACCTCCCGCAGTTCCTGCAGGACGAGATCTCACACTTCTTCTCGATCTACAAGATCCCCGAGGGCAAGGTCGTGAAGGTCGACGGCTGGCGCTCGCGAGAGGACGCCCTCAAGTCGATCGAGGAAGCGCGGGAGCGCTGGCGCCAGCAGGGCGACGACGCACCCGACACGCTGGTCCACGAGCCCTAAGAAGTTGTTTTTTGGGGATGCTGGCCGGCCGACTGGCCCGGACCGGACGGCGTTGCCGGGAGCTCCCGGGTCTGGCGCGGAGCGCCTGACCCGGCCCGGGCAATGCCGGGCCGGGCCGGGCCAACACCCCGGCTAGGTCGTCATCCCCGTGAACTGACCACCGGTGACGTTCAGCACCTGGCCGTGGACGAAGTTCGACCACGGCGAGCAGAGGAAGAAGACGCCACCGGCGGCTTCTTCGGGTGAGCCGGGACGGCCCAGCGGGATCAGCATCGCCGCCATGCCGCGGAGCTGGTCGGGGATGCCCAGCTGCACCTTCTCCCCGTCGATCTCCATGACGTTCGAGTCTTCCTTGGAGGCCGTCAGGCGCGTCTCGATGTAGCCGAACGCGACCGCGTTGACGTTGATCTTGAACTGGCCCCACTCCTTGGCCAAGGTCTTCGTGAGGCCGACCACGCCCGCCTTGCCCGAGGAGTAGTTGGCCTGGCCGGCGTTGCCCATCGTGCCCGAGGTCGAGGAGATGTTGACGACCTTTCGGAAGTTCTCGACCCCTTCTTCCTTCTCCTTCTTGGCCGGCTCGCGGAGGTGCGGAGCGGCCGCGCGGAGCACGCGGAACGGCACGACGTTGTGGATGTCGAGCATCGACTGGAACTGCTCGTCGCTCCTCTTGTGCACCGGGCCGTCGCGCGTGTAGCCGGCGTTGTTGACGACGATGTCGAGCTGGCCCCAGGTGTCGATCGCCGTTTTCACAAGCTGATCGCAGGAGTCGCCCTTGGTGAGGTCGCCGGCGAAGACGGTGGTCTCCCCGCCGATCTCGCCCGCGGTCTGCTCGGCGACGTCCTTGTCGAGATCGTTGATGAGCACCTTTGCGCCCTGCTCGCTCAGCAGCTCGGCCGTCGCGCGGCCGATGCCACGCGCGGAACCGGTGACGATGGCGACCTTTCCGTCGAGAACTCCCATGTGCGTCTCCTTGGTGGGGTGGAGCGGCGGTTATATCGAGCGGCGGCGCTTCACAGCCCCATCGTCCGCCCGAGGATCTCGCGCATGATCTCGTCGGTGCCGCCGCCGATCGGCCCGAGGCGCGCGTCGCGGGCGGCTCGCTGCAGCTCGAAGTCCTCGAAGTAGCCGGCTTCGCCGCGCAGCTGCAAACACTCATCCATGACCTCGTAGGCGGCGCGCTGGGAGAGCAGCTTCGCCTGCGTGACTTCCTGGATGGCGTTGTGGCCGGTGACGAACAGTCCGAGGGCGAAGTACGTGAGGTCACGGCAGCCGCGCGCGCGCACCGAGAGCTCGGCGATCTTGTGGCGTACCGACTGGGTTGGCGTGCCGCTCGCCGCCTCCCGCGCGCGCTCGAGCGCGACGTGCATCGCCTCGACGGCACCGAGGGCCATCAGCAGCCTCTCCCACTGGAAGTTGGCCATGATGAGCTGAAAGCCGCCGTGCTCGGATCCCAACAGGTTCTCGACGGGCACGAACGCCTCGTCGAAGACCACCTCCCCGGTGTCCGAGGCGTGCCAGCCCAGCTTCTCGAGCTTGCTGGAGCGCACAGCGTCCTGCGCTTCGACGATCAGGAACGAGATGCCGTGATGGCCGCCCTCCTGTGTGGTCTTCACGGCCGTGACGTAGAAGGAGGCTCGCACGCCGTTGGTGATGTAGGTCTTGGATCCCCGCACCACCCAGCCGCCGTCCACCGCCTCGGCGCGCGTGCGCAGGCCGGCGACGTCGGACCCGGCGTCGGGCTCGGTGATCGCGAGCGCCGCGATGCTCTCGCCGCGGATCGCGGGAGCGAGGTAGCGCCGCTTCTGGTCATCGGTGCCGAACTTCCACACGGGCGGGGTGGCGATGCCGATGTGGGCGCCGATCCCGGCGGCCAGGCCTCCGGAGCCGCAGCGCGCGAGCTCTTCGGTGAACACGGCGTCGGCCAGGTATCCGCGGTCCGAGCCGCCGTACTCGACTGGGTACTTCAACCCCAGGAACCCGCGCTCGGCCAGCTTCCCGAACACCTCGTCGGGGAACCACCTCGCCTCCTCCCACTCGCGGGCGTGGGGCCGCAGCTCCGTCTCGATGAACTCCCGGACCTCCGCGCGCAGCTCCTCGTGCTCGGGGGTGAACGGCGGGGCGAGCGCCGGGGCGGCGGCGGCGCTCATCGCGCGTCTGCCTTGGCCGCGTGCAGGCCTTCGAGGAACTCCTCGTCGGGCAGAGCAGGAGCGCCGGCGACCTTGGGACGAAGACCGTCCGCGAGTTGCTCCGCCAGACGGCCGCGGGGACCTGGGGCCAGACCGTCGCGGCGCACCAGGAACTGCCGCACGGTCGCCAGGTCCTCGCGGGTGACGGCGGTGACGTCCCAGCCGGCGCCCGAGTGCTCGGAAGCGGAGAGAGGCGCGAGCCCGCCGGCGCCGTCCAGCTCGCGCCGTTCTCGCAGCACGAGTGAGCCGGCCGCCAGATCGCCCAGTCGCTGGTTGCGCTTGGTCAGGGCGACGGCCAGCAGGCCCACGCTGTAGACGCCGGGGAGGATGTCGATCACCCGCAGGATGTTGCGCACGGCACTCGCTCCGACGCCGATCGGCCGCCCACCGTCGCGCACGACGCGCAGCCCCGACCAGCGCTTTCCGGGAGTGCGTCCGGAGCCCAGCACCTCGAAGAGCACGTCATAGGCGAAAAGCAGGAAGAATCCGAGGATGATGAGCAAGATCGTGCCCACCGAGGAAGAGGCGTGCAGCGCACGGGCGAGAAGGAACACGGCCAGGAAGATCGCCGCCTTAACGAGAGTGTCGAGAATGGATGCGCTAGCCCGGGAGCCCGCCCCGGCCAACACCATGTGCAGCTCAACGCCCTCGGGCGTGGCGATCGTGATGGTGTCTTCGTACTCCATGTCTCGCCGCGCGCGATGAATCTAGACGCTTTCCTGGTCGAACGGCGCCCGGACTGGGACGAGCTCGGACAGGCCGTAGCGGGCCGCAACGGGCGACCGGAACAACTCGGGCCGGACGGTGTCAGACGGCTCGGCCAGCTTTACCGAGCGGCCGCGGCGGACCTGGCGCTGCTCCGCCGCACACACGGGTCGGACGCGTCCGTGCGATCACTCGAGGATCTCGTCGGGCGGGCGCGGCTGGCCGTCTACGACTCAGAGCCGCGGCGTGGGTCTCTCCGCCACTTCGTATCGCGCGGGTACTGGCAGAGGGTGCGGGAACGTCCGGCGCTGCTGGTCATCGCGTGGACGTTCCTTCTCGTCTCGGGCGCACTGGGCGCGGTCTGGGCGGCTCATGACCCGGCGGCCGCCGTGGGGATCCTGCCGCGCGGCTACCAGGGCGTTGCCGAGCCCCATTCGGGGATCCCCCGAATCGGCGGCACGCAGGCCGGCGCGGTGTCGAGCCAGATCTTCACGAACAACATCCGGGTGGTGTTCCTGTCGTTCGCCGCCGGCATCACCGGAGGCGTAGGCACCGGCCTGCTGCTGCTCTACAACGGCGTGCTCCTCGGAGTCGTGGGCGGGCTCGGCTTCGGGCTCGGGACGGGCGATCAGTTCATCGAGCTTGTCGCCCCGCACGGGGTGCTCGAGCTCTCCTGCATCGCGGTGGGCGCGAGCGCCGGCTTGCGCATCGGATGGGCGCTCGTCGCACCCGGCCCGAGGAAACGCGGAACGGCGCTGCGCCTCGAATCGCGTTGCGCGGTCGAGATCGTCATCGGGACGATCCCGTGGCTCGTGATCGCGGGCCTGGTGGAGGGGTTCGTCACCCCGCAGCGCATCGGGGTCGTCCCAGCGCTAGCGGTCGGCTTCGGGCTCGGCGCGATCTACTGGGCGCTCGTGATGTGGCGGGGATCGCCGCCAGCGGACACCATCACAGCCGCGCCCGCGCCTTCGCCTTGAGATAGGCGCGTACGCAGCCGGTGGCCAGCGCCCCGGGGGGAGGCTCGATCACCTGAGCGCCGGCGCGCCGGATCTGCGCCACGGCCCGCGCTCGCGCGCCGAGCACGTCCAGCGCCGCGGTCGCGCGGTAGACGTCGAGCATCTCCGCCGGCGGCGTCCGCACCGCAGCTTCGAGGTCCGGGTCGGCTGCTCCCGCAACCACGACGGCGTGGCGCCGGGAGAGCACGGGCACAGCGCGCACCAGCGAGCGAGCCGCCGCTTCGTCGAGGATGTCGGTCAGCACCAACACCAAAGCGCGCTTGCCTCCGCCGATGGCGCGGAAGGCCAGCTCGTAATCGGAGTCGACCGCCGCCGGCTCGAGGTCGAAGAGGGCCTGGACGCTCGCCCGCCCACCCGCGCGCCGGGGCCTGACATGCCGCCGCACCGCGGAGTCGAAGGCGAGCGCGCCGCAGCGATCGCCGACCTCGTCGGCCACCAGGCCCACGGCCGCGAGGGCGTCGAGAGCCTCGTCGAGCCGCGTACGCTCACCGAGCGGCGCCGCCATGAGCCGCCCGCAGTCGATGACGCAGATGACGTCGCGGTCCTGCTCCACGCGGTACTGGTTGCTCATGGGGCGCCCGAGCCGCGCGGTCGCGCGCCAGTTGACCTGGCGGATGTCGTCGTCCGGTGTGTAGTCGCGGATTGATTCGAACTGCGTCCCGAGCCCGAGCGGGCCACGGGAATGGAGGCCCTCCGCGCCCAGCCGCCCTTCGCGCACCGCGAGCGCGATACGGCGAGCCGCGGGGAGGTCGGGGTAGACCAGCACCTCGTCCTCTTCGGCCCATCGGTGATGCCAGGCACCCAACCCGAGCGGCCCTTCGAGGCGACCCGCGAGCGCGGGGAGGCGGTGGCGGCCACGCCGGCGGGGCGTGACGGTGATCTTGAGGCTGCCCTGACCCTCCTGCGGCTCCAGCGCGAGATCCGGCGGTGCCGCCTGGCGTAGGAGCAGGCGATCGCGGCCGGCGTCGTCGACCTCGACGGTGAGCTGGGCCGGCACTCCACGCGAGAGGATCGGGGGAAGGTGACGGTGCAGAACGGGGCGTTGGCGTGCGGCCCGGGTGTCGGCGATGGCGACCGCGACCAGCGCGACGGCCGCCAGCCCGACGAGCGCGAGCGGCAGGACCAGCCCGGCGAGTGCGACGAGCGCGACCGCGAAAGCAGCGCGCGGGCGCGGTGTCATCGCGGCACGGGCACTGCTCCGAGCGCCGTGCGCACAGCTTCGTCGGGCCCGTATCGCTCGAGTTCCGCCTCGGGAGTGAGTATCAGCCGGTGGCGCAGGACGGGCGCGGCCATGCCCGCGATGTCGTCCGGCGTGACGAAGTCCCGGCCCGCAAGCCGAGCCGCCGCGCGCCCGGCGCCGAGCAGATGCACGGCGGCGCGCGGGCTTGCGCCGAGGGTGACGCTCGGCAGTTGGCGCGTCTGGCGCACCAGGGCCACGACGTAGGCCCTCACCTCTTCGGAGGCCGAGGTCGCGTCCACGAGCTCGCGGGCCGCTCGCAGGTCGTCAAGCGTCGCGACGGCCTCGACCTCGGCGAGACCGGCGGGTGCGAGGCCGCGGTGGCCGAGACCGAGCATCGCGACTTCGTCGCTTTCGGAGGGATAGCCGACGTCGAGCTTGATGAGGAAGCGGTCGAGCTGGGCCTCCGGCAACGGATAGGTGCCCTCGTACTCGACCGGGTTCTGCGTGGCCACGACGAGGAAGGGATCGGGCAACGGCTGCGGGCGGCCCTCGACCGACACCTGCGCCTCCTGCATTGCCTCGAGCAACGCGGCCTGCGTCTTGGGCGGGGTCCGGTTGACCTCGTCGGCGAGCAGCAGGTTCGTGAAGACGGGACCCGGGCGGAAGACGAGCTCGCCCTCCCGCAGGGCCATGGTGCCGGTGAGGTCGGAGGGCAGCATGTCGGGGGTGAACTGGACCCGCCGGAACTCCGCTCCGAGGGCCTTCGCTGTCGCGTTGGCGAGCAGCGTCTTGGCCACTCCCGGAACACCCTCGAGCAGTACGTGACCGCCGAGGGCGACGGCGGCGAGCATCGCCTCGACGCTGTCGCGCTGGCCGACGACCACCTTCTCCACCTGTTGCGCAACCCGATCCGCGAGCTCTCTCATGGCCTTCCTCTCTCGAGGAGCACCAAGGCCCGGCCGGCGGCGCGCGCTTCCTCTTCGTTCGTGGGTATGCCGTTCAGGGCTCGAGCCTCATCGGGCTCAAGCCCGAGTCGCTCGGCGGCCGTGAGGACGGCCTCGTCGCCGGCGTCGGCCGGGAGGGCGGCGCGTCGCAGGAGCCGGTCGCGGGCCGCACCGGCGACCGCGGCACTCGCGCGCGGGAGGTCGCCCGTGCGCGCGAGGAGCGTGGCGATCGCGTCGATGTAGACCCGTCGCGCCGGGGGCAGCTCGCGCCCTTCGAGCTCCGGAGGACCGAGCCGCCGCGCGTGGGAGGCCAGCCAGACGAGGGCGGCGAGCACGAGCCCCGCGAGCGCCCATCGCCAGCCCTCCGGAAGCGCACCGAGGCCGCGGCCACGGCCGTAGCCGTGCACGCTCTCGAGGAACGCGACCGGGCGGTCCCGCTCTCCCGCGAGCGCCGCCCCGAGAGCGGCGTCGTCGGCTTCGCCGAGCAGCCGGTTCTGCAGGGGAGAGGGATCGGCGAGGAGGAACAGCTTGCCGCTGTCTACCCTTCGCGCTACGGCCAGAGTCCCGCCCGGTCCTTGCAGAAGCGGGTGAGTCGAGCCGGGGTTGAGCCAGGTCCCGTCGCCGGCCGAGCGCACCGTTCCGACTGCGGGAAGCTCGGCGGGGGAGGTTGCGCCGGTCGGGCGGGCTGTACGCGGCCCCTCGTCGGACCATTTCGGCGGATTATCGATGACCTCGCCCAGCCAGGTTCCCGGCTGTCGTGCACCGACGACGAGCCGCCCGCCGGCCGTGACAAAGCGCTTGAGTGCTTCGGCCTCGGGGGCGACGATCACGTCGGGGTCGAGCACGACCAACGTCATCGACGGGTCGACCGGGGTCGTGTCGAGCCTCCCGCGCAGACGCGAGATCGGGTGCCCGGTGCGCTGAAGGAGCTCGGCGTAGGCCGCGGCCCCGTTGGTCGCCGTCGCGTAGCTCGAGGAGCGAGGCCCGCTCGGGCCGGGGAGCAGCGCACCGATCCCTTCGAGCAGCGCGAAGAGCGCGAGCAGGCCCAAGAGCGGTAGGAGCCAGCGCGGCCGCCGCCGCCGCAAGCGGTGTGGCGCGGCGTCGAGCGACACCGCGCTCACGAGCGGCCCGCCTCCTCAAGCACGCGCGGCCAGCCGGATCGCGCCGCCTCGATCTCCTCGGCGCTCGCTGACCGCCCGCCGTAGGTCACCTCGTCGAACGAGGCGGCCAGACCTGAGAACACGGGCGACCGCAGCGCCCTGGCCACTTCGCCGGTGGTCAGCGAGGGACGCAGCTCGATCGCCTTGCGCGCGTCGAGCCGGACCAGTCCCGCGCGGAAGCGCAGGCGCAGGGCCAGGTCGAGATTGTCCGCGCGGCTGGCCTCCTCCGCGCGCAGCTCGAGCTCGTCCGGGTCATCGGCCGATGTGATCAGCGCGTGCCGGTCTGACTCTCGCGTCTGCTCGGCTCGCGCCCGGCGCCGCACGCTGCCGCGAGTAAGCACGAGCGCGGCCAGCAGCACCAGCGCGGCCAGCACCGGCCAGAGCACGAACCCTCCGCCGGGAACGAGCTTCACGAGCTTTGCGAAGAAGCGCTCGATCGCGCGCTCGATGGGCTTGAGCGATCTTGCGAGGCTCGCGAAGAAGCCGTGCAGCGGGCGCGGCAGGCGGGTCGCGTGAAAGCGGCGTTCGGCGAGGATCGACCGCGCCTGCCGTCGCAACTGCGCGCTGTCCGGAGAGGCAGAGGCGAGCGTCGGCTGAGCCAGGCAACAGGCAGCCGCCGCGCAGAGGACGGCGGCGAGAGTTCGCGTCAACCCGAAGGCGGTGGCGGCGGAGACGAGCCGCCCGGCCGCTCGAGTCCCGTCGGCTCCTGCCCGGAGGAGAGGCCGTCCGGAGCCCGAGTCTCGGACCCGGCCGGCGCCGCGCCGGCCGGTGCCGCGGAAGCGGGGGCCGAGCGGCCGATCCCCTTCGCCAGGAGTTGCAGGTCGTAGCCCTCCTTGCGCACCCGCAGGTCGTAGTAGATGACCGTGATGCAGGCGGCGTAGAACGGGATCGAGATCATCTGCCCGGCGCCGTCGAGGATGCGCTGGAGCACCACGCGGAGCACCGGGCTACCCCCCGACCCGTGGAACGCGACGCCCAAGATGACCCCGATGATGGCGCTGAAGATGAACTGGATTACGACGACGAGGATCGTTGCGACGAAAATGGTCCCGAGCGTCGCCCACCAGCGGCCCTTGGTGAGCTCGAATGAGCGGCTGAGGGCCTTGAAGCCACCGATGCGCTCGACAAGCAGGACGGGCAGGGCGACGGAGAAGGCCACAAAGAGGTAAACGAAGGGAACGAAGAGAGCGACGAACGCGATGGCGAGGATCACGAACGCGATGATCGAGAGCCACAGCACCGGGCCCAGTCGCTTGACGGCAAAGCCCAGCGACTCCCGCCAGTTCGGCTTCTCGCCGAGGTAGGTGTCGCTCACGGCCTTGAAGCAGGCCGCGTTTGCCAGGAGAGTGATGAGCAGCACGAGCACCGTGAGGATCAGCGCAATCACTCCGTAGGAGTCCAGATCGCTCTGTGACTGGAAGAGGAACTTCCCGTCGACGACCGTCGTGCCCGACACAGCGGAGGCCAGCAGGATCGCGGCCAGGATCTCGAACGGAACGATCACGACCAGCACCGTCTTGAACAGCTGCCCGGCGTTGCGCGTGTAGATCTTGATCGCCGCGTCGATAACTTCCCCGACGCGAAGGGGGCGTAGCTGCGGAGTGGCGCTCATGCCGCGGACCCTACAACGGCCCGCGGCGAGCGGCTACACCGCTCTCTACAGCCCGTACGAGCGCCCGATGACGTCGAGCATGATCTCGTCGGTGCCCGCCCCGATGCGGTTGAGGCGCATGTCGCGCCACACGCGCTCGACGCCGTACTCCCTCATGTATCCGGCGCCGCCGTGGATCTGAATGCACTCGTCGGCCACCTCGACCGCGATCCGCGAGGCGTGCAGCTTCGCCATCGAGATCTCGCGCACGGGGTACTCGCCGTTGGCAAAGCGCCAGGCGGTGACGTAGTTCATCTGCCTCGCGGACTCGATCTTCGTCGCCATCTCGGCGAACTTGTGGCGGATCACCTGGAACTTGCCGATGGCCTTGCCGAAGGCGACCCGCTCCTGCGCGTACTGCAGGGTCTGCTCGAAGCAGCGCTGGGCGCCGGCCACGCATCCGGCCGCGCCGATCAGGCGCTCGCCCTGAAGCTCCCACAGGATGTGGTAGAAGCCCTTGCCCTCCTGCCCGAGCATCGCGCTCGCGGGCACGCGCACGTCCTGGAACGCGAGG